>RGQD01000220.1 GCA_010030205.1 Betaproteobacteria bacterium
GAGGTCGAACAGCACCGCCGCTGGCACGATCGGGACGCGCGCGGCGCCAACCTGCACGCCGTGTCCTCTGTCCTCCAGCCAACGCATCACGCCATCGGCAGCGGCCAGGCCGAATGCGCTGCCGCCGGTCAGCAGCAGCGCATGCACCACCTCGATCGTGGCGAGCGGGTGCAGCAGGTCGGTCTCACGCGTGCCAGGTGCGGCGCCGCGCACATCCACCCCTGCCACCACGCCTTGCTCGCACAGCAGCACGGTGCAGCCGGTTGGGCGACGCGGGTCGGTGAAATGACCGACCCTCAGCCCGGCGATGTCGGTGATGGCGCCTGGGAACATGGGGCGACCAACTACGCGCTGTGCGCGCCCGCTGCGCGGCGATCGCTGGCTTGCACCGCGCGCTTCAGGCGAAGACGCCGGCTGTGTCCTGCATCCGCGACGACACTTCACCCAGGTGGTGCATCGTGTCGCCATAGGCCATCTCGAGCATGGTCAAGCGCTTGAAGTAGTGGCTGCTGATGTACTCGTCGGTCACGCCGATGCCGCCGTGAATCTGGGTGCATTGCTGGCCGACATAGCGCATGCTGTTGCCCAGTTGTACCTTGGCCTGGCTGATCGCGCGGCGGCGCTGGTCTGGCGCGTCGCCGAGCTTGAGGCTGGCAAAAAAGCTCATCGAGCGGCCGAGTTCGGCCTGCATCTTGACGTCGGCAATCCGGTGGCGCAGCGCCTGGAAGTTCGCCAGCGTGTTGCCGAACTGCTTGCGGGTGTTCATGTACTCGACCGTGATCGCGAGCAGCTTGTCCATCAGCCCCACGCCCTCGGCGCAGGTCGCGGCGATGCCCACATCGACCGCCTGCTCCAGCAGCGCGTAGGCATCGGCGCTGATCAGCGTGGCGCCGGCATTGGCCAGCATCAGCTCGCCTGCGCGGCCACCGTCCTGGGTCGGGTAGCCGGTGGCTGTGACCCCCGCAGCGCCTTTTTCGACCAGGAACAGGCCGATGCCGGACAGCTCATCAGCGCCGCCGGCGATGCGTGCGACGACGATGAATGCGTCGGCCTCGTCAGCGGCAGGCACCACGGTCTTGTGGCCGTTGAGCGTCCAACGGCCAGCCGATTCGGTGGCTCGGGTCGTCACATGGCTGAGTTGGTAGCGTGCGCCGCGCTCTTGCAACGCCGGCACCACCAGCGCTTCGGCCGAAGCGATCTTGGGGTACCAGGCGGCTTGCACCACTGCTGGCGCGGCTGACAGCAGCGCGGGCACGACCAGCGCAGCGGCGACGAAGGGCGCGTTGACCAAACCGCGGCCCAGCTCTTCCATCACCACCATCGCCTCGGTTGCGCCCAAGCCCATGCCGCCGTGCGTCTCTGGCACGGCCAAGCCGGTCAGGCCGAGCTCGGCGAGTTCGCTGTAGACCTCGCGGGTCTTGCCGCCGGCCTTGGCCAGCGCGTGGCGCCGCGGGAAATCGAAGCCTTTTTCAACCCAGCGGGCCACGGCCTCGCGCAGGGAATTCTGGTCGTCGGAGAAATTGAAGTCCATTTCAGGCTCCCAGCAATGTTTGCGAGACGATGTTGCGTTGGACCTCGTTGCTGCCACCGTAGATCGTCGTCTTGCGCATGTTGAAGTAAGTGCCTCCCAGCGGCGCGCATTCGGCGGCGCCGTCGAAGTCGCCTTGCCAACCGGCTTCCATCGCCTCGTGCCGGAACGGCAGCGCCGCCGGTCCTGCGGCCAGCATCATCAGCTCGGCATAGCGCTGCTGGATCTCGCTGCCGCGGATCTTGAGCAAGCCGGCGACGTCGAGCGACTGTCCGCCGTTCTTCTCGGCCGACAGCACCCGCAGCACCATCATCTCCAGTGCGACGATGTCGACCTCGAGCGCGGCCACCTGGTCGCGGAATCGGGCGTCGTCATAGACGCCTTCGGCGCAGGCGATGCGCTTGACCCGCTCCAACTCGCGTTTGGCACGGTTGACATCGGCGATGCCGGTGCGCTCATGCGAGAGCAGGAACTTGGCATAAGTCCAGCCCTTGTTCTCTTCGCCAACCAGGTTGTTGGCCGGCACTTCGACATTGTCGAACCAGACCTCGTTGACTTCATGTTCGCCATCCAAGGTGATGATCGGCCGCACCGTGATGCCTGGGCTCTTCATGTCGATCAGCAGGAAGCTGATGCCGGTCTGCGGCTTGCCCTCGGTGCTGGTGCGGACCAGGCAGAAGATCCACTTGCCGTACTGGCCCATCGTGGTCCAGGTCTTCTGGCCGTTGACGATGAACTTGTCGCCGTCCCTGATCGCGCGGGTCTTCAGCGACGCCAGGTCAGAACCCGACCCCGGCTCGCTGTAGCCCTGGCTCCACCAGACCTCGCCGGACGCGATGCCAGGCAGGAAGCGCTGTTGCTGCTCGGGTGTGCCGAAAGCCATGATCACTGGCGCGACCATCACCGGTCCGAAGGGCATGATCCGCGGCGAT
Source organism: Betaproteobacteria bacterium (assembly GCA_010030205.1). Classification (GTDB taxonomy): domain Bacteria; phylum Pseudomonadota; class Gammaproteobacteria; order Burkholderiales; family Burkholderiaceae_C; genus Pseudaquabacterium. The sequence goes on from RGQD01000220.1 coordinate 2,461, forward strand.
CCGGCCAGCGCGCACTCTTCCTCGAACAGGTGGCGTTGCACAGCGGTCCAGCCAGGGCCGCCAAACTGCGTTGGCCAGTGGTAGCCCAGCCAGCCTTTGGCGCCCAGGATCTTGTGCCAGCGCTGCATGTCGTCGTACGACAGGCGCAGCGCATTGAGCACCTTGTGGCTGATGTCCTTGGGCAGGTTCGCGGCCACCCATTGCCGGATTTCGGCGCGAAAAGCCAGTTCTTCCGGGGTGAAGTTCAGGTCCATGGTGTTTCCTTGTTTGTCCCTAGACGCGGTCGGCGTCGGCTCGACCTTGACTGCAGGATTGTCGTTCGGGGCCGGTTGCCATCACCGCCTCGGGACGGCCAAGCGGCTACATGTGGCGCAAATTTGCGCAGCGCCTGAGTTTTTAGCACGGCGAGTCAATGCGGGTTTGTCCCAGCTGCGACAGGCCTGGCCCGGGCTGATGGCGGCATTGATGGACCTGCGCCTAGAGCTAGCTTCGGCGGCTTCAGCTCGCCAGCGCCGAGCGCAGCCCTGCGCTGGCCTGCAGCCGGCCCACCTCGATGCCGTTCCAGTTGCGCAGCGCCAGGTCGCTGAAACTCCGCATGAAGATTTGTTCATCATCAAGCAGTCGGACCCGGGCTTCGATTACCGCAGCCATCACCACCTCGGCAGCGCGGGCGTTGTTGCCGTCGTCGAGCTTGATCGCGACGCCCAGCCCGGCCTCTGGCAACGCGGCGCAGTACACCCCTTCGGCGCCGACCTTGCAGAACACGCGCTCGCCCAAGCGCTCCATCACCCGGGTGTCGAAGCGGCCGCTGCCAGCGACGAAGTACGGCGCGTTGGCCACCGCCTGGCGCAGCCGCTTGGCGGCTTGAGCATGGCCTGGCGACAGCCCGACGCCGGTGGCGATGCGGGCGAAGCCATGTGCCAGTTGGCGCAGCGGGATCGCGAAGGTCGGGATCGAGCAGCCGTCGGTGCCTGCCGGCGCGCGACTCAGGTCGCAGCCGGTGGCCGCTGCCAATGCGGCGCTGACCTCGCGCATCACCGGGTGGTCGGGCCTGACGTAGCCGCGGACGAACTCGGCGGGGTCGCGGCCTGCGGCACGCGCCATCAGGCAGCCGACGCAGACGAAGCCCGAATGCTTGCCCGAGCAGTTGTTGTTCAGTGGCCCTGGGTTGCGGCCTTCTCGTGCCAGTGCTTTCAGTGCGCCGTCGAAGCTGGGCCACTGCACGCCGCATTCGAGCGCGCCTTCGGCGAGCCCAGCCTTGGCCAGCATCGCCAGCGCGGTCGCAGTGTGCCGTGGCTCGCCGCCGTGCGAGGCGCAGGCCAGCGCCAGCTCCTCGTCGATCAGGCCTAACGCATCGGCAGCGCCGCTGGCCACCAGCGGCAAGGCCTGCAAGACCTTGCAGGCCGAGCGCGGGAAGATCGGCCTGTCCACATCGCCCAGCGACTGCAGCAGCGCGCCGTCGGCATCGACAATGGCCAGCGAGCCGCGGTGGAAGGATTCGATCGTGTCGCCGCGCAGCGCGTGCACGAGGTCAGGGTGGGCAGTGGTCACGGCAGGCTTGGATCGAGAGCTGGGTTGTTGAATTTGGCGCGGTGCCGATGAATCCTGACGGCGCTCAGCCAGCGTTTGCCTGTGCAGCCGCAGCGGCTTCGCGCCCGTTCGCTCGCGCCTCGCGCCTGGCGACCCAGAGTGTCGCTGCGCAGATCACCGTGCCGCCGACCAGCGTGGAGTGGCTGGGCACATCGCTGAAAAGCAGCCAGCCCATCGCCGCCGACCACACCAGGTCGAGGAACTTTGCCGATTGCGTCGCCGAGATGTCGGCCGCTATGAACGAGCGCGTCAGGCTGTAGTGGCCTGCGCTGCCCAGCACGCCGCACAGCACGATCGTTGCCCATTGCCAAGGTCCCGGCCATTGCCAATGCAGCAGCGCCAAGGGCAGGCTGAAGATCGACACCGTGATCGACTGCCAGGCCACGATCACACCGGGCGACTCATAGCGTGTCAGCGCCTTGGTCAGCAGGAACGATCCCGCGAACACCGGCGCTGCAGCCAGCATCAGCAAGTGGTAGCGCCCGCCGGTGCCCGAGAGCTTGGGCCCGACGACGATCATCACCCCGGCAAAGCCGATCGCAATCGCCAGCCAGCGTGACCAACGCATCGGCTCCTTGAAGAACACGTAGGCGCCGATCATGATGAAGATCGGGCCGGTGAAGCCGATGGCCGTCATGTCGGCCAGCGGGATGCCTGGCAATGCGGTGAACCACAGGCACAGCCCTAGCGTGTGCACCGCGCCACGGGTGAATTGACCGCCAACCTGGCGTGGCCAGTAGCCGCGAAAGCCGTGGTGCCACATCACCGGCAGCATCACCAGCAGGCCCGCCAGGTAGCGCAGGAACTGGGCCTGGAACGGGTCTAGCTGTAGCGTCAGCGAGCGCAGAAAAGCGTTGAGCAGGCTGAAGATCAGCCCGGCGGCGCCGGTCCACAGCAGGCCGCGGGTGGTGGGGCTCCAAAGCGCGGCACGCTGGCCGAGCGTCACCCAGGACAGCGGAAGATTCATCGTACCCGCATCATGCCTTGGCTTGGACCGGCGCGAAAGCCGGCAAACCCGCGCCGGGGTGTCATCGGTGGGACAAGGCGGCTTGCCGGTGCTCGGTGCGATCGAGTGCGAAGCGCCGTCATTTGTCATATCCTCGGCGCTCTACTGCGAAAAGTCGGTGAAACCATGACAGTTTTAACGGGAACCGCCGGCAACGATCCACTTTATGGTGGTTCTGGCAACGACAGCCTGACCGGCTTGGCCGGCGATGACTCTCTGTATGGTCTCGCTGGCAACGACACGCTGGTCGGAGGGGATGGCAACGACTACCTCAGCAAGTACAACGAGCCTGGTGGCAGCTTGTTGCAGGGCGGTGCAGGCCAGGACACTCTGTTGGGTGGCACCCAGAACGACACCTTGGACGGCGGCGATGGCGATGACCCTTGGCTGGAGGGCTATGCAGGCAACGATTCGATTTTGGGAGGCGCTGGCAATGACCAGCTCACGGGCGACGAAGGCGACGACAGCCTCGACGGCGGTGCCGGCAACGACACGCTTTACGGCGGCGATGGCAACGACAGCCTGGTCGGCGGCGATGGCAACGATGAGTTGTGGGACCAGAGCTCGGGCAACGACACGTTGCTGGGCGGTGCCGGTGACGACAAGCTGTCTACCTACACCAGCACGGGCAGCGACAGTCTGGACGGTGGTGCCGGCAACGACTCGCTGACGGGCGGTCTGGGCAACGACACGCTGCTGGGTGGTGACGGCAACGATTCGCTGTCCGGGGAGGACCCGGCAATGACTCCCTTTATGGTGAGGCTGGCAACGACACGCTGTCAGGAGGAACCGGCACTGATCTGCTCTCGGGTGGCGATGGCGATGATGTCTACATGATTGCCAGCCGCGATTTCAAGCTCTCTGACACTGGCGGCAACGACACCGCGATCGTCAGCACGAGCTTCGTCAAATTGCCGCGGAGCATCGAGACCGTCAGCTATGCCAACGGTGCACTGGCGCTGCCGTATTGGCTTGATACATTGTTGGGCGGTGATGGCGCTCAATTCGCCGCCCTGCTGGGCCCGGACAAGACTTTTTTCTATTTCTACCCTGGCGCATTGCCGGCCTACGACACAGACCCAGAGCATGCTTTGGGTTACCTGCCTTTCAACGAGCAGCAAATAGCGTTTTCTGTGCAGGCGATGAACTATGTGTCGACGGTGATCGACCTGCGTTTTGCCAAGGCCGACACCGTGTCGGCCTTGAACACCATCGCCTTTGCCAACAACACGCAAGCCGACAGCGCAGGCTACGCCTATCTTCCTTCTGGCGCGGCCCTTGGCAGTGACGTGTTCCTCGATCGTGGGAGTCCAGACAATCTCGCGCCGGTCGATGGTAGCTACGCGGCAGGCACGGTGATCCATGAGCTTGGCCACGCGATGGGACTGAAACACCCGTTTCAGAGCGATGTGAATGAGGCACCTTACCTGCCGGCTTCCGAGAACATCACAGCCTGGACGCAGATGTCCTACACCCGCGACCCAGCCCAGTACCACGCGGTCTACAGTCCGTTGGACATCGCGGCGCTTCAGTACCTCTACGGCCCCAGCACGACGGCTCGCACCGGCGATGACAGCTACACCGTCAGCGCAAGCGCCGACAATTTCATCTGGGACGGCGCGGGCAAGGACACACTCAGCGCGAGCACGCTGTCGCAACCGGTGACGCTCTATCTCGAGCCTGGCTATTGGGGCTATGTCGGCAGCAAGGCTGCGACGATCACGTCGGCCGGCCAGGTGACGGTGAACTTCGGCAGCGTGATCGAGAACCTGGTCGGTGGCGCCGGCAACGACAGTCTGTACGGCAATGCCGCGGCCAACACGATCACGGGTGGCCTGGGTGACGACACCTTGTATGGCGCCGCGGGCGACGACACGCTGGATGGTGGTTCGGGCATCGACACGGCGAGTTACAGCGGTCTGAAGTCCGACTACACGATCGCGCCGATTGCGGGCGGCTACACGGTCAGCGGTGGTTCCGAGGGCACCGACACGCTGCGCAATATCGAGTTCGTCTCGTTTGGCGGTGTCGCATTTGCGCTGACGGTCTCGGACACCACACCGCCTACTGCGACGAGCTTCAGTCCCAGCGACGAGGCGCTCGGCGTGGCTGTTGGCAGCGACATCGTGCTGAACTTCAGCGAGGCGATCGCCAGAGGCATCGGCAGCATCGTGCTCAAGACCGCAGCCGGGGCGACGGTGGCGATCTACGACGCGGCCACCAGCACCAATCTGACGATCTCGGGCGGCACGCTAAGCCTCAATCCGACGGCTGACCTGGGCTACGGCACGGCCTATTCGGTCGAATTTTCTGCCGGGTCGGTCAAGGATCTGGCGGGCAACGCTTATGCCGGCACGAGCAGCTACAACTTCACGACCGCTGCCTATGTCAATGCCAAGCCCACAGGCGCTGTGAGCGTCACAGGCCAAGCGTTGCAAGGCCAGACGCTGACGGCGGCCAATACGCTGGCCGACATCGATGGCTTGGGCGCGATCAGTTATCAGTGGAAGGCTGACGGCAGCAATATAGCCAACGCGACCTCAATCACGCTGGTGCTGACCGAGGCCCAGGTGGGCAAAGCGATCACTGTCGCTGCGGGCTACACCGATGGTCACGGAACTGTCGAGTCGGTAGGCAGCGCTGCATCGACCCCGGTGGCTAACGTCAACGACGCTCCCACGGGTGCCGTGGCGATCACTGGTGTCGCAACCCAGGGCCAGACGCTGGCGGCGGCCAACACCTTGGCCGACATCGATGGCTTGGG
>RGQD01000023.1 GCA_010030205.1 Betaproteobacteria bacterium
TGAAATCCGGCGCGATCGAAGTTGATCGAGACGTGGCTCATGAGGATGTCGGCGCTGTTCCAGCTCGCCGGCACGGCACGGTATTCGCCGGAGCCGACCGGAAACGGCGCGTCGCCGCGACGGATCAGGGCAGCGCTGCTGACGATCGCCACACGGCGTTCGGACAGTTTTGGTCCCGAGACGAAGGGCGTCGTCTCGAACGCCGTGCAGGGCAGGTTCGCGACTGTGGTTCGTGTGGGTTCCGGTATGTCATCAAGTCTCGCCATTCGGTGTCCTCCTGAAATGGCGACTCTAACCGGCCATGATGCTCACCGCTGAAACATCGGCCAACTGAGGTTGGCGGCGGACCCGAAACGCTGAATCAGCATGACTGGGCCGCATGGCCTTTGTCGGACTTGAGACCGGCGTGGCTCAACAGCTGATGCGTGACGACGCGCTGCACCACAGCCGGGGATTTCATTCTCTGACTTCGCCAACCGCTCGTTCATGGGCTGGCGGTGCCAACCCCTCTGCCCCGGCATCAGGGTCAAGATGAGCGCTGCGGCTCGGCAAAGCCTGGTGCTGCCGGTCGCGTGCCGCGTTTTCAGGGCGCCGCCGCCAGGACCAGAACGAGCTCAGATCGAGATCTGATCGACAGCCAAGCGAGTCTTAGAGCGACGGAAAGCGAATCGCAGCTTGCGCGGGCAACTTGTACATGCATGTCACAAACAGCGGGCTGACGAGCCAGTTCTCCAGCCAGACCCGTACCGATCGCAGGTTCTGCGTTGCAAACCATCCCGGGTCCACCGAGGCGAACTGGCGGACAAAGGGCATCACTGCCAAGTCGGTGGCGCAGGGCGTGGCGCCGCCCAGATAGGGCGCATCGTGCAGCCGAGCCTCTAGTGGTTGTAGCAGCACATCCAGCGCGCTGTCGCGGTGTGCGTCTGGCGTGAGGGACCCACTCGCGTAGCGCTGGGGGTACTTCCAGCGGTCCAGGTGACGCTTGAAGTCGCCGTCGTTGCGTTGCACCAAGTCCAGGTTGGCAGGCGACTGCGCCCGCGCCCACCAGCCCTGCGCATCGGGCGCGGCCAGTGCCCAGCGCAGAATGTCCCAACTCTCCTCGATCACGCTGCCATCGGGCAACTGCAGCACGGGTACCGTAGCCTTGGGCGACAAGGCCAGCAAGCTTGCTGGCTTATCTCGCAAGCTGACCTCCACCGCCTCGAAGGCCCGCCCTGCCTGCAGCAGCGCCATCCTTGCGCGCATGGCGTACGGGCAGCGGCGAAAGGTGTAGAGCCGCGGCAACTGTGGACCTGGCAGGGTGGGTGGTGCGTGCGGTGTCAGGGTCGATGAGTCCATGGGTAAGGTCGGTGCAGCTACACGGGTCAACCTGGACCGAGTCCACCGGTCGCTGGACGCAGGTTAAACCAATGGTCGCACCTCGCTGCCTGGGGCAGCGCTAGTGCGAGCTACACGGTAGTGTCCCCGGCGCGAGCCCTTGCCGATGCTTTCGCTGATCTTTCACGCAACACATGGGTGGGGTTGCTGCCGGTGGCGGAGGTAGGCCTGATGCTGGCCGAACGACAGCCCCAGTTCCCGGTGACCAGCGGCATTCGACCCCTATGCCTATGTCCCGACTATGCCCAGGGGCCTCGGCATGGCCGGCCCAGGTCCCTGCAGCAGGGAGCCATTCAAGCCGGCGATTTCTGCACATAGTTACAGCGTTTGCAGGAACCGCAGTAGCGAGTCCGGGGCCCTGTAGCGGCGCATCGTGGTGTCGGCTCAGCCGCCTGTCGGGCCAGCCACCGCCGCAGGGATTGCCTCGGCGAGAAAGTCGTACACCCGCCGCACCAGGAGGTTGCCGCGAATCTCTAGATGCACAGCTAGCCAGCAGGGCAGTGGCGGGATCTGCAGTTGCGGCAGCACCCCACCCCGGGCCAGTGGTCGATGTTGTAGCGCGCCACGAAGCCGATGCCTGCACCGGCGGCGGCGAGCCGGCCATAAGCCACCTGCTCGTCGGTACGCAACGCAAAGCGCTCGCGTGCCAGCACCAGGCCAATGCCCGCGAAGCCGCGCACGATGGTCTCGTCGCGGTCGTGGCCGATCAGGCGGTGTCCGAGCAGGTCTTCATGCCGGCGCGGCGTGCTGGCGCGCGCCAGGTAGCTCTCGTGCGCGGCGGCGACGATGGGGATGTCCGCCAGCTTGCGCGCCACCAGCGAGCCCTGCAGCGGCCGCACCATGCGTACGGCGATGTCGGCTTCGCGGCGCAGCAGGTTGGTGAGCTGGTTTGATGCCACCAGCTCGACGTCGATGCCGGGCTGCCGTTGGAAGCTCACCGTTCCAGCGCTTCGGGCCATGTTGGCATAATATGCCAATGGTGACCAAGCGGGCTTGCTGCTCGCCCTATTTGGAGTCCCGCAACATGCCCACCCGCAACGTCGTTCTGAGTGAACATCAGCATCAATTGGTTGAAACCCTGGTGCAGTCCGGTCGCTACCAGAACGCCAGCGAGGTGCTGCGAGAAGGGCTGCGCCTCATCGCGGAGCGCGAGCGCCGCGAGGATGCCAAGCTCAAGGCCTTGAAGCAAGCAGCCCGCCAGGGCTGGGCGGATGTGTCTGCAGGGCGGTATGCGGATGTTGCCGATGATCAACTCGAAGACTTCATTGGACAACTAGGTCGCCGCGCTGGGCAGGCTGCCAAGACGGCGAGTTGATGTTTCGCTATCGGCTGTCGGAAGCCGCTCAGGGGGATGTCCTCGACATCCTCGCGTGGACAGACGAACAGTTCGGTGAGGTCGCCCGACTGCGCTACGAGAGCCTGATCGTCGCCGCGCTGCGCGACGTGGCACGCCACCCCGACAGACCCGGCAGTCTCGCGCGGCCCGAACTCGGCGCACATGTTCGATCTTGGCATCTGCGACTGAGCCGGGAGCACGTGAATCCAGGTGTGGGGATCGTTCGCCAACCACGTCACTTTCTTGTCTACCGCTTGGAGCCCGGCTTGGTTGTGGTCGGTCGGGTGCTGCACTACGCAATGGAGTTGGTACGGCACCTGTACCCCGATACGGCTTGGGAGTAGTCGTCAGCGGCCGTTATTCGACATTTCGATCGCGGAAGGTGGCTGTTGTCTTGACGGCACAACGACGGAGTAGGCGTCTCCGGTAAGCCGCCCGTCGCGAACGACTCTTCATGGCCGACATCGTGAGCACGACTCGGCGCCACGAACCTGCCATTCGACCTGTACGACGGCGGCTGACGCCCACTCTCACCAGTTTTCGCTGCCCACTTCACCCTTGAAAGGCCGCGCCAGATCCATTGCTCGCGAGCCGTCTTCAGCCAAGTTGGTGGGGGCGGTGTCGGCGACGTCATCCGCGCAAGCCTACCTGAGCTGCGGCGTCTGCCGCCGGCGGTCGTGCGTCTCGACGTTCGAGCCAGAGCCCGTACTGCCGTGGCGCCGACACGTAAGTGCTTTTTTCAGAGCGCTTACGGCGGGTGAGCCTGCTTGCCTATGCGACTCCTGCAAGATGATCGTCAGTCTGCCGTAATTGTTCTAATTAGATCGCTTGTGATATACAATCGTTCTCATGAGATCTGTTTAACATGGCTACTGCTGCCAACATCCCCGTAGACCGAGCTCTCAAGGCCTTAGGCCAGAACATCGAGCTCGCGCGCCGGCGGCGGGGTATGTCTCAAGCCGACTTGGCGTCCCGCATGGGCGTTTCGGTCAGCACGGTACGTCGGCTGGAGGACGGGCATTCTGGAACGGCGCTCACCTACCTGGGCAGCGCTCTTCAGGTCTTTGGGGAACTTGAGAAACTGCGCTTGCTTCTCGACACGCCGACTGATTCTGTAGGCCTCGCGCTGATGGATGCAGAACTACCCACTCGGGTCTACAGCAAACGCCGTAAGGTGCCCAAAGCATTTTGAAGGGTTGGCACGACATGGCGACGCGAGCAGGTGTCACGGCACAAAACATGAAGACCGAACTGGATGTGTGCCTGGGCAAGGTAGGCACGTCCGTCGGCAAACTCGTGTTTGTGCGCAACGGGCCTCGAGTGTTCACGCAGTTCGCCTACTTTCAGGATTGGCTGGACAACAAGGACACGTTCAACATATCACCGGACCTCATGGCTGCGCCGGGGTACCAGACCCGCAAGGCCGCGACCAGGGAGGACTCGTTGTTCTTTCTCGCGCTAGGGGACACCGAGCCGGATGCCTGGGGCCGCCGTGTCGTCGCCCGCGCGCATGCCAAGCGCCGCGAGGATGACCCAACGCTGGGCGCGCTGACCGAGCTCGATTACCTTTGCGCGGTCGATGACTTCAGCCGCATGGGCGCTTTGCGCTTGCGCGATAGGCATGGCGCTTATTTGGAGTCCGTACCTGCCGGCCGGCGTGCGACAACGCCATTGCTTGAGCTCGAGAAGATGATTTCGGCCTCACGAGCGGTCGAACTGGGCAAGGAAACAGCCAAGGATTTGGCCTATCTGCGAGGCAAGGGTACCTCCCTCGGAGGCGTGCGCCCGAAATGCAGCATCCTGGACCAGGATGGGCTCTTGGCGCTGGGTAAGTTCCCGAGCATCAAGGACGAGCGAAGTGTGACGCGTGCGGAGGTCCTTGCGCTCAAGCTGGGGAGCTTGGCGGGTATCGACGCTGCGCATGCCCATGTGGCTGTTGTGCAAGACACCCCTGTAGCGGTCATCCGCCGATTCGACCGTGCGCCTGAGAATACGCGTATCCCCTACATTTCAGGCGTTACGCTGCTCCAGGCGAGTCGACAAGCTGACCACGCTTACACCGAGGTGCTCGCGGTGATGAAAGGGGTCTGCGCGAACTATGTGGACGACGCTCGAGAGCTGTGGCGCCGTCTGGTGTTTAACCACCTGATCACCAACGTCGACGACCACCTGCAAAACATCGGATTCCTTTACATGGGCGGCAATCAATGGCAGCTGTCGCCGGCGTTCGACGTCAATCCGATGCCGGACAAAGACCGTGAATCCAAAACATGGTTAAGCGAAGACACGGGCCCCATCACAAGCATGGCCCAATTGATGGGGAAAGCCTCACAGTTCGCGCTGACTGCTGAACAGTCGTTGGCCGTCGTGCGCCAGGTCGTTGAAGCCGTTGGACAGTGGCGCGCAGTGGGTCGGTCTGCAGATGTCGGAATGACGACGCTCGAACTTGACGAGTTCAAGCTGGCGTTCGAGCATTCCTGCTTGGCAGATGCCAAGAAGTTAGTAGGCCGGTAGATCCCGACCGGCGCCAATATCGGCGACTACCGACCTAAACACACCGCCGTGATCTGCTCCCTCTCATGCCCCAGCTCTGCGCTGATCGTGAGCCGAGCTTCCCGGTCCATCTCGCGCTGCTCTGGTGTCAGATCCTTGGATCTCGGGCCGCTGATCTCTTCGGAACATCTGCATCTAATCTAACGACCTGCGGATCGCATCTTCAAGGTGATCTGGTAGTCGCTTTCGAATCCGTTGGAATCTCGCCAGTGCGCATTCGTCGGCACAATGCCGAAACTACTCGCGTGCAACCGGCTCCTGGGTCTTTTGCGCGAGAGCGATGCTGTGATGCCCCATCGCCCTGAGCACGCCCGGCGCCTCTTCGGCCATCGCTAGCAATTGACCTTGCCCCCTAAAAACGTATCTCTTGCTGAGTGAATCAATTCAAGCCAGAAGAACGGACATGACGAAGAGGTGCTGAGCCTGGATCAGAATGTGAAGTATGGCTCTCATTCCCAGGTTGATGGGCGTGTTCATGAGCCCGGGCAAGATCGTCGGCAAGGACTTCTAGGTGCGCCTCGCCGGTCGTTTGCGAGCAGCCAGCGCTGTCAGGTCAGGCGATAGAGCTTGGCGGCGTTGCCGCAGATCAGCTTGCGGCGGGTTGCCGGTGCCACGTCGTTGAGTTCGCGCTTGATGAAGTCGAGCGAGTCGGGCCAGATGCCGTCGGGATGCGGATAGTCGGAGCCCCACATCACGTTGTCCTCGCCCAGTTCCTTCAGCAGTTTGATGCCGACCAGGTCGGTCTGGTAGGTCGCATAGCATTGGCGGTGCCAGTACTCGCTGGGTTTCATCTTGAGGTCGAGGTCCTTGAACTGGTCTTCCCATTCCATGTCCATGTGCTCGAGCACATAGGGAATCCAGCCCAGACCCGCCTCGCCGATCACCACCTTGAGGTCGGGATAGCGCTCCAGCGCACCGCTGTACAGCAGCTGGATCAGCATGTAACTCATGTGCATCTGAAAGCCCGTGATGTGCGTGGCGAACGCGCGGCGCGCGACCTTCGGCGTCATCTTGGTGTAGTCAGGCGAGCGCCCGCCGATGGTGTGGAAGTGCACCGGCATCTTGGTTTCGTGCGCGATCTGCCACAGCGGCTCGTAGAACTCGTCGTACAGCGGGATCATGTCGGGACGATTGGCAACGTCGATGCCCCGCACGCCGCGATCGGCCGCCCGTTTGACCTCGGCCACCGCTGCATTGATGTCGTGGCTGGGCACGTTGGCCAGGCCTATCAGGCGTTGCGGATCATGGCTGCAGAAGTCGTGCAGCCAGTCGTTGTAGATTCTGAGCATCTCGCAGGCCGCGTCACCGTCGTTCAGGCGCCCGCTCGATCCGAGCACACCGTAAAGCACCTCGGCCTGGACACCGTCGAGATCTTGGTCCTTCAGCCGTAGCCTGGGATCGGTCAGTCGGCGGATACCCTTCTTGCCGTCCTCGAAAAGGCCGGTCGAGGCCATGCGGTCTGATCGGTGAATCTCGCCAGGAACGTATTTGCGGCCCGCTGATCCCATGCCGTTGACCAGGCCGAACTGCGCGCCGTTCTTGCTGATCCAGCGCGGACCATCGGGGCCGCTCTCGACATAGGGCATGCGATCCTTGAACTTCGCCGAGGCGTTGGCGGTGAACAGGTCCGTCGGCAGCCAGATCAGATCGATATGGCCATCGGCCGAAATCACGTCGTATTTCATCTTCTACTTCCTTGTTTCAATGCGTGTTGCGGTGTCTACTTCGTCGTCTGCTGGGGCGCTTAGCGGAACTGGGTCCGGTAGCGGTCCCACTCGTCGGCGCCGGCGAGCTGGAAAGCCTGCTGCGGGGTGATGTCCGCCGTCGGCATTGGATGGCGGCCCTGCTGCTTCAGCTTGGCGAGCGCGATCTCGCAGGCGCCAAGCACCGAACGCGACAGCACGGCGGGCAGGATCGTGAGCTTGTAGCCCAGGCCCTCCACCTCGGACAGCGCCATGTCTGGCGTCTTGCCGCGCCACACCATGTTCAGCATGCAAGGCCCTTTGACCAGGCGCGGCACCGCCTTGACCTCGTCGAGCGTCTGCGGCGCCTCGACGAAAGCCATGTCAGCGCCAGCGTCGATGGCGGCATTGGCACGCCGGATCGCCTCGTCGAAGCCTAGCGATGCGCGCGAGTCGGTGCGCGCGATCACCATGAAGTTCGGGTCGGTCTTGGCGCTGACCGCCGCGCGGATTTTCGCGACATAGTCCTCAATCGACACGATCGTCTTGTCTTCCAGGTGGCCGCACTTTTTGGGGAATCCCTGGTCCTCGATGTGCAGGCCGGCGACACCGCGGCGCTCATACTCGCGCACGGTGCGGATCACGTTGAGCTCGTTGCCGTAGCCGGTATCGGCGTCGGCGATCACCGGCAACTTGACCGATGCGGCGATGCGGCCAGCGTTGTCCGCCATCTCGGTCATGGTGAGCAGCCCGTAGTCGGGATAGCCCATGCTTGCGGCGGTGCCGCCGCCGGTCATGTAGACGGCGGAGAAGCCCGCCCGTTCGATTGATCGCGCGGTCAAGCAGTCATAGGCGCCGGGGGCCACAACCATGCCTGCCTTCATCGCATCGTGAAAAGCCTTCGTCACACTCATAGGGTTGCTCCTGGCACTGGTGTGTGTCATCTTGTGCTGCTAGTCGGTGGCCTGCGTCGCGGGTGTTCGGAACTGCGTTCTGTAGCGGTCCCATTCGTCGGCACCGGCTCGTTGGAAGCCTTGTTGCGGCGTGATGTCGAGCTTGGGCGGGGGATGCCGGCCGCTGGCGCGCACCTCGGCAAGCATGCTGTCGCAAGCGCCCAACGCCTCTTGGAACAGCATGCCCGGCAGGATGGCGAACTTGTAGCCCATGCTCTCGGCGTCCAGCAGCGAGACATCGGGTGTCTTGCCGCGCCACACCATGTTCAGCATGCACGGTCCCTTGACCAGACGCGGCACCGCCTGGACTTCGTCTAGCGTCTGCGGCGCTTCGACAAAAGCCATGTCGGCCCCGGCCTCGATGGCGGCATTGGCGCGAAGGATCGCTTCCTCGAAGCCTAGCGGCGCGCGGGCGTCGGTGCGCGCGATCACCAGAAAGTCCGGGTCGGTTTTGGCGCTCACCGCCGCACGGATCTTGGCGATGTAATCCTCGAACGGCACGATCACCTTATCGTCCAGATGACCGCACTTCTTGGGAAATCCCTGGTCCTCGATGTGCAGGCCGGCAATGCCGCGGCGTTCATACTCGCGCACGGTGCGGATGACGTTGAGCTCGTTGCCGAAGCCGGTATCGGCGTCGGCGATCACCGGCAGCTTGACCGAGGCGGCGATGCGGCCAGCGTTCTCAGCCATCTCGGTCATGGTGAGCAGCCCGTAATCAGGATAGCCGAGGTAGGAGGCGCTGCCGGCGCCGGTCATGTAGACGGCGAGGAAGCCCGCCCGCTCAATGGCGCGTGAGGTCATGCAGTCGTAGGCGCCGGGCGCCACGACCATCCCCTTGTTCATCGCGTCGCGGAAAGCCGCTGCTGCGCTCATGGTCGATCTCCTGTGCTTCTGTCTCGTGGTGTCTGAAAAGGCTATTCGAGTTTCATGCCGATTCTTTGGATCACTTCGCCCGACTCCTTGAGGTCGCGCTGGAATCGTTCGGTGAACTCGGCCGGCGACTGCCCGCCGGGCAGCGCGCCATAGTCGGCCAGCTTGGCCTGGAACTCGGCTGTCGCGAGGGCCCTGGCGATATCGGTCTGTATGGCTTTGACGACCGACGCAGGGGTGGCGGCCGGCGCGAACAATCCGTACCAGGAGTTCTCCTCGAGCCCGGAGAAGCCCTGCTCCTTGAAGGTCGCCACCTGCGGCAGGATGCCGATGCGCCGATCACCGATGATGCCTAGCGACTTGAGGGCACCGCTCTTGATCAGCGGCAGCGCCGACGTGATGCTCGAGATGCCGATGTCGACCCGGCCGGCAGCGATGTCGCTGACGAACGACGAGGCGCCCTTGTACGGAATGTTGATCAGCTTGATCCCGGCTTTTTCGAAGATGCGCTCGGCGATCAGCCGGGTCCCGGGGTCCGGACTCGCAAAAGTCCGCTTGTCGGGGCCTTCCTTCATGACGAGGCTGGCGAGCTCTTTCAGATCGTTGGCTGGCAGCATCGGCGAACCGATCAAGGTGGCAACCGGATAGGCCACCACCGTCACCGGCGCGAACGCCGTTGCCGTGTCGTAGGGAAGCTTCATGACGTGGGCGTTGATCGCAATGCCCGACACCGAGAGGACGAGCGTATGCCCGTCGGGCGCCGCACGCGCGACGAAACCCGCGCCGATCGAGCCGTTGCCGCCGGTACGGTTGTCGACGAGGACTGTTTGCCCCCACATTTCTTCCAGCGCTTTCGCTATCAAGCGCCCAACGGCATCGGTGCCACCGCCAGCGCTGTAAGGCACGATGATCGTGACCGCCCTGGTCGGATGAAACGCCGACTTCTGTTCCGACGCAGCCCGCCCACCCGCGCCGATAGACTGTTTTTGTCCGACCGCCGGCTGGATCGCCAGTGCTCCCAGCAACAAGACAGTCAAGGCGAAGAGATTTCGAGGTGTCATGGATATCTCTGCTGGTTCAAGGTTGGTTTTGCGGGCTCAACACGCAGCGAGCATGTTCACGACCGTCGCTGCCCGGCTTGCGCTGTCGAGCTAGACAGCGCCTCGACACCAGACGTCAATGAGCATCGTCGCCTCAAGCAATTTCCAAAAAAATAGGCAATTACCCTATTTTCGACATATGAATTTGTCAGATTTTCAAGATCTGGTTCGTCGACAAAAACAGCGAGCGGGCAAGCCATGTGTACCCACTCCTTGAAGGGACGCTACGCTTCGATGCCGCTGACGGGTCGATCGGAGTGGTGGCGTGGATGATGCGGAACTTCAAGCGCAGCGATGCCGCCCATGCGAGTTACGCGGCCGCCATCGAACGAATCTGAAATCCGTACCTGCCGGATTGCGCGAAAGCCAGGCGCACGGCAGTGCAGTTGATGGCGCGTATCGACGTCGGCATCGACTCGACGTCGTGGTTGGAAGGACGAACCGACACCAACGGATGGAACCCGCATGGGTGGCTTGGAAGAGGCGATGTGTATAGAGCTCATCCAAGACGCGACGCAAAGTATGCGTCACTGGTCATTGCTTGAGCGCTTCAAGCTCACGGGCACGCTCGGTTGTGGCACGCATCACGCAGTCATTGGCGCTGACGCGGGCCATGGAGCCACCATCGGGGTCGGCATAGAAGCTGCAGTTGGTGTCCCGAAACTTGATCCATGCCCGCTGGGCCTCCAGCAGTTGAGTCTTGCGGGCGGGTTGCAGGTCGGCGCTGAGGGCTTTGTAGGCTTTGTTGAGCCGGTCATCCTGCAACTTGTTTTCAGTGACGATGCACTCGATCGTGCTGCTCGTGACGCCGCCGGACTTGTCTATGCAGGCGGCGAACTGTTTGCTGGATCCAGCCGCACCAGCGCTGGCCGCGTGAGGCACGCAGGCAATGCTGAGTGTGGCCAGGAGTAACATTTGTTGCGTGCATAGCTTCATGGCTTGGGTTCCAGCGCAGGGGATTCGGTTGAAGGCAAGACTAAACCAGTCAGCCGATCATGTCAGATCTTGTTTGATGAGGGTCGTGATCTTGAGTCGGTCGCCGAGCAGCGAGAATATCGGTTCACACTTCAAGCGAGTTTCATCACCCATGAGCGCTTACGCCGACCTGCACCAACGCCATCAACGCCTGTACCGGCTTTCCCATCTGAAATCAATCGCCCAATGGGACCAGTCGGCCAACATGCCGGCCAAGGGCAATGAGGCGCGCTCGTTGGCGTTGGCCGAAATGGGCGGCTTGCTGCATCAACTCGCCACCGAGCCTGCGCTGCAAAGCTTGCTCGACCAGGCCGAGGGCGAATCGCTCGACGACGATGACTGGACCGGCCACCTGGAAAATCTGCGCGAGGTCGTGCGGCTGGCGCGCGAAGAAGCGCGCTATCTCGCAGACAACAGCGGGCTAGCACTCTATGACGCCTTGATGGACCAGTACGAGCCCGGCATGCGCAGCAACGAGGTCGATCGGGTTTTCGGCGAGCTGCGCCAATGGCTGCCCGACATGGTCACCGCTGCGCAAGCCAGACAAGCGCAGCAGCAGACCTTGCAGCCGCAGGGGCCGTTCTCCAAAGCCGGTCAGCGCGCACTGGGTCTGGACGCGATGCGACTGATGGGATTCGATTTCGAAGCCGGCCGGCTCGACGAGAGCGCCCATCCTTTTTGCGGCGGCGTGCCCGAGGATGTGCGAATGACCACGCGCTACCGTGAAGACAGTTTTCTGCCCAGTCTGATGGGCGTTATTCACGAAACCGGCCATGGTCGTTACGAGCAAGGCCTGCCGCGCGAATGGCTAGGTCAGCCCTTGGCTTCGGCCCGGTCGATGGCTTTGCATGAAAGCCAAAGCCTGTCCTTCGAAATGCAACTCGGCAGCCATCCGGCTTTTGCTGCGCTGCTGAAACCGCATCTGGTCAAACACCTTGGCGATCAGCCCGCCTTCGAGGAGGTCAATCTGCACCGCTTGCTGACCCAGGTCAGCAAAGGGTTGATCCGCGTCGACGCCGATGAAGTGACCTATCCCGCCCATGTGATTCTGCGTTATGAAATCGAGAGCGCGTTGATCGAAAGCCAGATCGAATGCGAAGACATTCCGGCGCTATGGGATGCCAAGATGCTGGAGTTGCTCGGCATCGATACCCGCGGAAATTTCCGCGATGGCTGCATGCAGGATGTGCATTGGAGCGCCGGACTGTTCGGCTATTTTCCCTGCTACACACTGGGTGCGATGTATTCGGCGCAATGGTTTGCCAGCATGCGTCGCGAGATACCCGGGCTCGATGGGCAGATCGCAGCGGGCAATCTGCAGCCGGTGTTCGATTGGTTGCACAGTAAAATCTGGAGTCAGGGTTCGCGCTGGGAAACGCCCGAACTGGTGCGACGCGCCAGCGGCGAGACCTTGAATCCGGCCCACTTCAAAGCACATCTTCAAGCGCGCTATCTGGCTTGAAAAAGCTATTGGCGCTGCTCTCGATTCAAGCCACGCGTCGACATTGCCGCTGAATCGGGTTTGCATCGCCAGGCCTTGGCAGAGGGTTGTCAGCCGACCGCCAGTCGAGACGGCTGGCATGATGCGAAGAGTCTGCCACCCCTGGGTTCGCGGCTTCGGGCCTTCAAGCCCAGTGAGCGCGGGCCTGTTCAATCGCTGCTGGAACCTGTCCTCATGTCGCTTGCTGCTGCCCAGAAACTAATCACCTGTCCTGATGACCCGGCCCTGGCTGACGAGCAAGGCGCGATCTCGTGGCGTCAACTCGATGGCCTTCTGAACCGCTCGACCAACGCCTTGCTGGCGCTGGGACTTCAACCCGATCAAAGAGTCGGTGTGTTTGCCCACAACAGCGCTGAGACGGTGCTGGCCTACCTCGCGGGTCTGCATGCCGGGATCTCTTTTATCCCGATCAACTTCCACCTCACGGCCGAAGAGCTTGCCTACATCCTGACGAACTCCGGCGCCCGCTTGTTGTTCGTCGGCCCTGAAACTGCCCAGGTCGGACTGGCTGCGGCGGCCATGGCCGGCGTGCCGCTGGTGGTCGGTTGGCGTACCGACTCGGCGGGGTTGACACCCTGGCAAGACTTCTTGGCGGGCGGCCGGGATGTGGAGCCGCCGACGCATCAAGCCCCACGCCCCTACCTGCACTACACCTCAGGCACCACCGGTCGACCCAAAGGCGCTGTGACGCCGCCGAATATGTTTCCGGCCACGGCGACCGTCGCCGAATTTTTCCAGGCGCTGCGCGAACAGGTCGCGCTGGCGGCGCCAGGTCCCGGTCTGGCCGTCGGCCCGCTCTACCACACCGGCCCTTTGGGGTCGATCCGCCAATTGGGCGGTGGCAAGCCCTTGGTGACGCTCAGGCGCTTCGATCCGGAGACGGTGCTGGCGACCATCGAACACCACCGTATCAGCAGCGTGCTGATGGTGCCGACCCATTTCCAGCGGTTGTTGGCCTTGCCAGCTGAGCTGCGGGCGAAATTCGATGTTTCGAGTTTGATCGCGGTGGCCCATACCGGCGCTGCGTGCCCCAGAGATGTCAAGCAGGCGATGATCGACTGGTTCGGACCTGTGCTGCTGGAGGCTTACGGTGCCACCGAGTCAGGCACGACCAACACGATCACCTCGCTGGAGTGGCTTCGCAAACCCGGGTCGGTGGGCAAGACCTTGCCGCCCTTCGAGTTGCTGGTGATAGACGAAGATGGCGCTGAACTGCCGCAGGGCGGCGCGGGCCAGCTCTATTTTCGCGACACCACCGGCCGCGGCATCGTCTTCCACAACGACCCGGAGAAAACCGCCGCTGCGCACCTGCGCCCTGGTGTTTTCACGCTGGGCGAGGTGGGCTATGTGGACGAAGACGGCTATGTCTTCATCACCGACCGTGTCTCGGACATGATCGTCAGTGGCGGGGTGAATATCTACCCGGCCGAGGCCGAACAGGTCTTGATCCGCCACCCAGAAGTGGCCGACCTGGCGGTGATCGGCGTGCCCCATCCCACGATGGGCGAAGAGGTCAAAGCCTTGATCGTGGCGCGCGACCCGGTCCGGCCGCCGTCGCTTGAGTTGCTCGATGCCTTCGCTCGCCAGCACTTGGCCGGGTTCAAATGCCCAAGGTCTTATGACCTGGTCGCTGACATCGGCCGCAACGCCATGGGCAAGGTCAACAAGCGCGACCTGAGGCGCCCGTACTGGCCCACTGAGCGAACCATCGGGGGCTGAGCTCGGGTAGGTCTCGGGGCGGCAAGCAAGGCCTTTTTGTGCGCCACCGATTCATGTCTTGCGGCCAGACCGGGCCAGTGCAGCCAGCAGCTCTGACCGGTCGACCCGCTTTCTGGCTTCGACGGACTCAGTCCAGGCTGAGGTTCATCGGCTTGACGATGTCGCCCCAGCGCTTGGTGTCTGCCTTCACGGCCGCTGCAAAGTCCTCCGGGCTTGCCGATGGGTCTGGCAACTCGCCGGAGGCCTTCCATTTCTCGACCAGGCTGGGAACCGCCAACGCCGCCACGATCGCAGCGTGCAGCTTGCGTATCACCGGCTCCGGAGTGCCGGCAGGCGCCATCACCGCAAAATTTGCATAAGCCACCAGCTGCGGGTAGCCCGCCTCCACGAAGGTCTGCACGCCATCCGGAATGATCGAGCGCTCAGCCCCCATCGACGCCATGATGCGTGTCTTGCCCGCGTTGTGCAGGGGCACAGCGGTCGAAATACCGTCGACCTGCACATCGATGCGCCCGCTGATCAAATCCAGCGTCGACTGCGAAGCGCCCTTGTAGGGCACGAACACTGCCTTGATGCCCAAGCTGCGGACGATCAACTCGGCGATGATGTGCGAGGCGGTGCCGGTGCCCGACGTGGCGATCGACAGGCCGTCTGGCTTTTGCTTGGCGTAGGCCACCAACTCGGCCACCGTCTTGACCGGCAAGCTCGGTGCTCCGTTGAGCACGAAGGCCTGCTTGGTCACAGACGAGACCGGCGCGAGGTCGCTGGCTTTGTAAGGTAGGTTTTTGTAGATGTGCGGGTTCAATGCAACGACGGCCGGTCCGCCAAAGAACAGCACATAGCCGTCCTTGGGTGCTTTGGCGACGTAGTGGGCGGCCACGATGCTGCCCGCGCCAGGCTTGTTTTCGACGACCACGCTGGTGCGCAAGGTTTTTTGCATCTCCTCGGCCACGCGCCTGGCGCTGACGTCGGTGGCGCCGCCTGGCGCGAAAGGCACCACCAGCGTGATCGGCTTGGAGGGGAAGTCTTGCGCGCTAGCCGACATGCAGGCGGCCGCCGCGAGCACTGCGGCCGTTGCCAGTCGCGCTGCGTTCGCCCAGCGCGCTCCCAGTCGCAGCATGTCTGGCTTCGATTTCATGAGCATCTCTCGTCCTTGATAGAAGCGGTCACTGCACGCGTCTGGCCATCATGCTGTTCAGGCGCGCGGCGACGATCTCCGAGGCCTCGGCCATGATGCGTGCGACAAGGTCGGCGCAATTCGGGATGTCGTGGATCAGGCCCTGGACCATGCCGGTCGACCAGATCCCTGAGTTCTGGTCGCCGCCTTCGTAGACTGTGCCGCCGCGCACGCCCGCCACCAGATGCTTGATGTCGTCGATCGTGGCGCCGCCTTTTCTCTCAATCGCCAGCACTTCCTGGCTCACTGTATTTCTGGCAACCCGGGTGGTGTTGGTCAGCGTGCGCATGATCAAGTCGGTGGCCAGTTCGTCATTGGCGACGATCTGCTCCTTGATGCGCTGGTGGATCGGTGACTCCACGGTGCACAGGAACCGCGTGCCCATGTTGATGCCCTCAGCGCCTAGCGCGAGGGCTGCGACCAGGCCGCGACCGTCGGCAAAGCCGCCTGAGGCGATCATCGGGATCGTGACCTTGTCGGCGGCCGCAGGTATCAGCACCAGGCCCGGCACATCGTCCTCGCCGGGGTGGCCAGCGCATTCGAAGCCGTCGATCGAGATCATGTCGACACCCACCTTCTGCGCTTTGACGGCATGGCGCACCGACGTGCATTTGTGGATGATCTTGACGCCGTGTTTCTTGAACTCGATGATGTGCTCTTCGGGGTTGTAGCCGGCGGTCTCAACAATCCTGACGCCCGACTCGATGATCGCCTGTCGGTACTCGGCGTAAGGGGTATGGCGCAGCGTCGGCAGGATGGTGAGGTTGACGCCGAACGGCTTGTCGGTCATCTGCTGGCACAGCTTTATTTCCTTGGCCAGGCCCTCAGGCGTCGGGTGACTCAGCGCGGTCATGAACCCGAGCGCGCCGGCGTTGGCCACCGCCGACACCAGCGGCGCCCGTCCTACCCATTGCAAGCCGCCTAGCGCGATGGGATGCTCTACGCCGAACATTTCAGTGAACCTGGTGCGAAACATGGGACTCCTCTTGAATGGTGAACAGATGACTATTACTCATTCTCGATGACAAGATCGCTGAAAGCTTGTGTCTTGGCGCTATCGCGATACAGCATCGCGTTGCGATGCGGCCAGCATCTCCGCAGGGGCGCACGCTGATAGCGGTGAGCCGGATCGATTGCAGCAATGCTCTTTCGGCTGAAAGAGAACTTTTAGCCCTGCACGGGCCATCGCGGGAGGCCGATTTGTCCGTGCTGAGTTTCGTCAGCGCGGCGCAGCCGCCGCGCCAGGCAGTCGCGAGAGCTCGCGCCGCAGCGCCTTGATATCGGACTGGGCCCTGACGGTTGCTGCGCGGGCCAGCGCGTTGGCGGCGCGTTCGTCCGGGTTGGACGGATCGAAGCCGGCGCTGAGTCTCTCGCGTCTAGCGGCCAGGTCTTGTTCTGCGCGCTCGAGTTCGGCCCTCAAAATGCGCCGTGCATCGCGGTCTCTGGATTTTCCGACATCCAAGCGCGGGCTCGAGCCCTTGGCATCGGCGCTGGTTGGCACCACCGCCGGTGCAGAGAGGGCCGGCGCAGCCGGGGGCGGGGGCGTTGCAGCAGTCTCGGGCGCTGAAGACAAGGAGGCGCGGATCTCGGCGGTCGCAGCCGCCAAGGCCGGGCTGGGCGCGGCGGCTGGCGCGGGCGCTGGCGTACCGACCTCTGGCAGCGCTGTGGTCGGCAGCAAGACCGGCGCCACGGCGCCTGCAACCGATGCCGGCGGCGACCCCAACACCTTGGTGCGGATCAGAAACAGCCTTTCGCGGCGCTGAGTCTGATTCGCCGTGCCCGAGAACATCGCCCCGAGCAGCGGCAGGTCGCCCAGCAGCGGCACCTTGCCCTTGATGGTCTGCACCGAGCTGTAGCCGCCGAGCAGCAGGCTTTCATCCTTGCGAACGCTGGCCTCGGTACTGACCACGCCGCGCTTCACTGAGGGCGTGCCACCCGCAGTGGAGGAGGCTTGGATCTGCTCATCCTCGATGTCGACATTCAAACGCACCATGGTTTGATCGCCTGCACCCTCCAGCCTGGGTGTTATGCGCAAAGTGGTGCCGGCAGTGATCGGTGTGACCAGCGCACTGCGCTCTGACGTGGTTTGGATGTAGAAAGTCTCCGACAGGTCGATCACTGCGCCGATGTTCTCGGTGGTCAGGATCGAGGGCCGGGCGTGGATGCTGGCATCGCCTTGCTGCTCCAGCATGCGCAGGCGCGAGACGAAGTGGCGCGCCGCGTTGGCCACGATCGTCGCGCTGTTGGCGCCTGTGCCCGAAGGCCCGGCGGACAAGGACAAGGTGTTGCCGTCGATGGGCTTGTTGGCGTCAACATAGCCCAGGGCCATGCCACTCGACAGTCCGCCCGACAGGCCCACCGCATGCCAGCTGATGCCCAGTTCTTCGAGCCGGTTGGTGTTGACGTCGATGATCATCGCCTCGATCTCGATCAGCGAGGTCGGTACATCGATCTTGGCGATCAGTTGTTGGTAGATCGGCAGCCGCTCGGGGACGTCCTGGACGATGATCGCATTCAGGCGAGCGTCCGACTGGATCGACGGTCGGATACCTGTGCTGCGCTTGCCACTGACGCTGTCGTTGGGACCTCTGCCAACATCATTGCTGGCGCTGCCACCTGTCGTGCTTCTCGATCCCTGGTCGGCCATGGCGCCGGGCTTGCCGCCGGCAGCCGGCGCAGTGGCGCTGAATACAGCCGCCGGGTTGCCGATGAGCCCCAAGCTCGGCAGCGCCAGTTCGGTGTTGCCGCTGACCAGGTTGCGCAGGATGGTGGCCACCCCGGGCGTGACGATCTGGCGATCGCGGAAGGTGATCGCGCGGTCTTCCGCAGACGCATGCTTGAGCCTGAACACGTTGACCTGCATGTCACCGGGCATGCTGGGTATTGCCGCAACCGTCGCCTCGATCAGCCGCACATAGGCTGGGGGACCCGACACCACGACCATGCCTTGGTCTGGCAGTTCGCCCCAGCCAAAGCGTGGGTCGAGCACGCGAAGTTCGGTCAGCAGCTGACGCAGCTTGATGCCCGAACCTGCGCTGGCGCTGGGCAGCGTGCGCACCACCATGTCCTTGTTGCCCGAGATGTGTAGCGTGCCGGCGTGGGTGAACCAGTTGAAGCCATAGATGCCGGCCAGCCGCTCGATGAACTCGGTTGCGCTCAAACCGCTGAGTCGACCGTGGACTGGCGCGTCCAGCCCGGTCGGCATGTCCAGCGACAGGCTGAACCCCGCAGCGAACTCGCTCAACACCTGGTGCAAAGGCTTGCCGTCGGCAGGGTAGGAGAACTGCGATGTCGGCCAGGGCAGTGGGCCGGCCAGCGCCGGCGCGCTCGCGACCCACGCCGCTGCTGCTGCCATAGCGGCCACAGCAGCCCAGCGCAGCGGGATCAGGGGTCGCGCTCGATTCACAACGCCATCCGCCAAAATGCCACCTCACAGACCAAGTGTTCCATCGCCTGCGACAAGGCTTCGGTGTCTGCATTGTCGGGCAGCTGGGTCTGCCCGGTACGGCTGGGTTTGCTGCCCGCGCAAAAGTGGCTCGCGAGGCCTTGAACGGCCAGCCCCACAAGCTGGTGCGCCACCCCGACATGCCGGCCGAAGCCTTCCCCGACCTCTCGGCCACGCGGATCCGGGCTTGGCTGGCTTATCGGCAGCGGACGCACCTGAGTTGACGGCGACGGCCTGGCGCTGTTCGGCCCGGTACCATCTCGGCGATGAACATGAACCTCGAAAACCTGAACCGAAAATATGTGGCACGCACGCCGCACATGCTTGAGATTGGTGCGCGCGTCACTGCGGTCGAGCCCGCGCGCGGTTCGATGTCGCTGCCAGCAAAGCCTGAATGGCAGGGCGATCCGGTGCGCGGTTTGCTGCACCCCGGTGTGCTGACCGTGTTGGCGGACTCGGCCTGCGGGCTCGCGGTGGGCGCCGCGTTGATCGAGCGCGCGCCCTACGCGACGCTGGACCTGCGGATGGACTATCTGCGCGCCGCCGGCCCGGGGCAAGACCTGCAATGCGATGCGCACTGCTACCGGGTCACGCGCAACGTCGCTTTTGTTCGCGCCGAGGTCTGGCAGGCCGATCGCGACCAGCCGATCGCCACGGCTCAGGCTTCGTTCATGCTGCTCACCTTGGCCGGCGCGCGCAAGCCGCCGGCGGGCGGCGCGCCAGCGCAGGGTGCCAGCCTCTGGGCGGTGCCAGCCACCAGCGATCCGGTGCTGGCCGGCGGCCCGATTCCCTATGTGGAATACCTCGGCATTCGCTCGTCGTCCTGGGGCGGGCAGCCGCTGCACGGCGGCGTGATCGCTGGCTTTTGCGAAACGGCGGCGCTGCTGCACTTGATCGGCAGCCTGGGGGGCGAAAAGTTTCCCAAGAGCATCGACTTCTCGGTCGACTACCTGCGCTCGGGCCGCCCCGAGGAATGCTTCGCCGCTTGTGAGGTGGTGCGCTTGGGCTCGCGGGTCGCGCTGGTGCAGGTGCGTTGCTGGCAGAGCAGCCCCGACAACCCGATCGCGGTGGCGAGAGGGCATTTCCTGCTGACAGCGGCTGAGCCGGATGCGGCAGGACTGGACCCAGCAAGCCCTTGAAACCGGGGTTTGATCGACCTGAACTGCGGCTTGCACGGGCTGGGGCTCACCAGCGCGGCTGTAGGGATTGACTGGGCGTGGACAATCACGTCGAACAATCGCGCTGATTGACAGACCCAAGGAGACCGTGATGCAGACCCGTCGACAGATGCTTTCCCAGGCGGCCCAGTTGGCCGGCATGCTCGCCACGCTGGGCTTGTTGCCTGACATGGCCCAGGCCCAGGTGGCCGGTTTCAACGCCGCAGCTTTCGATGCCAAGTCACTGGCTGATGTGATGAAAGCGCTGGGCGCCGGCGCACCGGTGGTCAGCCGTGACGTCGTGATCACCGGCCCCGACATCGCCGAGAACGGCGCGGTGGTGCCGGTGGGCGTGTCGACCGCACTGCCGGGCGTCAAGCGCTTGCTGCTGCTGGTCGAGAAGAACCCGTCGATGCTGTCGGCGATGTTCGAGGTCACCGATGCGGTCGAGGCCAACCTGTCGACCCGCGTCAAGATGGGCCAGTCTTCCAACGTCTTCGCGGTGGCGATCATGACCGACGCCAAGGTGCTGTACGCCGTCAAGGAAGTCAAGGTCACGCTCGGCGGCTGCGGCGGCTGAGCCCGGCCCTGACGCGGTTTTGAGTGCTCAGGCACGCAACGAATTCTGAGGAGAAATATCCATGGCAGACCCGATGCGCATTCGCGCCCAGGCCGCTGGCGACAAGACCACCGTGCGTGTGCTGATGAGCCACGAGATGGAGACCGGTCAGCGCAAGGACGCCGCTGGCAAGACCATTCCGGCCTGGTACATCCAGGAGGTGACGGCACAACTCAACGGCAAGCCGCTGATGGTGGCTTACTGGGGGCCGTCGGTCGCCAAGAACCCTTTTCTGCAGTTCGTCATCAAGGGCGCGAAGGTCGGCGACAAGGTCGGCATCGCCTGGGTCGACAACAAGGGTGACAAGCGCAGCGACGAAGCGACGGTGACCTGATTGGCCTGATCGACCTGATGGATCTGGTGGACCTGATGGACCTGATGGACCATCTCATTGGGCGACCCGACCCGACCCGTTGCGGACAAGGAGACAAGCGGACCATGAAAAAAGCATTGACGATCGCTGCGATCGCCACGGTGGCCTGCGCCTCGGTGGCGCAGACCAAGTCGGCAGCCGATGGCATTGCCGAGTACCGCGCGATGCTCGCTGACGGCAACCCTGCCGAGCTTTTCGAGGCCAAGGGCGAACTGCTCTGGAAGACCCGACGCGGCCCGAAGAACGCATCGCTGGAGCTCTGCGACCTGGGTCTGGGCGCCGGTGTGGTCAAAGGCGCTTTCGTGCAGCTGCCGCGCTGGTTTGCCGATACCGCCCGGGTGCAGGACCTGGAGTCGCGGTTGCTGACCTGCCTGGAGCGCTTGCAGGGGTTCGACGCCGGGGCCATCGCCGCCACGCCTTTCGGGCGCGGCGAGCAGCTGGCGCTGGAGGGGCTGACGGCCTGGATATCGGCCGAGTCCAAAGGGCTGAAGTTCGCGCTGCCGCAAGCCCATGCGCAGGAGCGCAAGTTCTATGAGCTCGGCAAGCGGGCGTTTTTCTACCGCGCGGGCTCTTACGATTTTTCCTGCGCTTCGTGCCACGGCCAGCCCGACAAGCGAATCCGCTTGCAAGACCTGCCCGAGTTGACCAAGAACCCCGGCGACGGCGTCGGCTTTGCCGCTTGGCCGGCTTACCGGATCAGCAGTGGCGAGATGTGGAGCATGCAGCGCCGGCTCAACGACTGCTACCGCCAGCAGCGCTTTCCGTACCCCGGCTATGCGTCCGACGTGACGGTTGCGCTGGGCGTGTACATGGGTGTCAATGCCCAGGGTGCCGAGTCGGTCGCACCGGCCCTCAAGCGCTGAAGGAGCCGACGATGAAACACAAACGACTGATCTCGCTGATCCTGGCCACTGCGGCTGCAGGCGCGTTGGTGGCCGGCTGCGCGTCGAGGGCGCCCGAGTCTGACATCGATGCCTTGGTCGCCAAGATGATGGCGGGCTCTTTCCGTGACCAAGGCATTGCCCGCGTCGACCGCTTGCAACAAGACGAGTCAAACGCCGCTTGCTCGAAGGCCGAGACCGGCAGCCCGTCCGACAAGGTGGCCGAAGCCATCCAGCAGGCCGCGCTCAAGACCGTGCGGCCACCCTCAGACGGCAAGTACCTGGGCGACTGGCGCGAGGGCGAAAAGCTGGCGCAAAACGGCCGCGGCATGACCTGGACCGACGCGTCGGCGGCGCCCGCAGCCAACGGCGGCAGCTGCTACAACTGCCACCAGATCAGCAAGGCCGAGATCTCTTTCGGCACGATCGGGCCCAGCTTGTACCAATACGGCAAGCTGCGCGGCGTTACCGACCCGGCCGACGCCGCCGCCAAGCCCATCGTCGACTACACCTGGGCCAAGCTCTGGAACGCCAAGGCGTTCAACGCCTGCTCGGGCATGCCGCGTTTCGGCCATGGGGGCTTGCTCGACGAGGCTCAGCTCAAGCACTTGATGGCGCTGATCTTGGACCCCAAGTCGCCCGTCAATCAATAGCGTTTTGAGCCAGCGGCGATGAGCCTGTCAAGGCGCGATTTCCTGCAGGTGCTGGCGGCAGCTTCGGCCGCCGGCATGGGCCTGGCACGCTATGCCGACGCCGACGCGGCCACCGCGCAGCAAGGCCTGTACGAGCTGCCGGCATTCGGCAATGTGTCGCTGCTGCACATGACCGACTGCCACGCGCAACTGCTGCCGGTCAACTTTCGTGAACCCAGCGTCAACATCGGGCTGGCCGGCATGCAGGGCCGCTGGCCTCACCTGACGGGTGACTCGCTGCTCAAGGCTGCCGGGCTGCGGCCAGGCAGCGAGCAGGCGTTTGCGTTCACGCACATCGATTTCGAGAAAGCGGCGCGGCGCTACGGCAAGCTGGGTGGATTCGCACACCTGGCCACGCTGGTCAAACAGCTGAAGGCCAGCCGGCCCGGCGCGTTGCTGCTCGACGGCGGCGACACCTGGCAGGGATCGGCGACCGCGCTGTGGACCCAGGCCCAGGACATGGTCGAGGCCGCCAAGCTGCTGGGCGTGGACGTGATGACCGGTCACTGGGAGTTCACCTACGGCATGGACCGGGTCCAGCAGATCATCGAGCAAGACTTCAAAGGCCAGATCGAATTCCTGGCGCAGAACGTCAAGACGAATGACTTCGGCGACCCGGTGTTCAAGCCCTATACGCTCAGGAACATCAACGGCGTGCCGGTGGCGATCATCGGCCAGGCTTTCCCCTACACACCGATCGCCAACCCGCGCTACCTGGTGGCCGACTGGAGCTTCGGCATCCAGGAGGAAAACCTGCAAAAAGTGGTCGACGAGGCGCGCGGCAAGGGCGCGCAACTGGTGGTGCTGTTGTCGCACAACGGCATGGATGTGGACCTGAAGCTGGCGTCGAGGTTGCGCGGCATCGACGCGATCTTCGGCGGCCACACCCACGACGGCGTGCCGCTGGCGGTGCCGGTGGCCAACCCGGGTGGCAAGACGCTGGTGACCAACGCTGGCAGCAACGGCAAGTTTCTCGGTGTGATGGACTTCGATGTCCAGGGCGGCAAGCTGGCCGACTTCCGCTACCGCTTGTTGCCGGTGTTCGCCAACCAGCTCGCGCCCGACCCGGCGATGGCCGCGCTGATCGTCAAGCTGCGCCAACCTTTCGAGGCCCGCTTGGCCGACAAGCTGGCGATCACCGACGGTCTGCTGTACCGGCGCGGCAACTTCAACGGCAGCTGGGACCAGCTGGTGTGCGATGCGCTGATGCAGGTCCAGGGCGCGGAGATCGCTTTTTCGCCAGGCTTTCGCTGGGGCACCACGCTGCTGCCTGGTGAGGTGATCACCCGCGAACTGATGATGGACCAGCTGGCGATCACCTATGGGCACACCACGCTGGCCGAGATCAGCGGCGAGGCGATCAAGACCATCCTCGAGGACGTGGCGGACAACTTGTTCAACCCCGACCCTTACTACCAGCAGGGTGGCGACATGGTTCGGGTGGGCGGCTTGAGCTACACCTGCTGGCCTGGCCAGGCCATGGGCCGGCGCATCACCGAGATGCGCCTGGGCGGCAAGCTGATCGACGCGGACCGCAAGTACAAGGTCGCTGGCTGGGCGCCAGTGGCCGAACCAGCCCGCACGGCCACTGGCAACCGGCCGGTGTGGGATGTCGTCGAGGATTGGCTCAGATTGCAGCCCGGCGGGCATGTCGCGCCAAGGCATATCAACACGCCGACGCTGGTCGGGGTGCAGGACAACGCTGGCATCAGCAAGGATTGAACCGAGATGAATTTCAGACAATGGCTGTGTGGCACGCTTCTCTTGCTGAGCACGGGGCTGGTCTGCGCGCAGGACCTGGTCGTCTACCACATCGACGACAGCTCGGCTCAGGCGATCAAGGGCTTGCGCAACATCCGCAACCACCTCGACGTGGACCCGACGGCCAGGATCACCGTCGTGACCCATGCGCAAGGCATCGATTTCCTGCTCGAAGCGGCCAAGGACAGCAACGGCAGCGTGTTTGCCGGACCGGTGTCGGCGCTGACCGCCCGGGGTGTCAAGTTCGAGGTCTGCGAGATCACCTTGAAGAACCGCAACATGAAGCGCGAGCAGTTCATCCAGGAGGCAGACTTCACGCCCTCGGGTGTGGTGCGGCTGGCCAAACTGCAGAAGCAAGGCGCAGCCTATATCAAGCCTTGAGCGTCCAGTCTTGTGTGTCTTTTTTTGTGTCCATTTTTGCGCGGCTGTTTTTGCGCGTCTATCGCACCGGCGCGCAGCGCCGGCTGATCAGCCCGCAAGCATGTCGGCCCAGATGTTGCTGGCCCAGCCCAGCGCGTAACGCCCTTCGACCTGGCTGGCTTCAGCCGACAAGCCGCCCGAGCCCGCGACTGTCTTGAAAGTCTTCTCGGCCTGGTCGTACTGGTGAACCGACGCGACATGAACCGCTTCTTGCGCGGAGACGAAGCTGTAGCAGGTGTTGGTCATCACCGGCGAGTTGTCGACCGCCTCGCCTTTGAGCAACTGGATCACCGCTGCGGCCGCCACCTTGGCGTGTTGGTTGGCCATGTGGCCTGACTTCGGCATGGCCGGTGCCGAGAAAGTGGCATCACCCAGCACGTGCACGCCCGGCACAGCGGTCGACGCCATCGTCAGCCAGTCGACGCCGGCCCAGCGCTGGTTGACGTTGACCAGCCCTGCGCTGCGCGCCAGATCGCCGGCACGCTGGGCTGGAATGACGTTGAGGACATCGGCCCGCAGGTCCTCGAAATCGAACTTGGCCAGTCGGCCCGAGACTTCTTTGAGCTCAGCGTTGGGCTGGTACTCCAGCATGCCGGCGTAATGCTGTTTGAAAGCGCGCTCGAACAGCGCTTTCTTCGACGCGATCTCGGGGTTGGCGTCGAACACCAGCACCTTGGCGCGCGGCTTGCTGGTCTTGAAATAGCTCGCCACCATGCAAGCGCGCTCATAAGGCCCGGGCGGGCAGCGGTATGGTGCCTTGGGGATGGACATCGCAAAGACGCCACCGTCTGGCATGGCCTCGAGTTGGCGGCGCAACGCCAGCGTCTGCGGGCCGGCCTGCCAGCTGTGGGTGACGGCGCCGCTGTCGATCGCAGCCGCCAGCCCGGCGACCGGGTCGAGCATGAAGCCGATGCCCGGTGAAACGATCAGGCGGTCATAGCGAAGTTCGCCACCGCTGGCCAGACGCAGCTTTTTGGCGTTGGCGTCAATGGTCAACACCTCGTCGCGCAGCACTTTCACCCCCACGGCCTGCAGGCCGCCATAGCCCAGCGTGATGTCGGCCATTTGCCGCTGGCCACTGATGACCAGGTTGGAGATGGGGCAGGACACGAACTGCGCATGGCGTTCGACCAGCGTGACGTCGACATTGCCGCCCCACAGCTTCAGGTAACGCGCTGCGGTGGCGCCGCCGAAACCGCCGCCGACGACCACGACCCGGCCGATGGATGGACCAATTGATGGGCCGATCGAATTGCCGATCGAGGTGCCGATCGACGGGCCGAGGCTGGCGCAGCCCGTCAATCCCAGGCTCGTCATCCCCGTCAGGCCTGCTAGGCCGGCCAGGCCGGCCAGGCCGCTTTCCAGCCATTGGCGTCTGGCTGGAGATCTTGCATCACGGTTGTTCGAGGTGCTCATTTGGTTGCCACTTGCGCGGCCAGGTGGTCGGCGATCAGCCGGATTTGCGCGTCGGTGTAGCCCTTGGCGATCTGCTGCATCAGCGTGGCCGTTTTTTCCCCGCGCTTGTATTGGCCCAGCGTGTCGGCAATCCAGTCGGCAT
>RGQD01000221.1 GCA_010030205.1 Betaproteobacteria bacterium
CAGCACAAGCTCGCGGCGATGGGGCAGGTCTCGGCCGGCATCGCGCACGAGATCCGCAACCCGCTGGCGGCGATCTCGCAGGCCATCGCGCTGTTGCTCGAGGACGAACTGCCGGGAGCGCAGCTGCAGCTCGCGCACATCGTTGCCGATAACGCTTGGCGACTCAAGCGCATCGTCGACGATGTGCTGGCGGCGGCCCCGGGTGCTGTGGCGACACCGGTGGTGATCGACGCTCGGGTCGAGGCGGCGATGGTGTTTGACGACTGGTGCCGCGGCGCGCCGCCGGAAACCCGGATTGCCGATCGGCTGATCTGTGATTTCCCGACCCGTCCTTTGCTCGCTTACTTCGATGCTGAGCATTTGCGCCGCGTGCTCGTCAACCTGCTCGACAACGCAGTCCGCCACGCCGGTCCTTCGCCCGGCGCAGTTCATCTGAGCTTGGCGGCCGGCCCGCTGGCCGGCACGGTCACGCTCAGCGTGGCGAGCGACGGGGTGGCGATTTCAGCCGAGGTCGAGCGCCATCTGTTCGAGCCCTTTTTTTCCACCCGCAGCCGCGGCAGCGGCCTGGGTCTGTATATTTGCCGCGAGCTTTGTGATCGCCATGGTGCGAACATCGAGTTCAGCCCGGGGCCAGCGGGTTCGCGCTACAGCAATGTCTTTGCTGTCGTGATGCGAGCTGGCCCTGAGGTCTGACGCTGCTGCGTCGACCGGTCCACTCTTACTTTTCAGCCCTCCTCCAGACTCGCCACCATGACCGCGCCGTTCAGCCTGCTGGTGGTGGATGACGAGCCCGACTTGCGCACGCTCTATGAGCTGACCCTGTTGCGTGAGGGCTACGACGTCTACAGCGCTGGATCGCTACAGGAGGCCTGGGAGCGTCTTAGCGAGCGCGGCTACAACGCCGTGATCACCGACATGCGACTGCCCGACGGCAGCGGTCTCGATTTGTTGCGCAGGCTAGAGGCAGCGGGACGCAGTGAAAAAGCGATCGTGATCACAGCCTACGGTTCGGCCGAGAACGCGGTGGAGGCGCTCAAGGCCGGCGCTTTTGACTACCTCACCAAGCCGGTGGACCTGCGGCAGTTCCGCAACGTGGTCGCCGCTGCGGTAGGTCGCGATACCAGTTTGGCGTCGCCAGCCTCCAAGGCACAGGCCAGGCGGGCGCTGGGCTTGCCCGGTGCGGCAGCGGTGGTGCGCCAGGTCGCTGGCGAGCGTACGGCGATGCAGCGTCTGGCCGGTGCTGCACCGGCGATGCAGCATGTGCGGTCTCTGATCGAGCGGGTGGCGCGAGGCATGGCGCCGGTGATGGTGCTGGGCGAGTCAGGCACCGGCAAGGAGTTGGTTGCGCGCGCGCTGCACGAGGTCAGCGCGCGCGCTGACCAGGCCTTCATCGCGGTCAACTGCGGTGCAATCCCTGAGCAACTGCTCGAAGCAGAGTTCTTCGGCTACCGAAAAGGCGCGTTCACCGGTGCGGCCGAGGACAGACCCGGGTTTTTTCAGGCCGCTCAGGGCGGCACGCTGTTCCTAGACGAGATCGGCGACCTGCCGTTGGCGATGCAGAGCAAGCTGCTGCGGGTGATCCAGGAGCGCGCGGTGCGGCCGCTGGGTGCGGTCAGCGAGCATTCTGTCAATGTGCGCATCGTCAGCGCCACTCACAAGGACTTGGGTCTGGAGGTTCAGCAAGGGCGTTTTCGACAGGACTTGTACTACCGGCTCAACGTGATCCAGATTCGCATCCCGCCGCTGCGCGATCGGGTCGAAGACCTGGCGCTGATCTGTGCTGCAGTGCTGGAGCGCATTGCTCGCGATGCTGGGGTCTGGCCGGCGCCGCAGTTGTCGGCATCTGCGTTGGAGCACCTGTCGCACTATGGTTTTCCTGGCAATGTGCGCGAACTCGAAAACCTGCTGCATCGGGCGGTCACGCTGGGCGACGCCGAGCTGATCGATCGCGACGACCTGGGTCTTGGCGAAGAGGCCTTCGCCGACAGCGAGTGGCAATCGTTGGAGCTGCCGGATCGCGTGCCAGCGGTCAGCGAAGGCCTTGCGCTGCCCAGCGACTTGGTCGCGCACCTCGATGCGGTCGAGCGCGACATCATCGTCCGCGCGCTCGAGCGCCACCGCTTCAACCGCACGGCAGCGGGCAGCAGCCTGGGGTTGTCGCTGCGCCAGATGCGCTACCGCATGGCCAGGTTGGGCATCCAGGTTGGTGAACATGGCCTCGACTGACAAGGCCATGCCGGGCCGCTGGCGCCAGGGCTGGTGGTCGCTGGCGCAGCGTCTGGCATCCCCCAATTTCGGACTGCGACCCGCAGGCCTGGCGGTGGAACTGGTGGTGCTGCACTCGATCAGCCTGCCACCCGGGGTGTACGGTGGCGATGCGATCGAACGCTTGTTCACCAACCGCTTGGACCCGTCGGCGCACCCCTACTTCGCGCAGATCGCCGGCCTGAAGGTGTCGGCGCACTTCCTGCTGCGGCGCGACGGGGCCTTGCTGCAGTTCGTCTCCTGCGACCGACGGGCTTGGCATGCCGGGCAGTCGAGTTGGCGCGGTCGCGACAACTGCAACGACTGGTCGATCGGCATCGAGCTCGAGGGCCTGGAGGGTCACGACTTTGAGCCGCCACAGTATCTTGCGCTGGTGTCGCTGCTGCAGGCGATCGCCCGCCGCTACCCGGTGTGCGAGCTGGTCGGTCACGAGCAAGTGGCTCCCGGTCGTAAGCACGATCCCGGCGCGGGCTTCGACTGGGCCGCACTGTTCCAGCAAGCTGGATTTCCAGCGGCCCTGCGCCGGGCTGGCTAGCACTCAGCGCCGCTCGCGACGGCCTGGCCGAGCCGCCAGTCCGCAGCAAGGCGGCGCTATGGCTCTGCTAGGGTATACACGCTACAGGTAGTGCTTGAAGCCTCGAGAGACCCTAGATATAGTGTGTTCCGTGCTATCCTTTCAACCTTCCGGAATCTGTTGCCCAAGCTTCGCGCTGGCTTGGCGAGCAGGATCCAAGAACGCCGCATCACGTCTTAGGTGCTGGGCAGGTCTCAGCTTGCTGGCCCACTGGGCTTGGTGGCTGAGGTCTGACCTTGCTGCCCGCTGCGGGCAGGTCGTCCAGCCCAGACTCGAACTCAGCTTTCCGATTCGCCGTCACGGCGGCCCCCGCCGCTAGCCATTGAAGGAAACCCATGCAAACCATCATCTCCGGCAGCCTAGCTGCCATGATCCCGTCCCGCGCACCAGTCCCGAGCGGCATTGCGTCGTCGGCCTATACCGGTTTCCAGATCATCCGGCGCAATGGTTCGGTCGTGGCTTTCGAGCCCAACAAGGTCGCCGTGGCGCTGATGAAGGCATTCCTGGCTGTGCACGGCACCCAGGGAGCGGCATCGGCCAGCGTGCGAGAGACTGTCGACTCGCTGACCGAGAGTGTGGTGCGTGGCCTGCTGCGTTCGCGGCCGGGCGGCGGCACTTTTCACATTGAAGACGTGCAAGATCAGGTCGAGCTCGGGTTGATGCGGGGCAGCCACCACGAGGTGGCGCGGGCCTATGTCTTGTACCGCGAGCGCCGTACCCAGGAACGCGCACGTCAGGTCAAGCCGGCAGCGCCGCAGGCACCGTTGCTGCACGTGATCGACCGTGGCCAGCGCGTGCCGCTGGACTTCGGCGCACTGCAGGCGCTGATCGAATCGGCTTGTGAGGGGCTGGGTGCAGATGTCAAGGCCGACCCAATCCTGGCCGAGACCCGACGCAACCTCTACGACGGCGTGCCGATCGATGAAGTGCACAAGGCCAGCATCCTGGCCGCGCGCACGCTGATCGAGAAGGAGCCGGCCTACACCCGAGCCACCGCACGCTTGCTGCTGCACACGATCCGCAAGGAAATCCTCGGTGAAGAACTGAGCCAGGCCGAGATGGCTGTGCGCTACCCGGACTATTTTCCGCAGTTCATCAAGCGAGGGGTTGAGGCCGAACTGCTGGATCCTCGCTTGCAGCAATACGACATGGCCCGTCTGGGCGCTGCA
Organism: Betaproteobacteria bacterium; assembly: GCA_010030205.1. Classification (GTDB taxonomy): domain Bacteria; phylum Pseudomonadota; class Gammaproteobacteria; order Burkholderiales; family Burkholderiaceae_C; genus Pseudaquabacterium. The sequence goes on from RGQD01000221.1 coordinate 4,009, forward strand.
CTCAAGCCCGAGCGCGATTTGCAGTTCGATTACCTCGGTCTGCAGACCCTGTTCGACCGCTACTTCCTGCACATCGATGAGCTGCGCATCGAGATGCCTCAGGCCTTCTTCATGCGCGTGGCGATGGGTTTGTCGCTGGGCGAGATCGACCGCGAGGCACGAGCGATCGAGTTCTACAACGTGCTGTCGAGCTTCGACTTCATGTCGAGCACGCCCACGCTGTTCAACGCCGGTTCGCTGCGCTCGCAGTTGTCGAGTTGCTACCTCACCACCGTGGCCGATGACCTGGACGGCATCTATGAAGCGTTGAAGGAAAACGCGCTGCTGAGCAAGTTCGCCGGTGGCCTGGGCAACGACTGGACGAGAGTGCGTGCGCTGGGCAGCTACATCAAGGGCACCAACGGCAAGAGCCAGGGTGTCGTGCCTTTCCTGAAGGTTGTCAACGACACCGCGGTGGCGGTCAACCAGGGCGGCAAGCGCAAGGGCGCAGTCTGTGCCTACCTGGAGACCTGGCACCTCGACATCGAGGAGTTTCTGGAGCTGCGCAAGAACACCGGCGACGACCGCCGCCGCACCCACGACATGAACACCGCCAACTGGATCCCCGACCTGTTCATGCGCAGGGTGATCGAAGGCGGCCAGTGGACGCTTTTCTCACCGTCGAACTGCCCCGACCTGCACGACAAGTTCGGTGCCGATTTCGAACGCGCCTATGTCGCCTATGAAGACAAGGCCGACCGCGGCGAGATCAAGCTGCACAAGCGCATGGCGGCCAAGGATTTGTGGCGCAAGATGCTGACGATGCTGTTCGAGACCGGCCACCCGTGGGTGACCTTCAAGGACGCCTGCAACGTGCGCTCGCCGCAACAGCATGTCGGCGTGGTGCACTCCAGCAACCTGTGCACCGAGATCACGCTCAACACCAGCGACACCGAGATTGCGGTCTGCAACCTGGGTTCGATCAACCTGGCGCAGCACCTGGTGGACGGCCCTGAAGGCAAGGTGGTCGACCAGGTCAAGCTCAAGCAGACGGTGCGCACGGCGATGCGGATGCTCGACAACGTCATCGACATCAACTTCTATGCCGTCAAGAAGGCCCGCGACAGCAACCTGCGGCATCGCCCGGTGGGGCTGGGTCTGATGGGTTTCCAGGATGCGCTCTACGAGTTGCGTGTGCCCTATGCATCGGACGCGGCGGTCGAGTTCGCCGACCGCTCGATGGAGGCGATCTGCTATCACGCTTATTGGGCCAGCACCGAATTGGCCGAGGAGCGTGGCCGTTATTCCAGCTACCGCGGTTCGCTGTGGGACCGTGGCATCCTGCCGATCGACTCGCTCGACCTGCTCAGCGCAGCACGGGGCGGCTATGTCGAGGTCGACCGTTCGACGACGATGGACTGGGACGCGCTGCGGGCTCGCATTGCGGCCCACGGCATGCGCAACAGCAACTGCGTGGCCATCGCGCCCACCGCGACGATCAGCAACATCATCGGCGTTGATGCCTCGATCGAGCCCTGCTTCGGCAACCTGTCGGTCAAGAGCAATTTGTCGGGTGAGTTCACGATCGTCAACGAGTACCTGGTTCGCGATTTGAAGCGGCTAGGCCTTTGGGACGATGTGATGGTGATGGACTTGAAGCATTTCGACGGCAGTCTGCGCCGCATCGACCGCGTGCCCGATGACATCAAGCAGCTCTACGCCACGGCTTTCGAGGTCGATGCGCAGTGGCTGGTCGAGGCGGCGTCGCGGCGCCAGAAATGGATAGACCAGGCCCAGAGCCTGAACATCTACCTGGCCGGCGCATCGGGCAAGAAGCTCGACGAAATCTACAAGCTGGCCTGGTTGCGCGGCCTGAAAACCACTTATTACCTGCGGACCATGGGTGCGACCCATGCCGAGAAGTCCACCGTCACGGCTGGGGCGATGAATGCAGTCTCGAGCGGCGCGTCGGGCGGCCTGTCGGCATTGGATGCTGCGGCCGCAGCAGCCCAACATGCAATCGACGCGACACCGGCCACCGACATCAAGTTCTGCGCGATCGACAGCCCCGACTGCGAGGCCTGCCAGTAGGCGCCTGGCGACCATCGGCATAGCCAGGTTGCGGTCGGGAATTGCCTGAGCCGCGGTCTGGTTGCCGAGATCTCTTTCCGCCGAGCGCCGAGCTTGGGCTGCGTCATGACAAGCAGACTGAATTGCATGTCAAGTAGTGCTTGGTTTTTGAACACAACGCTCCGATAATTCGGGGTTACCGAAAGTACATCTATGCTGGTTTGGGAAGACGAAGTCAAACTCACGCCGACGTCATCATTGCCCTCCCCCGTGCCGCAAGCCACGGGTCTGTCGCGGGTCTTGCCAGCTTCATCCTTGACGCAACTCGACAGTGTCGTTTCGACGTCGACGCTGGACGCAGCGATGGCTTCGGTCAGCGCGGCGCGCAGCGTGAAGGCAGCGCCCAGTTCCGACAGCGGCGCGGGCCGCGTCAACATCGCCGAGAAACGAATCATCAACGGACGGACCGACGTCAACCAGTTGGTGCCATTCAAATACAAGTGGGCTTGGGAGAAGTACCTTTCATCCTGCGCCAACCACTGGATGCCGCAAGAGGTGAACATGTCGCGCGACATCGCGACCTGGAAAGATCCGAACGGCCTGACCGATGACGAGCGCCGCATCATCATGCGCAACCTCGGCTTTTTCGTCACGGCCGATTCGCTCGCTGCCAACAACATCGTGCTCGGCACCTACCGTCACATCACCGCGCCCGAATGCCGCCAGTTCCTGCTGCGCCAGGCTTTCGAAGAGGCAATCCACACCCACGCCTACCAGTACATCGTCGAATCGCTGGGGCTTGATGAAGCCGAGATCTTCAACGCCTACAACGAGATCGCATCGATCCGTGACAAGGACCAGTTTCTGATTCCGTTCATCAACGCGATCATGGACCCGACCTTCAACACCGGCACGCTGGAAAACGACCAGACCTTGCTGCGCTCGCTGATCGTCTTTGCCTGTCTGATGGAGGGCATGTTCTTCTATGTCGGGTTCACGCAGATCCTGGCGATGGGTCGGCAGAACAAGATGACGGGTGCTGCCGAGCAGTACCAGTACATCTTGCGGGACGAGTCGATGCACTGCAATTTCGGCATCGACCTGATCAACCAGATCAAGGCCGAGAACCCGCAACTGTGGACCTCGCAGTTCAAGGCCGAGATCAAGACCTTGTTCGAGCGCGCAGTCGAACTGGAGTACCGCTACGCCGAGGACACGATGCCGCGCGGCGTGCTGGGATTGAACGCTTCGATGTTCAAGGGCTATCTGCGCTACATCGCCAACCGACGTGCGACCCAGATCGGGCTCGAAGCCTTGTTCCCGAACGAAGAGAACCCGTTCCCCTGGATGAGCGAAATGATCGATTTGAAGAAAGAGCGTAATTTCTTTGAAACCCGAGTCATCGAGTACCAGTCCGGTGGCGCGCTGAGTTGGGACTGAGGGCGATGATGTCCAAAAGTCATGACCAAGGTTCTATCAGCAAGTCAAGATTCGTGCCCTGTGCCGGACCGCCATCAGAAGTGGTCTGCCAGGGTGCATCCCCCGTTCATCGGTGTGGAGGCGGACCCGACCGGGTTCTGTCAACGCTTTGATGAATCGCCCCTCCGCTAGACCGGTTGGGTGTATTTCGTAACTTGATCAAGGAGATCGTCATGGCAACTGCGAAGAAGGCCGCTCCGGCCGCAAAACCACTGATAAAGCGCACGGCCCCCGCCAAGAAGGCGGCACCAGCCAAGAAGGCAGCAGCGCC
>RGQD01000222.1 GCA_010030205.1 Betaproteobacteria bacterium
GTGTCAACCCCACCACGCCCAGCGTCAGCAGCAAGGCGGCTGTCGCCATCTGCAGCCACAGTGTCCTGGCGCCTGCACCCGCGCTCACCCAGGCCAGCATGCCGGCCAAGATGATGCCGCCGCCAACGCCGCCGAACACCAACGCGCCCAGCGCGCCCTGGCCCCGTCGGGCCAACTCGCTCAGGCTCCAGCTGCTGATGCCGACCATGGCCCAGGCGCTGGCCAAGCCGGCGCCAAAGCGCAACAGACTCCAGGCCAACTCGCTGCTGGCCAGGCCAGCAGCGGCGGTCAGCAGCGCGATCGCTAGCAGACTGGCCCACACCAGCCGCAACGCCTGGCCAGCCAGTCTGGCGGCGCTCAGCGCGCCGGCGAGGTAGCCCAGGTAGTTGGCCGCTGCCAATTCGGCACCGACGGTGGCGTCGATCAAGCCGTCGCGCATCATCAACGGCAGCAAGGGCGTGAAGGCGAAACGGCCGATGCCCATTGCGACTGCCAGGGTCAGCGCGCCGGCCCACACCACCGACGCGGTGGGCGCTTGTACGTCGGTTTGGCTGGTGCGGGTCATCGCGCCATCATGCCTGGCTCGCGATTGGGCCTATCTCGCTCGCCCATCGCGGGCTGCGAGCTTGCAGCGGACTTGTCCGCGCGCTGACACCCGAGCGCCAGGTCGCCTGAGAGAATCGGTGGATGATCGAATGGTGGTGGCTGGGGCTTCTGGCTCTGAATTCCTTGGGTTTGCTGTGGCTGGTGCTGCGCCGGCCTGACGCTGCAGGGTCCGATTCGCTGAGGCTGGCGTTCGAAGCGCTCGCTGCCAGCCAGCGTGAGCAGGCTGATCGGCTCGCACGCGAGCAGCGCGCCGAGTTGCAGGACAGCGCGCGCGCGATCCGGCAGGAACTCGCTGCCGCGCTGACGCTGTTCCAGCAGAGCCTGCTGACCCAGGGCGGCGAGGTGGCGCGGACCCAGAACGAGCAGATCGACGCCTTCCGCGGTCAGCTCGCGGCGCTGCAGCAGCAGCTCGCGCTGTCGCTGCAGCAGGCCACCGCACAACTGGTGACACAAGGCCAGGCCGCGCGCGAGGCCCAGGACGGGGCGCTTCGGCGCCAGGCTGACAGCAGCAACGAGGCGCTGCAGCGGTTTGCCAGCGCACAAGCCGCGCAGCTCAGCGCGCTGAGCGAGGCCAATGAGCGACGCCTGGGCGAGGTTCGCCAGACCGTGGAAGGTCGGCTCGCTGCGCTGCAGCAAGGCAACGAGGCCAAGCTCGACCAGATGCGCGCGACGGTCGACGAGAAACTTCACGCCACGCTCGAGCAACGCCTGGGCGAGAGCTTCAAGCAAGTGGCCGAGCGGCTCGAGCAGGTGCACCAGGGCCTGGGCGAGATGCAGGTGCTCGCGCGCGATGTCGGCTCCCTCAACCGGGTGCTGACCAACGTGAAATCGCGCGGTATTTACGGCGAGGTCCAGCTTGCCGGCTTGCTCGAGCAGGTGCTGACCCCCGAGCAGTACGCTGCCAACGTCGAGACCGTTCCCGGCAGCGGTGCAAGGGTCGAGTTTGCGATCCGCCTGCCGGCACGATCGACGGGGGGCGAGCCGCTGTGGTTGCCTATCGATGCCAAGTTCCCGCGCGAGGATTACGAGCGCATGCTCGATGCCCAGGAGCGTGCCGACCCGGCTGCTGTCGAGGCCTCGGCGCGGGCGCTCGAGGCCAGGCTCAAGGCCGAGGCGAGGTCGATCCGCGAGAAATACATCGCCTCGCCGCACACCACCGATTTCGGCATCCTGTTCCTGCCCACCGAGAGCCTCTATGCCGAGGCGCTGCGCCGCCCCGGTTTGGTGGAGGCCTTGCAGCGCGATCACCGCATCACGCTGGCGGGCCCGACCACCTTGCTCGCCACGCTGACCAGCTTGCAGATGGGTTTTCGAACGCTCGCGCTCGAGCAGCGCAGCGCCGAGGTCTGGGAGGTGCTGGGGGCGGTCAAGACCGAGTTTGCCAAGTTCGGCGACGTGCTGGCCAAGACCAAGAAAAAGCTCGACGAAGCGAGCCACTCGATAGACGCTGCGACGGTGCGCACCCGGGCGATGGCGCGCCAGCTTCGCAGCGTCGAGTCGCTCACCGAGCACCGGGTGCAGCAACTGCTGCCGGGGCTGGCGATCGACACGCAGGAGCCTGAGGCCGAGGTCGATGCGATCGATGCGAATGTGTTCGACAAGCCTGCGTCCGACAAGCATGCGTCCGACAAGCCTGTCACTGCGGACCCGGGAGTCTGAAGGCGATGCCCCAGGCCCCCGAATCAGGGCGTGCAGCCGCGGTGCTGGGTCCTGCGCACCAGGCCCAGGTGCTGCCGCTGTTGATCATTGGCCAGATCGCGCTGCACGCTGCAATGGCCGGCCAGCGCATGGCAGCGCCCTTGCAGGCACTGCAGGCGGGCCATAGCGCCTGGGGCGTGGGCGTGCTGCTGGCCTTGTTCGCGGCGCTGCCGGTGCTCACCGCGATGGGTTCAGGTCGGATGGCCGACCGTCACGGCTACCACCGCCCGGCGCGGGTCGCGGTGGGCTTCACGATGGCCGGTGCAGCCTGCGCGCTGGCTGCCTGCTGGTTGCCTGGCGGCTGGCAATTCGGCCTGAGTTGTGTTGGTGCAGCGGCCTCAGGCGTGGGCACCAACATCGGTTTGATTGCGATCCAGCGCACCGCAGGCCAGTTGGCGGGCACCGGTACCGAGCGGCTGCGTGTGTTCAGCTGGCTGGGCATGGCGCCCTCGCTGGCCAACGTGGTCGGCCCGGTGGCCGCCGGTTTCATGATCGATGGCGCTGGCTACGCCGCGGCCTATGCGCTGTTGCTGGTCATGCCTTTGATGTCCTTGGTCGTGGCTCGGCGGGTGCCGGCCCAAGCGGGTCGAGGGACGGCGAGCGCGCGGGTGCCCGGTAGCAGCCACTGGGACCTGCTCGAGGCGCCGGGCATGAAGCGTCTGCTGTTCGTCAATTGGCTGCTGTCGGCGAGCTGGGATGTGCACAGCTTTGCGGTGCCTGTGCTGGGCCACTCGCGGGGCTACAGCGCATCGACCATCGGCATGGTGCTGGGCTTGTTCACCGCAGCGGTGACCCTGGTGCGCTTTGTGATTCCCTTGCTGGCGCACCGGTTGCGCGAGGTGACCGTGTTGCGCATCGGGATGGCGCTGACCGGCTGTGTTTTCGCGCTCTATCCATTTGCCGCCACGCCTTGGCTGATGGGCGCTTGTGCGCTGCTGCTGGGCTTGTCGCTGGGTGCCGTGCAGCCGATGATCATGAGCACGTTGCATGAGCTCACACCGGCGCGCCGGCATGGCGAAGCGATCGCTTTTCGCTCAATGGCGATCAACCTGTCGAGCAGCGTGATGCCCTTGTTGTTTGGCCTGGCCGGCGCTGCGCTAGGGCCTGGCGTGCTGTTCTGGGTGATGGGCGCGGCGGTGGGAGGCGGCAGCTGGGCCGCCGGTGGGCTGCAAAAAGTATTCGCGGTCGACAAGCCGACTTGAGGCCTTGTCTCAGCCGGCCATGCCTTGGTGACGTAGTAGTGCGTCGATGCTGGGCTCGCGGCCGCGGAAGGCTTTGAAGCTGTCCATCGCCGGTCGACTGCCGCCAGCCTCGAGAATCTCGCGCCGGAATCGCTGGCCAGTTTCAGCATTGAACACGCCTTCTTCTTCAAAAGCGGCAAAGGCGTCGGCTGACAGCAATTCGGCCCATTTGTAGCTGTAATAGCCGGCCGAATAGCCGCCGGCAAAGATGTGCGAGAAGCTGTGCTGGAATCGGTTGAAGGCCGGCGGCGGGTTGACCGAGACCTCGTCGCGGACCTGGTCGATCAAGGCCTGTATCCGTGCTGGTGCGTCGGGCTCGGTGTGAATCCTCATGTCGAGCAATGCGAACTCGACTTGGCGCAAGGTCTGCAGCCCGCTCTGGAAATTGCGCGCCGCCAGCATGCGGTCGAACAGCGGCCGCGGCAGCGACTCGCCACTGTCGACATGGGCGGTCAGACGCGACAGCACGCTCCATTCCCAGCAGAAGTTCTCCATGAACTGGCTGGGCAATTCCACCGCATCCCATTCGACGCCGGAAATGCCGGCAACGGCCATCTCGTCGACCTGTGTGAGCATGTGGTGCAGGCCGTGGCCAAACTCATGGAACAGCGTGACCACATCGTCGTGTGTCAGCAGCGCAGGCCGGACCTGTCCATCGGGCTGGACCAGCGGTGACGAGAAGTTGCACACCAGATGCGCCACCGGGGTCTGCAGCGTTGCGGTGGTTTGCTGCGGGTCCGGACGCTGCCAGCGGCTGCGAACCACATCCATCCAGGCGCCGGGTCGCTTGCCGGGTCGGGCGTAGGGGTCGAGGTAGAACTGGCCCAGCAATTCGGCGCCACCCTGGGGTCGCTCGCGCTCGATGCGGTAGAAACGCACGCTGTCGTGCCAGACCGGCGCGCTGTCGGGGCGGATTTGAACCTCGAACAAGGTTTCGACGAGTTTGAACAGGCCGTCGAGCGCATGCGGCCTGGCGCGACGCGCCAGATCGCGCAGAAAACTGCTGACCTGCTGCGGTGATTCGGCCATTTTGGGTACCAGCGACAACTCGCCGTAGCTGCCGTAGCCCAGCAGGCCGGCTTCCTCGGCACGCAGTTGCAGCAACTCGGTCATCAGCGCGCTGTTGTCGCGATCTGCCGGGCCGAACTCACTGGCTCTGGTCGCGTAAGCATGGTAGAGCTGCTCGCGCAAGGACCGGTCCAGCGCGTACTGCATCACCGGCAAGTAGACCGGCATGTGCAGCGTGAGCTTGTGGCCTGCTTGGTCTTCGGCGGCGGCGCTCGTCCTGGTCTGTTGGCAGACATCGTCGGGCACACCGGCCATCTGCTCGGCGCTGGCGTAGAGCGCGTAGCCGTCGGTTGCGTCGAGCACATGCTCGCTGAACTGTTGTCCCAGTTCGGCCAGGCGTTCCTGGATCGCCGCGAAGCGAATCTTGGCCTGACCCTGCAGTTCGGCGCCCGAGAGCAGGAAATCGCGCATAGCATGGGCCAGCGCCTGGCGCCTGGCTGGCACCAAGCGGGCCGCAGCAGGGCTGCTCGCAACGGCCTTGTATTTGTCGTAGAGCCGCTCGTCGGCGCCGAGTCGGGTATGGAACTCGGTGACGCGCGCCAGGTTGGCGTTGTAGGCCTCACGCAGCTCGGGCGTGTTGGCCACTGCGTTGAGGTGGCCCACGGTTTGCCAGGCGCAATTCAGGCGCTCGAGTGGGACGTCGAGCGCGGCCGAGAGCGCGCCGTATTCGGCGGCCACCTGCGCGCCGACGGCACGCTCTAGCGCAGCCTCGGCCAGCGGCAACAGGGCGTTGAGAGCCGGTTCGATGTGCTCGGGCCGGATGGCGGCAAAGTCGGGCAGGGCAGCGGTGGACAGCAGCGGATTGGTCATAAGGGCTTTTGGGGCTGAAGACAAGTGAGCGCTTATTTGGCGACGCGTTCGGCCGATTCAACCGTGTTGACCAGCAACATCGTGATCGTCATCGGACCGACACCGCCTGGCACTGGGGTGATCCAGCCGGCGACTTCGCGCACCTCGTCAAAAGCCACATCACCGCAGAGCTTGCCGGCGTCATCGCGGTTCATGCCAACATCGATCACGATGGCCCCGGGTTTGACCATGTCGCGGGTCAGCGTGTTGCGTCTGCCGACCGCGGCCACCACGACGTCGGCCTGGCGCGTGAAGAAACCCAGATCGGGCGTCGCGCTGTGGCAGACCGTGACCGTGGCGTTGGCTTGCAGCAGCAGCAGTGCCATCGGCTTGCCCACGGTGTTGCTGCGCCCGATCACGACCGCGTGCTTGCCTTTGAGCGAGACGGCGGTCGATTCGATCAGCTTCATGCAGCCATAGGGCGTGCAGGGCCGAAATCCCGGCAGGCCGGCCAGCAACTCACCGGCGCTGCGCACCGAATAGCCGTCGACATCCTTGGCGGTGGAAATCGTCTCAATCACGCGCTGCGGGTTGATGTGTGCGGGCAGCGGCATCTGCACCAGGATGCCGTGCACGCTCATGTCGTCGTTGAGCGAACGGATGCGCGCCAGCAGCGCGTCCTCGCTGAAGCTGGACTCGTACTTCTCCAGCACCGAGCGCAGGCCATGTTCGGCGCAGGCCTTGACCTTGTTGCGCACGTACACCGCCGATGCAGGGTCGTCGCCAACCAGGATCACCGCCAGAGCGGGCGTCACACCTCGAGTGGCCAGCGCAGCGGTACGCTGCGACAGTTCGGCGCGGATCTGTTGCGACAGCGCAGTGCCGCTGATGAGTTGGGCTGGCATGGTCGTGTCTTTCAGCAATTCGGCATTCAAAACGCAAGAAGCCGCTGACAGGCAGCGGCCTCGTTGTCTGAGTGTGGTGTCAGTTCTTGGCCGGGCCGTTGTTGGCCCCGAGGGCGATCTTGAGCAGGTCGGCCACCGTGTTGGCGTTCAACTTTTCCATGATGTTGGCGCGGTGGGCTTCAACCGTCTTGATGCTGATGCCCAAGTCGTCTGCAATCTGCTTGTTCAGCCGCCCCGCAACGATGCGCTCCAGCACCTGGGCCTCGCGCGTCGTCAGTCGGCTCAGCAGCGCGTCGCGGCTGGCTTGTTCCTGGTGTTGGCTGAAGGCCGAGCGCGCCTGGTCCAGCATGCGTTCGACCAGGCCGATCAACTCGTCCTCCTTGAAGGGTTTCTCGATGAAGTCCATCGCCCCCTTTTTCATCGTCGTCACCGCCATCGGTACGTCGCCATGGCCGGTGATGAAGACAACCGGCAGCGGGCTCTTACGTTCGAGCAAGCGGTCCTGCAATTCCAGCCCACTCATGCCTTCCATGCGGATGTCGGCGATCAGGCAGGCCACCTCTCGCGGATCGAATCTGGCGAGAAAGGACTCGGCAGAGTCGAAGCACTTGACCCGGTAGTCCTTGCCCTCGAGCAACCACTGCAGCGAATCACGAACTGCCTCGTCGTCATCGACGACATAGACCGTGCCCTTCTTGGGAATCAGGCTCATGGAATGCTTTTTGCGGCAAGGCCGATTGTTGGGCTGAGGAGCGGGCGGACATCGTCACCGAGCGCAGCATCATCGGTCGGCTGAAGTGGCCGGATCTCCTCGTGCCGAGATGCGTCGACGGGAAGGGTGAAACTGAATCTGCAGCCTGTGACGAGCTCGCCATTGTAAAGGTTCTGGGCTTTGATCCTGCCCTGGTGGCTCTCGACGATAGAGCGGCACAGCGACAGGCCGATGCCCATGCCTTCGGCCTTGGTGGAGAAGAACGCCTCGTAAAGCCTGGCGATCACTTCTTCGGCGAGTCCGGGGCCGGTGTCGGTGACACTGAACTCGATCACACCGCCTTCTTCGGCACTGTGGCGAGGAATCACACGCAGCTCGATGTGCCGGCGCGCCGGCGGCAACTGCGCGCTGTCGATCGCCTCGGCGGCGTTCTTGAGCAGGTTGAGCAGCACCTGCTCGATCAGGATCGGGTCGCAGCTGATGTCTGGCAGGCGTTGCGCGACATAGTGCAGGATTTCCACGTTGCGGCGGCGCAGCTCGATGCTGGCGAGTTCGACAGCGTCGTCGACGATGGCTTTGGCCTGCGAGGGCTGGCGCTGGGGTTCGCTCTTCTTCACGAAAGCGCGAATACGATGGATGATCTGGCCGGCGCGTTCGGCCTGACGCGCCGTCTTGCCCAACGCGGCGAGCAAGGCGTCCCGGTCTATCGTGTCAGCCTTGACGCGCGAAACCATGCCGTTGCAGTAATTGGTGATCGCGGTCAGCGGCTGGTTCAACTCATG
>RGQD01000223.1 GCA_010030205.1 Betaproteobacteria bacterium
CCCTTGGCATTGACCGCCCGACTGAAAACGGGGAACCCCATTTCGGTCAGGTCTTTGACGTCGCGTACACCCCCGTCGATGATCAGGCCGAGTGCACCGCGGGCGCGGAATGAGGTCGCCAGCAGGTCGCCAAAGAAGCCGTCCTCGTTGTCGCTGGTGCAGGCCGCGACCACCACATCGCCGGCCTGCAACTGCTCGGCCGCCACATGCATCATCCAGTTGTCGCCGGGCTGCAGCAGCACCGTCACCGCCGTGCCGCAGACACGTGCATCGGTGTAGATGCCTTTCATGTAAGGCTTCATCAGCCCGACCCGGCCCATCGCTTCGTGGATCGTCGCAACACCGAAGCGCGAGAGTTTTTCAACTGCGGTACGGTCGGCCCGCACGATGTTTCGCTTGACGATACCGAGTTGGTTCATGGGGAGGTTCATCTCAAAGTCCTTTGGCTTTGAGCGCAGCGTCGAGCCGCGGGTACACGCGGCGCGCATTGCCCTCGTAGATCGCATGGCGGTCGTCTCCGACGACGATCGTCGAGGCCTCGATGTAGCGCTTGGTGTCATCGAAGTAATGCCCTGTCTCGGGGTCGATGCCGCGCACCGCGCCAATCATCTCGCTGGCGAACAAGATGTTCTTCACCGGGATCACTTGGGTCAGCAAGTCGATTCCCGGCTGGTGGTAAACGCAGGTGTCGAAAAAGATGTTGTTCAGCAGGTGTTCGGTCAGCAGTGGTTTTTTCAACTCTTGCGCCAAGCCGCGAAAGCGGCCCCAGTGGTAGGGCACCGCGCCGCCACCGTGCGGGATGATGAAGCGTAAGGTCGGAAAATCGGTGAACAGGTCGCTGGTCAGGCACTGCATGAAAGCCGTCGTGTCGGCGTTCAGGTAATGCGCGCCGGTGGTGTGGAAGCAGGCGTTGCAGCTGGTGCTGACGTGGACCATCGCCGGGATGTCGTACTCGACCATCTTCTCGTAGACCGGATACCAAGCGCGATCGCTCAGCGGTGGCGAAGTCCAGTGGCCGCCTGAGGGGTCGGGGTTGAGGTTGATGCCGACGTTGCCGAATTGCTCGACGCATTTGACGAGTTCAGGGATCGAGGTCGCCGGGTCCACGCCTGGCGACTGCGGCAGCATTGCCGCCGGGATGAAGTGGTCGGGAAAGAGCTGCGCCACCCGAAAGCACAGTTCATTGCAGATCGCCGCCCAGGTGCTCGAGATCTGGAAGTCGCCGATATGGTGGGCCATGAAGCTTGCGCGCGGGCTGAAGATCGTCAGGTCGCTGCCCCGCTCCTTCATCAGCCGCAGCTGGTTTGACGCGATGGATTCACGCAACTCATCGTCGCTGATCTTCAAGTCGCTCACTTTTGGCATCAGCGACGAGTCCTGAATCCCGGCAATCTGCCGATTGCGCCAGGTCTCGAGAGATTTGGGTGCGGTGGTGTAGTGGCCGTGGCAATCGATGATCATCTTGGTTCTCTCCTTTTGTCAGTTTTGGCGCTTCAAGCACTGTCAGCCCGGCACCATGCCGTGTCGCCGCTTGGCTTCGTCGGCCATCGGCGAGACCAGGAATTCAAGCAGCGCGCGCAAGGCCTTGGGTTGGCGGCAGGTGCTGCAGACCGCCGCCGAGAAAACCGTGTCGATCTGGATTGCCGGCGGCAGCGGGCCGACCACGCGGATGCCCTCGACGTTGATCAATTCGCTGAGTTGCTGGAATCCGAGCGCGATCTCACCTCGCGCCACCAGCGAGCCGACCGGCACGCCTGCTGGCGCTTGGACCAGACGTTGGCCCAAGGTCTGGACGATGCCCCAGCGCTCGAACAGCTTGAGCAACTGCACACCGCTGGGCCCGGTGGAGTAACCGACGCTGCGCGCCCCGAGCACGGCTTGGCGAACCGCCACCTCGCTGCCGATGTCGGGCTGCGGCGCTCCGGCAGGCACCGCGACAGCGACCCCCGAATGCACCAGGTCGACCTTGCTGTGGGCGTTGACGCGGCCGGCTGCGATCAGCTTGTCGATCGCATCAGACGCCAGCACGACCAGGTCGAAGGCCTCGCCGTCAAGCACCCGGCGGGCGGCATCGACACCGCCGACGGACTCGAAACTCACTTCGACGCCATGTCGCTGCCGGTAGTCGCTGGCCAACTCGGCCAGCATGCTGCGCGTTGCCATCGACGAGATGCCGCTGATGCGGTCGCTCATGGCTTCAAACCGTCGCAGCGGACTGTGTCAGAACGCTTGTCAGAGCAACAGTTTCGCATGGGCAGTCGGCCGAAGTCCTTATGGAGATGCGCAAATTCTGGCGCTCCTGAGCGCCCCAAGGCCGGCCGAAGCCGGCCGCCCGCCGTGGGGATCCCGCAAAGTAGCAAAGCCACATTTGCTCGAGAGTCTATCAATCCAGGTTTGCCCGCTGATGGCTGTTATGCCGGCACAGCATTTCAGATCGGGCCAGCGACCTGGCTGACCGGTCGAGCCGGTTGCGACGGCGCTACCGACCTGTCAGCGGCTCACAGCGGCTCACAGCGGCGCGATCTTTGCCGCGCGCAGCACCTCGGCCCAATGCAAGGTCTCGGCGGCCAGCGTGCGGCGCAGCTCTTCTGCGCTGCCGCCTTGCGGCCGCACCCCGAGCGTGCGCAGTTGCTGCTGCACCACCGGCTGGACCAATGCCTGGTTCGCCGCTGCGTTGAGCCGGACCAGCACATCGGGCGGCGTTCGGGCCGGTGCGGCCAGCGCGTTCCAAGAGCTCAGGTCGAAACGCTGCAGCGCCGGCCCGCCAGACTCGATCACAGTCGGCAGCTCAGGCAGGTCGGCAAAGCGCTGCGCCGAGGTCACGGCCAGCGCGCGCAACACCCCGGCACTGAGCTGAGGCAACCAAGGCCCGAGGATCTCGAATGCGGCGTCGATCTCGCCACCGCGCAGCGCGCCGAGCAGTGCCGGCGTGCCTTTGTAGGGAACGACCAAGGCGTCGATGCCTGCGAGCTGCTTGAACCACTCCGACGCCAAGTGCTGGGTGCTACCGACCGACACGCAGCCCAGCGTCAGCTTGCCGGGCTGCGACTTGGCATGGTCGAGCAACTGAGCCAGAGTCCTCAGGCGCGATCCCGCGGCCACAAACAGCGCAAGATCGAATCTAGCGAGCAGGCAGACCGGCGCGAAGTCGCGCTGGGCATCGAAAGGCAGCTTGCGGAACAAGCCGGTCGCGATCGCGTGGCCGTTGCTCATCAGCAGCAGGTTGTGGCCGTCGGCAGCCGAGTTGGCCACAGCCTGGCTGGCGACGATGCTGCCGGCGCTGGGCCGGTTGTCGACGACGACGGCCTGACCCAGACTCACCGACAGGGCTTGCGCCACCGCGCGGGCCGTCAAGTCGGCGATGCCACCCGGGCCGAAAGGCACTGTCAGCGTGATCGGTCGCTGCGGAAATGCCTGAGCCCTCGCCGGCAGGGCTGCGCTGGCCAGCGCGCACAGCGCCAATCGACGCGACAGCAGGCAAGGCCGAAGTATCGGAGGACTGAGCATGGGCGGCTGGTGCATCGTGAGCGGCGATTGTCCGGCAGCCATGCGGCGACCTGTTTGAAGCGCCGACCCGGGGCTCGATTAGCCTGCGTGCCGAGTCGCCGCTGCGCTCGCCAAGGATGCCTGTCCGCACGCATCCTCTCGGGCCGCGCGATACTGCAGGCCAACCACAACGCATTGAGACCCGCATGCACTACAAGACCAGCAGCCGCGCGCCCGGCATGAAGTTCGACCCCTTCAAGGCCTTGGCCGTGCCGCGCCCGATCGGCTGGATCGGCACCCTCAGCCGCGACGGCGTGCCCAACCTGGCGCCGTACAGCTTCTTCAATGCCGTCAGCGACCGGCCACCGATGGTGATGTTTTCGTCGGTCGGCCGCAAGGACTCGCTGCGCAACATCGAGGACAACGGCGAGTTCACCTGCTCGATCGCCAACTGGGACTTGCACGAGCAGATGAACCTGAGCTCGGCGCCAGTGGTCCACGGTGTCGACGAGTTCGCGCTCGCTGGCCTGACGCCGGCCGCGTCGATCTGCGTCAAGCCGCCCTGGGTCGCGCAAGCCCCAGCCGCTTTCGAATGCAAGGTCTGGAAAACCATCGCCCTGCCCGCCCCGATGGGGGCCGATGGCGCGCCGGGCGAAGGCTGCACGATGGTGATCGGCGAGGTGCTGGCGATCTACATCGACGAGCGCTTCATCGCCGACGGCATCGTCCAGACCGGCGCGATGCGCCCGCTGGCCAGGCTGGGCTACATGGACTACGCGGTGATCTCGCCCGAGAGCTTGTTCACCTTGAACCGGCCCACCGCCAGTGCCGATGGCCGCAGCGCGACCGTGCTGCCCGGGGCTTGGGATGGGGTCTACCGCTAGCCAATCCCGCGACACGGCGGCCCTTGCGGCCTAAGCTCAACGACGAGCGCTGCGTCAGCAACCACCCCTCACTGGAGCAAACAAGCGCCATGCCTCTCGAACACCACGACGTGCTGATCATCGGCGCTGGCCTGTCAGGCATAGGCGCTGCGCACCACCTGCAGACGCAATGCCCTGACCGGACTTATGCGATCCTGGAGGCCCGCGACGCGATCGGCGGCACCTGGGACTTGTTCCGCTACCCCGGCATCAGGTCCGATTCGGACATGTACACGCTGGGTTATTCGTTCAAGCCCTGGGAGCAGGCGAAAGCGATCGCCGACGGGCCGGCGATCCTCGACTACGTCCGGGACGCTGCGAAGGACAAAGGCATCGAATCGCACATCCGATTCGGCCACAGCGTCAAGCGCGCCGACTGGTCGAGCGAAGACGCACGCTGGAGCGTCGAGGTCGAGGTCGGCGAGTCCAAGGTCGTGCAGCACCTGAGCTGCAATTTCCTGTTCGTCTGCGCCGGCTACTACCAATACGCCCAGGGCTTCACGCCCGATTTCCCCGGCCGCGACCGCTTCCAGGGCCGTGTCGTCCATCCGCAGCATTGGACCGACGACATCGTCCACGCCGGCAAGCGCGTGGTGGTGATCGGCAGTGGCGCGACCGCGGTCACGCTGGTGCCAGCGCTGGCCGAGCAAGCCGCCCATGTGACGATGCTGCAGCGCTCACCGACCTATGTCGTGTCGCGGCCGTCGCAGGACGGCATGGCGAACTGGTTGCGACGCCATTTGCCGGCCAAGCTGGCCTATGCGATCAACCGCTGGAAGCGGGTGCTGCTGGGCATTTACTTCTTCAACCTGTGCCAGCGCGACCCGTCCAAGGTCAAGCGCTTGATCCTGGGTGGCGTTCGGATGGCCTTGGGCCCGGACTACGACGTCGCCAAGCATTTCAACCCGAGCTACAAGCCCTGGGAGCAGCGGCTGTGCCTGGTGCCTGACGGCGACTTGTTCAAGGCGATCCGATCCCAGCGCGCATCGGTCGTGACCGACCAGATCGAGAGCTTCACCGAGACCGGCATACAGCTCACCTCGGGTCAGACGCTGAGCGCAGACCTGATCGTCACCGCCACCGGCCTGAATCTGCAGGTGCTCGGCGGGCTGCAACTCAGCGTCGATGGTCAGGCGGTGGACCTGGCCAAGACCTTGAGCTACAAGGGCGCGATGTACAGCGGTGTGCCCAACCTGGCATCGGCTTTCGGCTACACCAATGCGTCCTGGACGCTCAAAGCTGACTTGACGTCCGAATATGTCTGCCGCCTGCTCAAGCACATGAAGCGCAAGGGCTTGTCCCAGTGCACCCCGCGCAACACCGACCCCACCGTGACCGAAGAGCCCTGGATCAGTTTCTCGTCGGGCTATTTCCAGCGCAGCGTCCACCTGTTTCAAAAGCAAGGGTCCAAGGCGCCTTGGAAGCTGTACCAGAACTACCCGCTCGACATCATGATGCTGCGCTTTGGTCGCGTTGATGATGGCGTGATGAGCTTCGCCTAGATTTTGCAGCCACGCGGCTGGCGCCGCGCAACAATTCAAGCAGCCTCCAGGAGCCCCGTATATGTTCGACACCGCGATTGCCGGCAGCTTGCCAAAGCCCGAATGGCTGGCCGAGACCGGCAAGCTCTGGCCGCGCTGGCAGGCAGAAGGCCAAGCACTGAGCCAGGCCAAGCTAGACGCCACGCTGTTGTGGATCAAGCTGCAAGAAGAAGCCGGGCTGGACGTGATCGGCGATGGCGAGCAGTCGCGCCAGCACTTTGTGCATGGCTTTCTCGAGCAGGTCGAGGGCATAGACTTCGAGCACAAGGTCGAGATGGGCATTCGCAACGACCGCTACAAGGCGATGGTGCCTCAAGTGGTCGCACCCCTGCGGCTCAAAGGCCGGGTGCACGCGGCCGAGGCGCAGTTCCTGCGCGCCCACACCAAGCGCAAGATCAAGTTCACGCTGCCCGGCCCGATGACCATCGTCGACACGGTGGCCGACGGCCATTACCACGACCGCGTTAAGCTGGCTTTCGCGTTTGCCGAACTGCTCAACCAGGAAGCGCTGGCGCTGCAAGCCGACGGCGTGGACATCGTTCAATTCGACGAACCCGCGTTCAATGTCTACCTCGACCAGGCCGCTGACTGGGGTGTCCAGGCGCTAGAGCACGCGGCGCGCGGCTTGCACTGCAAGACAGCGGTGCACATCTGCTACGGCTACGGTATCCAGGCCAACATCGACTGGAAGAAGACACTGGGCGGCGAATGGCGGCAGTACGAAAAAGTGTTTCCGGCGCTGGCCGCAAGCAGTATCGACCAGGTCAGCCTGGAGTGCATCCACTCGTTGGTGCCGGCCGAACTGATGGCCTTGCTGGCGGGCAAGGACGTGATGGTCGGTGTGATCGACGTGGCGAGCGACGCGATCGAGACGCCCGAAGAAGTGGCCGACACCATCGGCCGGGCGCTGCAGTTCGTGCCGCGCGAGCGCTTGTTGGCCTGCACCAACTGCGGCTTGGCGCCGATGCAGCGCAGCGTGGCCGAGGCCAAGCTGCGCGCGCTGGTGCAGGGCACCGCGCTGGCGCGTCAGCGCTACGCCTGAGCTTCGCGGACCAAGAGCAGCCCGCGACGACGCTTCAGTTTGCCTCCAGCCCCAGCGCCACCCGGGCCTGGTACTCGCGGTCGAGCAAGCTCATCACGATCAAGCTGTCGTAGCCATCGGCGTTGTTGCCGGTCAGCCGGACGCTCTCGCGCAAGCGGCCTTCCTCGACGAAGCCCTCGCTGTTGTAGAGGGTCTGGGCGCGGGTGTTCAGGCTCTTCACATCGAGCCAGAAGCGGTGTGCCCGCAGGTCGCGAAAAGCCATCTGCTTGAGACCCCGCACGCAGGCCCGCCCCAGGCCTTGGCCCTGGCCGTCGTGCCGCAGCACGATGCGCTTCAACTCGACGCTGCGGTGCGGGTTGCGGCAGCCTTGCAGGATCACGAAACCGACGGCTGCATATGCTGGCCCGGCTTCGACGATGAAGTGGCGGAAGTCCGGAATGCGCACAGCGCCCTCGTGCTGCATGCGCTCCCAGGGCGTGATGAACGGCAGGTTGCGGCTGTCGGTCTCGACCTGGATCACGAATTCAAGGTCACTGAGCAGCGTGGGGCGCAGGCGCACCCGCTCAGCTTGCATGTCGGGCTCTCATGCGGAAAATCGCCACCTTCGTTGCATGAACCCGACACAAGCAAGTAGACGCCGTGGAACCGGCTCCGCCGGGCCACTGGCGGCGCCCCCTTGAGGGGGAGCGCCGAAGGTGCTTCGGGGGTGGGTCATCAATGCGCCTTGTGGCCTGCGCCGAGGTAGGCCTCGATCACCTTGTC
>RGQD01000224.1 GCA_010030205.1 Betaproteobacteria bacterium
GTGGGGGTCTCCGATAGAACTCAGCGCCCAGGATCGCTTGCGCCGGTGGCGTGACAAATTGATGCGCAGCACCTTGCTGTCAGCATTCGACATGACTGAGTCCAACCTCGACAGCTATTTGGTAACGATACGCAAGAAGCGGCCGCGCATGCTGTTCGGTTATCCCTACTCGATGACGCATCTCGCCGAGCATGCACAGCGCCGGGGTGTTGCGCTCGCCGACTTGGGCATCAAGGTTGCGTTCGTCACCTCGGAGCTTTTGTATCCACACCAGCGCAAAACGATCGCGCAAGTTTTTGGCTGCACAGTGGCCAATGGTTATGGCGGTCGTGATGCCGGATTCATCGCGCACGAATGCCCGGCCGGCGGCATGCACATCACGGCCGAAGACATCATCGTCGAGACGCTTGACGAGGCTGGCCAGCCTGTGGCGAAAGGCCAGCCGGGCGAGGTCACAGTGACCCACCTGGCCACCCGAGACTACCCTTTCATTCGTTACCGGACCGGCGACATCGCAGTGCTGGATGACCGTCGCTGCAGTTGTGGCCGTGGGCTGCCGATGTTGCGTGAAATCCAAGGTCGAACCAATGATTTTCTGATCGCATCCAACGGCACATCCGTTCCTTGCGGCGCGTTCACATATCTGGTGCGTGACATCCCAGGCGTCGAGTCATTCAAGGTTGTTCAGGAGTCGGCTTCGCTCACCCGGATATCACTTGTCACTGGTGTTGGATTCGAGACAGCATCCATTGAAGTATTGTTGAAAGGTTTTCAACATCGCCTCGGTGAAAAAGTGCAGGTCGATGTGGAACTTGTTGATTCGATCCCTGCCGAGAAATCCGGGAAATTCCGCTACATCAGCAGCAAAATTTCCTTCAATCAGGTGCCCTTGTGCGCCAACGCTCATGCGTGACCTGTTGCTCGCAGCCTTGCTTGTCTATGCTTGTGTCAGCGCCCTGCGCGCACCGTGGATTGGGATCATGGCGTGGACGGTGGTCAGCATCATGAACCCGCACAAGCTGAGTTGGGTTTTGGACCAGATGCCCGTGGCGGCCATGGTGGGAGGGGCAACCTTGGTCGGCATCATTTTTTCCAGGGATAGGAAGCCCTTTCCATGGGGTCCCGAAAACCTGGTCCTGGTGATGATGATGCTGTGGTTCACGCTGACGTCTCGGCTGGCGCCATCCCCAGATGAAACCTTGGAGCTCTGGAAAAAAGTCATCAAGATCGACTTCATGATTCTGGTGGCGATCTGGGTTCTCTATTCGCGCCGCCACATCATGGCCTTGGCTACAGCCTTGGCATTTTCGATCGGCTTCTACGGCTTCAAGGGCGGCATTTTTACGATCGCCACAGGAGGGTCGTTCCGGGTTTGGGGCCCCGAAGGATCTTACATAGAGGGCAACAACGAGATTGCATTGGCGCTGGTGGTGACCATCCCCTTGCTGAGATTCCTTCAACTCCATGTCGCGAACCGATGGCTCAAGCATCTGTTGACGGCCACGCAGGTGCTCAGCGCCGTCGCGGCGATCGGGACCCAGTCGCGCGGTGCGTTGCTGGCGCTCGGGGCCATGGCTGTGATGATGTGGTGGCGAGGGAAAAAGAAGATCATGACCGGCATTGGGATGCTGTTGGTCGGTATCTCCTTGATCGCCTTCATGCCTGCGGAATGGGGCGAAAGAATGAACACGATCAACAGCTATGAGGAAGATGGGTCTGCGATGGGGCGTATCAACGCCTGGTGGATGGCCTGGAATCTGGCCAGAGATCAGTTTTTCGGTGGCGGTTTCGACGCCACCACGGAGGAAAACTTTTTACGCTATGCGCCGGTCGCCAATGACATGCACGCTGCGCACAGCATTTATTTTCAGATCCTGGGTGAGCACGGTTTCATTGGCTTGTTGTTGTTCATGATGTTGTGGCTGTTCACCTGGGTGTCGGCCGGTCGATTGCACAAGCTGGGGACCGCCAATCCCGAGACAGGCTGGTTGTCCGACCTCGGTGGCATGTGCCAGGTCAGTCTGGTGGGCTACGCCGTCGGCGGGGCTTTCCTCAGCCTGGCGTATTTCGATCTACCCTACAACATCATGGTGCTGGTCGTGTTGGGGAAAGCCTGGTATGACAGAGAAGCATCGGCGAAAGAGTTCGTATCGGCAAGCTCGCTGGTGGGTCGATCTGACCTGATGCCGATCGAAAGATTGTCAGCGCGTCCCGGATGATGATCTTGCCTAGGGGGGTGTCGATTTGTCGTGTTCAGGGTGTTGGCACGCTTGGCATGCTCGCGCATTGTTCGCCGCGTTTTGTCGTCTGGCGCCATGAAAAACTGTTTTCTGTCGGGTCTTGTGTCAGCATGATGTCGGCGCCTCCCCGGTGCTGCGCTGGCCGGCGTCGGACCGTTTGATTTCAGCGGAGCTTTGCCCATCCCATGGATTTCTATACTTACCTGGTTTCCAGGCTGATATTCCCACTTCAAGAAACCCTCAAGCGGCATCAAACGCTCAAAGTCAGACGCGGGCTGGAGGCGACCCAATGGTGGGATCCGGACCGATTGGAGGCGCTCCGCATCGAGCGTCTGCGAGCGCTTCTGGTCGAAGCCGGAACCCATGTTCCCTACTACCAGCGCTGCTTCGAGAGGACGGGTTTCAACCCTTCTTCATTGCGGTCGGTCGCCGATCTTTGTCGATTGCCGACCTTGTCGAAAGCTGATATCCGCGCCAATGCCGATGCGTTGCGCCACACCCATGCAGCACGCCTGACCCGCTCGTCGACCGGTGGGTCTTCCGGTGAGCCTCTGTCATTTCTCATCGGCTCCGAACGGGTCAGCCATGATGTGGCGGCCAAATGGCGGGCCACGCGATGGTTTGACGTCGACATAGGGGACCCGGAGATCGTGTTGTGGGGTTCGCCGATCGAGCTGGGGACTCAGGACCGCTTGCGTCTGTTGCGCGACAAGCTCATGCGCAGCAGATTGCTCTCGGCTTTTGACATGTCAGACAGCAATCTGGACCGCTATGTCGAGACCATACGCCGGCAGCGCCCACGCATGCTGTTCGGCTACCCCTATTCGATGACGCATCTGGCTCAGCATGCGCAACGCCGAGGCGTTGCGCTGAATGACCTGGGTATCAAGGTGGCATTCGTGACCTCGGAGTCCCTCTATCCGCAACAGCGCGAGATCATTCAACAGGTCTTCGGCTGCGTCGTCGCCAACGGCTATGGTGGCCGCGACGCTGGATTCATTGCCCACGAATGCCCGTCCGGTGGCCTGCACATCACAGCCGAGGACATCATTGTCGAGACACTTGACGTCAACGGTCATCCTGTGGCGAATGGTCAAGCTGGCGAGGTGACCATCACCCACCTGGCCACGCGGGACTATCCATTCATCCGTTACAGGACCGGCGACATCGCGGTACTCGATGATCGGCAGTGCAGTTGCGGCCGTGGATTGCCGATGTTGCGCGAGGTCCAGGGCCGTACCAATGACCTGCTGATCGCGGCTGATGGTTCTTCCATGCCTTGCAAGGCCTTCACCTTCTTGTTGCGTGAGATCCCGGGCATTGATTCGTTCAAGGTGATTCAGGAGTCTGTGGCCCGGACTCGGATCGTGCTCGTGACCTCTGCTGCCTATGACCCGATCTCTGAGCAAGGCTTGATCGATGGATTCCGCCGGCGGCTGGGCCGCGAAGTACGCATCGACATTGAATACGCTGCCGCGCTAGCGGTCGAAAAAACGGGCAAGTTCCGTTACGTGCTCAGCAAGGTCGACAGAGATTCGCTGGGAGGCCTGCCGCTGGGCGCCAAGCCAGCGCAGACCGAGTCTTTGGCCTTGCCCGCGGTATGTTCAACATGAGGCCACTGCTGTCTATGCTTTCCCCCGGCGGCTTAGACGGCCGGCTGTCGGTGCTGATTTTCCACCGCGTGCTGGCACAGCCCGATCCGCTGTTTCCCGGCGAGCTGGACCTTGTGCGTTTCGATGCGATCTGCGCCTGGCTCAAGGCCTGGTTCAACGTGCTGCCGCTGGACGACGCTGTCAGGCGATGGCGTGACAGAACGCTACCGTCACGTGCGGCGGCCATCACCTTTGACGATGGCTATGCGGACAACCACGACTTGGCCTTGCCCATTTTGCGACACCATGGCCTGACCGCCACCTTCTTCATCGCGACGGGCTATCTTGATGGCGGCGTCATGTGGAATGACGAGGTGATCAATGCCTTGCGCAACACCCGCAGGTCCAGCCTAGACCTGCGCGGCATCGGTGGCCTGGAGGCCGAGGTGGTGGCCTTGGGCAACGACGCAGCACGGCGCAGCGCCATCGCCGCGATTCTGCGTGCTGTCAAGCACATGACGGCGGACGGACGCAGGGCTGCGGTGGCAGAAGTCTGCGAGCGAGCGGATGCGACGGCGTTTCGGGGCGAGATGATGTCTTCGCCGCAAGTCCTGGCGCTGCATCGCGCCGGCATGCAGATCGGGGCTCACACCGTGACCCATCCCATACTCGCCGGTCTGGATGCGGCGGCGGCGCGCGCTGAGATGCAACGCAGCCGCAGCCAGCTCGAGTCTTTGCTGCTAGACCGCGTCGGCTTGTTTGCCTATCCCAACGGCAGGCCTGATGTCGACTATTCGGGCCAGACTGTGGCCTTGGCGCGTGAGCTTGGATTTGACGCCGCGCTGACAACAGCCTGGGGCGCTGCGCGCCGCGCGACCGATCCGTTTCAAATGCCACGCTTCACGCCCTGGGACCCAGGCCGCTTGGGCTTCGGGCTGAGGTTGGCGCGAAACCTCTGGCAGTCACGCTGAGCAGACGGCTTCACCCATTTGCTTGCGGCGCTTGCAGTGAGGCGTCGTTCAGTCGGCAAGCCTGTAGTCTGGCGCGTGAGCGCGCAGCCACTGCTCGAGCATCATCAGTATCCACACCATTTCGCCGTAGTAGCCCGGGTGGCTGGGGAGATGGTCTCTGAGCAATGTCTGCGTGAATTCGGGCCTGACGATGCCACGCGTGGACAGTGAGCGCAGCGAATCCACCGCCAGCGCGTTGAGCGCGCCGTGCCTGGTGGCCCAGAGACCGAAGGGCAAGCCAAATCCCTGCTTTTTCTTCGTGATGATCTGTTGAGGGAGAAAGTCACGAAGTGCCTGTTTGAAGAACCAACGAAGCTTCAGGCCGCGCAGCTTGTAGTCCGGCGGCAAGCGCAGCGACATCTCCAGGAGTTTGGCATCGAGCAGCGGGAAGCCGACCGAGATGCCGGCCAGCGCCGCGCT
Organism: Betaproteobacteria bacterium; assembly: GCA_010030205.1. Taxonomy (GTDB): domain Bacteria; phylum Pseudomonadota; class Gammaproteobacteria; order Burkholderiales; family Burkholderiaceae_C; genus Pseudaquabacterium. Next base: position 5,263 of record RGQD01000224.1, read on the forward strand.
GCTGCGAACCTTGGGCAGGTCGCTCTCCGCCAGCGTGTAACGCCAGTCGAAAGCCAGCATGCGGTCGATCTCGCTAGAGGCGCTCGGGCCCGCATAGACTTCGGTCTGCTGTCGAGCGGGTGCCGTGGCGTCAATGCGGGCCAGGAACCCCGGGCTCAGGACTTGCGGCAGACCCAGGCGAAGCAGCAGGTTGTACATCTGCAATCGATCAGGCATGGGAACGCGAGCCTGTTCGATGTAGCTGGCGCCTTTCTTCAGCAGCGGCATGCGCGACACCGACGCCAGGTTGAAGAAAGGCTCCATCAGCCCCTGTCGCAGGCTTGCCGGCGCGAGGCTGTACAAGCCGAACAAGCGCTGCTTGGCATAGCGCGTGTTGCCGCCAAACAGCTCATCGCCACCGTCGCCGGCCAGCAAGCGCGAGACGCCAGCTTCGCGGGCCTTGAGCGCGCAGTAATAGGCGGGCAGCGCAGAGGAGTTGCCAAAGGGCTGGTCGTGGTGCGCTGCCACCGCAGGAATACTGCGAACCAGGTCATCAGGCGTGACGTAGTACTCGTGATGCTCGGTCTTGAAGTGCTTCGCTGCCAAGCGTGCGTAGGCCATCTCGTCATAGCCCTCGGCCTCGAAACCGATCGAGAACGAGGCCGCGCCTTGGCCTGTGGCCTGGCCAATCAACCCCGCCACCGTCGAGCTGTCGGTGCCGCCGCTGAGGAAACAAGCAGGCCTGGTGCCGTCCAGCTGGTGCTTGACCGCCTGCAACGCGTCGGCGAGGAATTGATCGCGCAGCAACTTGAACGACGGCGACCGAATGGGCTCGAAGCGCGGCGTCCAGTAAGGCGCCACGGTCAGTCGGCCGGCAGCGAAGATGGCGACGTGGCCCGGTGGCAATCGCATCACGCCTTGGTAGATGGTGCGCGGCGATGGAATGGCGTGAAAGTACAGGTAGTCGAAGATGGCCTGGGGATCTATCGGTGTGCGCGCATCGGCCAGTGTGTCGGCACGCTCGGCGAAGCAGAGTTGGCCGTCCACGACCCGGTAGCACAGGGTTTGGATCGCGAAGCGGTCGACAGCGAGCACGGTGCTGCCATCCCCCAAGGTCTGCGCAAACGCGAAGTCACCGGTGACGCGCGACAGCGCTGGTGCGGCCGGGCCTTGCGCCAACAGCGCTTGCCAAGCGGCGCTGGCGCTTTCGGCGGCGTGGCGCTGTTGGATCCAGGCGTCGTCAAACACAGGATTGCCGCGAGCGAAACTGGCGCTGTGCCCGGGTTTCGGCTCAGCACTCCGAGGCTGCCGCGACCCGGTAGGCGGGGCCGGCGCAGCGTCCAAGGGTTGTAGAGCGTGGTTTATACGGATATCTCCGCCACGTCTTCGAGCAGCACCGGCCCGCGGTGCAAATACTGGGTCGTACGCCGTTTGTTGAGGATGTCCTGGTAGATCCGCTCCGCGTGCTCGGCACTGATCTCCAGCAGACCGGCGAGTTCAGCCGCAGCCACCTGATGGTTCAGCGCCCACAAGGCCAGATCCATCTCACGGTAGGGCAGCGCGAAATAGAACTCATCCTGACCTTGCGGCAGGCTGTAGGTATCGGTCGTCGGCGTGGCGCTGCAAATGGCCGGTGGCAAGCCGAGGTGTGATGCCATCGCATAGACCTGGGTCTTGTAGAGATGAGCGATGGGTTTGACGTCGGCCGCACCGTCGCCGTTCTTGACGAAGAAACCCTGGTCATACTCGAGCCGATTCGGCGTGCCGACGACCGCATAGTTCAAGCGATCGGCGTGAAAGTATTCGACGGTCTTGCGCACCCGCTGTTTGAAATTGGTGGCCGCCACCACCTCCAGATACTCTCGCAAGCCCAGCGCCTCGTCCCGCAGTCTGCCATCAGGCCCTCGGGCGATGACACGAAATCGGTTGACCTGACCTTGGAGACCACCGGCGATGGCGATTTTCATCTGCCAGCTGTCGTCATAGTCCGGAATGACCCGGCGCACTGCCGCATCGCGCCAGGCGTAGCAACCGATTTCCCGGAGGGTCGGCGCGATGTCGAGTACGGCGTGTGCGACGCCAAGATGTTCGGCCAGTTCGAGGCCACGCGCCGCGCTGTCGTCGCTGGAGTCTGTCTCGGGCAGGATGAGTGCGAATACACGCCCTGGTCCCACAGCGCGTGTCGCAAGCGCCGCACACACGGAGCTGTCGATGCCGCCGGAGATTGCCACCACCAAGCCACGTCGGTGCAACACTTGGGCGGTGGTGCGCCGCAGTCGTTCAACGATCGCGTCAGTGGCAGCCACCAGGTCCAAATCCAGCGCCTGCCAATTCAAGTTTTCATGCTTCATGCGTGGGAGCTCCCATGTTGATCAGTTCGCTGCGCCGAACCTTGCCTGACGACGTCTTCGGCAGTGACGCCACCAGTTCAAGATACTTGGGTACCTTGTGGCTCGAGAGCTCACGACGCGCATGCGCGCGAATGCCCATCAAATCAAG
>RGQD01000225.1 GCA_010030205.1 Betaproteobacteria bacterium
GCCTATGGTTCTGGCCAGCGCGAGTTTGCCCGCGCTGTCGTCGGTGCTGGTGTCGACCGGCAGGCGCTGCTCGAGCTCGAGCTGGCGTTCGAACGCGGTCACCGCATGGTCCAGCCAGGGCAGCGGCTGGGCTGCGGCCCGCACCCACTCGACGCTGACCCAGTCGGCCAGCCGCGCCAGTGTCTGCGGATCGGCGCTGATCGCATAGGGCGCCAGCCACAGGTCGACCGCATCGAGCTGGTCGCGTCCTTCGCTGGCGGCAGCGCAGCGCATCAGCGCGACCAACTGGCGCCAACGCCGGTCCGACACGGCCAGCCCGAGCTCGGTGACCAGCGCGCGCAGCGCGGTCAGCGCGGCCAGCGCCTCATCGCCTAGCGCGACATTGGCCAGACCGGCCAGCAGCACAGCGCGGTCAGCGGCAGTCAGTGGCGCGGGCGCTGCGGGCGGCGGATCGGCCTCGGCATCACCGAGTCGCAGCAGCGCTGTAAAAGCGCTGTCACTCACGGGTGCCACGGGCACCCGCAGCAGGAATCGGTCGTGGAACGCGAGCAGCGATTCGTCGCCCGGGCTCTCGTTGCTCGCGCCGACCACGCTGATCAAAGGCGTGCGCAGGCGGGTGCTGCCGTTGTCGAACTCGCGCTCGTTGAGCAAGGTCAGCAGCGCGTTGAGGATCGCCGAGTTGGCCTTGAACACCTCGTCGAGAAAGGCGATGCCGGCGGTGGGCAGGTAGCCGTCGATCAGACGCTCGTAGCGGTCGTCCTCCAGCGCTTTGAGCGAGAGCGGGCCGAACAGCTCCTCGGGGGTCGAAAAGCGCGTCAGCAGGCGCTCGAAATAGCGCGCGCCGTCGAAGACCCGGTGCAGCCGGCGTGCCAGCTCGCTCTTGGCGGTGCCGGGCGGGCCGATCAGCAGCACATGCTCACCGGCCAGCGCGGCCAGCAACAGCAGCCGGGCGGCAGTCTGGCGTTCGAGCAGGCCATGTTCGAGCGAACGCAGGTGCTGCCCGACAGCGGTTTGCAGGCAGCCCAGCCGATCGGCCGAGCGGGTCTGTGCGGGCAGTTTGAGGTCTGGCGGCATCGTGGTCCCCGGGTTTGTGTCGATTGTCGCGAGGTTTTCAAGACCAGCGTCACGCCGCCAGTGCGGTGCTGACCCGGCTCGCTGCGGCGCGGTGCAAGGCCAGCGCCGGCATCAGGTCGCTTGAAGGCCTCATACTTCACGCATGCCCAAATCAGAAAGTCAGCAGCGCCAGTCGGAAAACACGTTGCTGCGGCATGTGGTGGCGCTGGGCGCCTCGGCCGGCGGGCTGGCAGCGCTGTCCGAGGTCTTGCGGGGTTTTCCGGCGGGCGCTGGCATGGCCTTCATCGTCGTCGAGCACCTGTCGCCAGACCAACCCTCGTCGCTGGCGGCACTGCTGCGGCCGCACACGCCGCTGCAATTGGTCGAGGCTGTCGACGGCCTGCGCATCGAGCCTGACCGGGTCTACGTGATCACGCCCGGCACTGCCTTGACGGTGCTGCACGGCGCGCTGCGCGTGCGGCCTGACACACGCCATTCGGCACGCCGCATTGACGATTTGTTCGACTCGCTGGCGCAGGATTTCGGCTCGCGCGCGGTGGCCATGGTGCTCTCGGGCCTGGGCCGCGACGGCAGCGCGGGCCTGCGCACGATCATCGAGCACGGCGGCATCGCATTGGCCCAGGCGCCCGAGACGGCGCAGTTCGACTCGATGCCGCGTCGCGCCGCAGCGATCGGCCCTGGCGTGCTGATCGCTGCGCCGGCAGAGATGGGCCAGCGCCTGTTGGCAGTGGTCGAATTGGCTGGGGCCAAGCCGCCCGCCGAGGTGTCGGCCGACGCGCTGGTGACCGCGGCAGGGCTGCTTGCGCAAATGATGCGCCAGGTCGCGGTGGCCACCGGTCACGACTTCTCGCAGTACAAGACCGGCACGCTCGAGCGCCGCGTCGAGCGCCGTCGGGCGGTCCACGGCTCGGCGTCGCTGGCCGATTACCTGGACCTGTTGTCAGCCAGCCCGACCGAAGCCGATCTGCTGTTCAAGGAATTGCTGATCGGTGTGACCGGCTTTTTTCGCGATCCGGCCATGTGGGCAAGGGCGCAGGAACTGGCCTTGCCCGCGCTGTTGGACCACGCGGCGCAGCAACCCGACCCCAAGCTGCGCGCCTGGGTTGCGGGCTGCTCGACCGGCGAGGAGGCCTACAGCCTGGCGATGCTGCTGAGCGAGTTGCGTGACAGCAACCCAGCCTGGCGGTCGGTCGGCTTGCAGGTCTTTGCCAGCGACCTCAGCGCTGACGCCATCCAGTTCGCCCGTCTCGGCGTCTACCCGGCGGCGATCGCCGCAAACTTGTCGGCGGACCGCCTGGCGCGCTACTTCGTGCCCGAGAAGAGCCGCTTCAAGGTCAGCCCGGTGCTGCGCGAGATGGTGCTGTTCTCAAAACACAACCTGATCAGCGACCCGCCCTTCTCAAGACTCGATCTGTTGTCCTGCCGTAACCTCTTGATCTATTTCAAGAGTGGTCTGCAGCAGCGGATGCTGGCACTGTTTCACTACCTGCTGCGACCTGGCGGATGCCTGCTGCTAGGCCGGGCCGAGACCGTGGGTCGTCTCGAACCCTTGTTTCCAGCGATCGATGCCAAGCTCAGGATTTTCGGCCGCAGCCTGCACGCCATGCCCAATGCCGTCGCTGCTTTTCACGTCAAGGACGCTGTGACCACAAACTCCAACTCCCAGGCGGCCGTGCCGCTGCAAAAGCTCGCCGACCGGCTGATGCTCGACGAGTTCTCGCCGGCGGCGGTGCTGGTCAGTGAAGACGGCGACATCCTCTATGTCAGCGGGCGTACCGGCCGCTTCCTGGAGCCCGCAGCCGGCAAGGCCAACTGGAACGTCCACGCGATGGCCCGCAAGAGCCTGCGTGCAGCGCTGATCAGCGGCATGCGCCAGGCGCAGAGCCGAGGCCAGCCATCGGAGCTTCTCGGGCTCAGTGTCGATAACGACGGCGGCGGCAGCCGGGTCGACCTGTTGATCCGTCCGGTCAACATCGACGGTTATGGCCGCTTGCTGCTGATCCTGTTTCGCGAGGCACCGGGCGTGGGGTCGCCGGACCTGCCAGCGCTGGTCAGCGATCTGGAGGTCGACAAGTCCAAGCTCCGGACCTGGAGCGAGGAGTTGCGCTCCTCGCACGAGGAGTTGCAGTCGACAGTCGAGGAGCTGCAGTCGACGATCGAGGAGCTGCAGACGGCCAACGAGGAGCTGTCGACTTCCAAGGAAGAGATGCAGGCGATGAACGAGGAGTTGCAGACAGTCAACGGTGAGCTGTTGTTCAAGGTCGAAGACCTGGCGCTGACCGAGGGCGACTTGAAGAACTTGCTCAACAGCACCCAGATTGCGACGCTGTTCCTGGACAGTGCGATGAACGTGCGGCGCTTCACCGAGCAGACCCGGCAGCTGATCAGCCTGCGCGACATCGACCTCGGCAGGCCTTTGTCAGAGCTGCGATCGATGTTCGATGACTCCACGCTGCTCGATGACATCGCCCGGGTGCTGCGCACGCTCGAACCCAGCGACCAAGAGATCCAGGCCAACGGCGGGCGCTGGTATTCGGCGCACATCATGCCGTACCGCACGGTGGCCAACGTCGTTGACGGTGCGGTGATCACCTTCACCGACACCACAGCCATCAAGCTCGCGGAGACCCCGCCACGAGGGCCTGTTAACACTTTAATCCAACGAAACAGACGATGAACTGTCAATTTTTTTGGTAAAGTCGTTCATCAGTATTTAACGTCAGTTCAATCGCTTTTAATTCTGGAACTGGCAACAGAGAAATTCTCAGGATGAGCAAGCCTCGCCAGGTTGGGACTTCTTTGCGGACAGCGCCGGCGAGCGCAGCTCCCCCGTGCCGCGAGGCCGACGCTGCCGCTTTGGCCGCGGCCGAGGCTGAGGCCAACAGCCTGAGTTTGCTGCACGAGTTGCAGGTGCATCAGGAGGAGCTGGCGCAGCAAAATGAGTCGCTGCAGGAGACCCGTGATCAGCTCAGCGCCAGCCTGAGCCGCTACGTCGAGCTGTACGAGACCGCGCCCGTGGGGATGCTGACCTTGGACCGCCAGACCACCGTGCTGCAGGCCAACCGCCGCAGCCGCGAGATGTTGGGACTGGACGCGTCGATAGGCAGCAAGATGATTGCCCATCTGAACGCTGAAAGCCAGGGGCTGCTGTGGCGTGCGATGGCCGTGGCAACGCCGGCAAGCCCAGGCGCCAGTCTCGTGCTGAGCTCGCGCGATGGACTGAGAAGCTTTGAAGCCGAGATCGGCGTCGGTGCGGCGGCTGGCGACAACGTCGCGCTGGTGCTGACCGACATCAGCAACCGCGTGCGCGCCGAGGCCAAGCTGGCGCGCATGCGCGAGATGCTCGAGCTGTCCAACCGGGCGGCCCGCATTGGTCATTGGAGCTTTGACCTCGAACCGAACCGATGGACCTGGTCGAGCATGGCGCATGAGATCCTGCCGATTCCTTCAGACTTGGCCGGGGATTTCGAAGCCGGTCTGGTGTTGATCAAGGCCGGTGACAGCCGCGAGCGCCTGCGAGCGGCTTTCGCTGCGGCGCTGCGTCGCGGCGAGCCCTTTGACCTCGATTTGCAGGTCCTCAGAGCCGATGGCAGCGAGCGCTGGGTTCGCGCGCTCGGCAAGGTCGACAGCGTCCAGGGGCGTGAGCCGCGGCTGTACGGCACGCTGCAAGACATTGATGATCGAGTTCAGGCCGAGCGCATTCGCGTCGAGCGCGCCGAGGCGGCCAACCGTGGCAAGTCGGCTTTTTTGGCCAACGTCAGCCACGAGCTGCGAACCCCATTGAGCGCGGTGTTGGGGTTTTCGGAGCTGCTGGCCCGCGACGAGGCGGTCCTAGGCTCAGAGATGGCCTCGCAGCAGCTCGGCTATATCGCCGACGCCGGCAAGCACTTGCTGGCGCTGGTCGACAACTTGCTCGACCTGGCGCGGGTCGAGGCCGGCGAGCTGAAACTGCTGCTCGAGCCGGTCGAGATCGGGCCGCTGTTGGCCGAGTGCCTGATGTTGATCTCGCGGCTTGCCGAGGGTCGGCGGATCAGCCTGCCGTGCAGCGATGTGGCGGCGGGGCTGGTCGTTCTGGCCGACCGCACCCGCCTGCGCCAGGTGCTGCTCAACCTGCTGAGCAATGCGGTGAAGTACAACCGGGAGGGCGGCTCGATCGCCGTGGCGCTGACCTGCCAAGGCGCGGAGCTGTCGATCGCGATCAGCGACAACGGCTCGGGATTGCTGCCCGAGCAACTCGCCACGCTGTTTCAGCCCTTCAACCGCTTGGGCGCGGAAGCCAGCCAGACGGAAGGCACCGGGCTCGGGCTGGTGATCACCCGGCAGTTGGTCGAGGCGATGGGTGGACGCCTGGCGGCGCGAAGCAGTGCCGGCCTAGGATCGGTGTTCACGGTCTGCTTGCCGGTCGCCCCAGGCACTGGCGTGCCGGTGGGTGCCGAAGTCGCGACCGGCACGGATCAGCACAATGATGTGATGCTGCCGCTGCTGCGCGTGCTCTATGTCGAGGACAACCGGGTGCTGGCCGAGATGATGCGTCAGTTTTTCCGCCGAATGGATGGCGTCGAGCTCGAAATTGCCGGCGACGGCGAGGCCGGTATTCAAGCCGCTCGCCGGCGGCGTCCCGATCTGCTGCTGCTCGACATCAACCTGCCGCGACTCAACGGTTTCGAAGTGTTGGCCTTGGTGCGCGCCGACCCGGACCTGGCGTCTGTTCGCTGTGTGGCGGTGTCGGCCATCGCGATGGACAGCGATGTCGAGCGCGCGCTGTCGGCTGGTTTTGACGACTACATCACCAAGCCGTTTTCACTCGGCACGATTCGGCAGCTGGTCGACAAGCTGCGGGACTGACCGGGCATGGCTGCCCCGAATTTCGGGCAGCAACGCTTCTTTGCACCGCCGCAACGGCTGCGACAAGCGCGCTGGCTTGAATCGGGCCGGACCAGGGGTAAATTCATGCCCGTCGCGGTCTTCCAAGGTTCACCATGAAATCACTTCACTTTCTGATCGCTTCGCTGGCCTTGCTGGCCGGGCTGAGCAGTGCCGCGCTGGCGCAGGAGCGGCACGACCGCGACGGCCGGCGCGGCCCCCCGCTGGTGCTCGACCAGCGCCACCATCTCGACCACTACTACCCGCCGCGCGGCTACCTGGCCCCGGGCTTGCCGGGTGGCAGCCTGAGCATCATTTATGGCGGTCGCGACAATTACTTCTTTCATGGCGGGGTCTGGTTCCGGCCCCAGGGCGGGCGCTTTATGGTCGTGCTGCCGCCGGTCGGCATCACCGCGCCGATGCTGCCGCCGGCCTATGCCACGCTGTGGATCGGTGGCGCGCCGTACTACTACGCCAACGGGGTGTATTACGCGGCGGTGCCGGGCCAGGGCTATGCGGTGGTCGCGCCGCCGCAAGGCGTCGAGGCTGCGCAGCCCGTGCCAGCGCTGCTCGCGCCCAAACCGCTGCCCGCGCCCATCGTCTACCCGCGCAGTGCTCAGAGCGCGGCCCAGACCGAGACCGATCAGCAGGAGTGCAACCGCTGGGCCACCACCCAGTCCGGCGCGATGGCCGACGCCTCGGTGTTCCAGCGCGCCGTCGCTGCCTGCTTGGACGGCCGCGGCTACACGGTGCGCTGACCCGGCGTGCGCCGGGGGGCGCCGGCACCTGACTGCCGGCATCGCGGGGCAGGATGCCGCTATGCAAGCGCGTGCATATCGCGCGCAGCGACAGCAACAGTGAGAATCGCGTCGGTCCCAGAACCGGCGTACCGTCCGGCGGGCAGATCGATGGACGCTTTCTCGCACAGCCTCGGCCTCGCGCTGCAACTCATCACCCAGGCCGATGTCACGCTGTGGCGCATCGTCGGCTTGTCGCTGCGCGTCTCGGCCACGGCATGCGCGCTAGGTGCTGTCTTCGGGCTGCTGCTGGGCGCTTGGTTGGCGGTGGCGCGCTTCCCCGGCCATTCGCTGCTGGTGGGTTTGCTCAACACCTTGCTCGCGCTGCCCTCGGTGGTGGTCGGGCTGATCGTCTACCTGCTGCTGTCGCGCAGCGGCCCGCTGGGCGCGCTGGGCATCCTGTTCACGCCGACCGCGATGGTCATCGCCCAGAGCATCCTGGTCGTGCCTTTGATCGCCGCGCTGTCGCGCCAACTGGTGGCTGATGCGCTGCGCGACGGCGGCGACGAGTTGCAGGCGATGGGCGCGGGCCGCTTGCTGTCGGCTGTGCTGTTGCTGGCGCACGAACGGCTGGCGGTGGCCACCGTGTTGCTCACGGCTTTTGGCCGCGCGGTGGCCGAGGTCGGCGCGGTGATGGTTGTGGGCGGCAACATCGACGGCGTCACGCGGGTGATGACCACTGCGATCGCGCTCGAGACGAGCAAGGGCGACCTGCCGCTGGCGCTGGCGCTGGGGCTGCTGCTGCTGGCGGTGGTCGCGGCGGTCAACCTGGTGCTGGGGCTGACGCGGCGCCCTGGCGGCGCGCTGGCTGGCCTGGCGGGGGCGCAGTGAGCGCTGCGCTGATCGGCCTGCAACAGGCCACGGTGCGTTTCGGCGAGCTGCTGGCGCTGCACCCGATCAGCCTGCAGATCCAGCGCGGCGACCGTGTTGCGCTGGTCGGTGCCAACGGCTCGGGCAAGACCACGCTGCTGCGC
>RGQD01000226.1 GCA_010030205.1 Betaproteobacteria bacterium
CCCGGCCACCGCGTGGATCGCGGCGAGCACCGCATCGGTCGAAGGCGAACTGAAGACATCGCCCACCACCGCCGCAGTCAACATGCCCGGCCCGATGTAGCCCGCATGCGCGGGCTCGTGGCCGGCACCGCCGCCCGAGACCAGCGCCACCTCGCCGCGGGCCTTGATCGCCTCGATATCGGCGCGCAGCGCAAGCTGCTGGCCGTCCAGCAGCGCGATCTGCGGGTGGGCCATCGCCAGACCGGCCAGCATCTGCGGCACGACCTCTTGGACTTCGTTGATCAGCTTCTTCATCACGGTTTCCTCTGCCCTGCTGTTGCGACCGCTGCGACCACCCCAAGCGGATGACAGGGTTCTGAGCCATCGAAGATTGTCACCCCCTCCCCGAAGTCTCGCTCGCGTTCACCAGGGCTAGATGCATTTTCAGCGCTTGCGGCGCCAGCGACAGGCCGCAAACTGCGTTGCGCCGCCGGCAGCGGGCTTGAGCGGCAGAATCGGCCTGACCATGCAGCCCGCCGTCCAGCTTCTGCCGCTTTCCCGCCGCATCGCCAGCCGCATCGCCAGCCGCACCACCCGCCGCACCACCGCTTGGCGCTGCGCGCAAACACTGTGGCTGGCCGCCGCCTCGCTGCTCGCCGCCTGCGGCAGCAGCCCACCCCTGCCGGCAGGCAAACTGCCGAGGCCGGTCAGCGCGGTCGAGACCGGGCGCGATGGCCCCGGCGCCAACCCGCCGCCCGATCTGCACCAAGTGCCCAACGCCAACCCCAGGCTCGAGTCGGTGCGCAGCGGCGGCCCCAACAAGCCCTACGAGGTGCTGGGCCAGTTCTACCAGCCGCTGAGCGGCGACCCGCCGCTGTTCGAGCGCGGTCTGGCCTCCTGGTACGGCCGCAAGTTCCACGGCCACGGCACGGCCACCGGCGAGACCTACGACATGTACGCGATGACCGCTGCGCACAAGACCATGCCGCTGCCGAGCTACGCGCGGGTCCGCAACCCGGCCAACGGCCGCGAGGTGGTCGTCCGCGTCAACGACCGTGGGCCCTTCCACAGCGACCGGGTGATAGACCTGAGCTACACCGCAGCGCTCAAGCTCGGCTTGCTCGGCGGCGTCGCGCCGGTCGAAGTCGAGCGCATCACCTATGAGGCGATACGCACCGGCGCCTGGCGCGCACCCACCGGTGAACCGGGCACTGCACTCACCGCCTTGCAGCTGCCAGCGACTGCGGGCTGGCCGGTCGACGACCCGATCGCCGAGATCGCGCGCCGCAGCGCAGCGACGCCGATCCCAACGCCCGCCAAACCCGCCGGCGCAACAGCGCAGGCCGCCCCGGGCTTCTGGCTGCAGCTCGGCGCGTTCGGCCAGCGCGATGGCGCGCTGGGCTTGCAGCAGAAGATGGCGCTCGAAGCCGCTTGGCTGTCGCCGCTGATGGCGATCTTCAACGAGCGCAACCTGCACCGCCTGCAAGCAGGTCCTTACGCCAGCCGGGCCGACGCGACCCGGGCCGCCGAGCGGCTGCGCGAAGCCTTGAGCCTGCTGCCGACGATCGTCGACAGGCGCTGAGACCGACTTGCCATCATCTAGATCGCAAATTAAACTAACCAGACTTAGTCTACCGAGATCATTTGATGCTGACCGTCAATATCCACGAAGCCAAGACGCATTTGTCCAGGCTGGTCGAGCAGGCCGTCCAAGGCGAGCCTTTCGTGATCGCCAGGGCTGGCAAGCCACTGGTGATGGTCTCGGCCTTGAGCGATGCGCAACCGAGCCCGGCCAAGCGCCTGGGCTTCATGGCCGGGCAAATCAGCGTTCCGGACGATTTCGATCGGATGGGAGGCCTCGAGATCGAACAGCTCTTCGGCGCTGCCGCTTGAAGCTGCTGCTCGACACGCACCTGCTGCTCTGGGCCGCCGGCCCCTGCGAACGTCTGTCTGAAATCGCACTAGCAATGATCGAGGCGCCCGACAACGAGTTGTTCTTCAGCGCCGCCAGCCTATGGGAGATTGCGATCAAAAACGGCTTGGGGCGCGATGATTTTCAGGTCGATGCGCGATCGTTGCGCAGGGCCTTGCTCGACAACGGCTATCAGGAACTGCCCATCAGCAGTGCGCATGCCGTCGGCATCGATGTATTGCCAGCCTTGCACAAAGATCCCTTCGATCGCCTGCTGCTGGCGCAAGCGATGGTCGAAGGCATCACGCTGCTGACCGCCGACGCGGTGGTGGCCCAATACCCTGGGCCGGTGCGCAAGGTTTGAAGGTTCAGACCCGCCACCGCTGACGGCTAGGCCAGCGTTTGCTGGAGTGCCAGCAAGTGGCAGCTGCTGCCCGCGATGACCCATAGGTGCCAGACCAAGTGGCTGTAGGCCATGCGCCCGTCGAGCAGGAAAAACAGACTGCCGACCGAGTACGCCAAGCCGCCGGCCACGAGCAATTGCAGGCCCTGTTCGGGCATCGCTGCGAGCACCGGCCTGGCCAGCAGTGCGACCATCCAGCCGAACAAAAGATAGAGCCCGGTCGACCAGACCGAGTGCCGCAACCTGTCGGTCAGCTTGAGCGCGACGCCGACCAGCGCGATCGCCCAGACCACCGCCAGCGGATGCCAGTCTTGGCCACGCTGGACCTCGCCGAGCGCGAACGGCGTGTAGCTGCCGGCGATGAAGACAAAGATCAGCGCGTGGTCGCAGCGCCGCAGTGCCCGCTTGGCTCTGCCAGCGGGCAGCGCGTGGTAGATCGCCGAGACCCCGTACATCAACACCATCGTGGTGATGAAAACAGTCAGGCCCAGGTGACGCAAGGGGTAGCGCGCAGCGTCGACCTGGTCGGCCAGCACCGGCATCGCGGCCAGCGCCAGCAGACCGCCCAGCAGATGGCTCGCGGCATTGGCGCGCTCCTCGCGCAAGCTCTGGTCGGACAATGGATGGTCGTGCACCTGCGCCCCCGGGTTCGCCACGACAGCGCGGCAGCAACTATTCTTCGGCCATTGCCTCGTCAGCTTGACCGAAGCATGTGTTGCGCAGCGACCGCAGTTGCAAGCAGTTGTTCGTTGAGAAATTGCTCGGACACCCACAGCGGCGAATCGGCGCTGCCACACAAGGTTCTTCTCCGGTTGCGATACTCCCGGCCTTCGCCCCGACATGCCGGCAACCCTTGATCTCACCCACTGATTCACGCCAGACCTGGTTGCAGGCTTTCCAAGCCGTGCGCCAGCATTCGCAGCAACTGACCGAAGGGCTGAGCGCCGAAGACCAGTCGCTGCAGTCGATGCCCGAGGCCAGCCCGAGCAAGTGGCACCTGGCCCACACCACCTGGTTTTTCGAGACCCTGGTGCTGCAAGCCCATGCCCCGGGCTACCGGCCGGTCGATTCGCGCTGGGCCAGACTGTTCAATTCGTACTACGAATCGCTGGGACCGCGCCACCCGCGACCGCAACGTGGCTTGCTCAGCCGGCCCTCGCTGGCCGAGGTCTGGCAATACCGACGACAGGTCGACGATGCGATGCAGCGCTTCATCACCAGCGCTGACGCCGCTGCCTGGTCCGCCGCCGCCGACACGCTGCGGCTGGGCCTGCACCACGAGCAGCAACACCAGGAATTGCTGCTGACCGACATCCTGCATGCGTTCTCGCTCAACCCGCTGCGGCCGGCTTATGCGCCAGCGCCCGAGACGATGGCCGACACGACCTGTTCGCCGCTGCGCTGGCTGTCGATGGCAGGCGGCCCGGTACAAGTCGGCCACGAAGGCTCAGCTTCGGGCGCGGACTTCGGCTTCGACAACGAGCGGCCTCGCCACACCTGCTGGCTCGCACCCCATGCGCTGGCCTCACGGCTGGTGAACTGCGCCGAGTACGCCGACTTCATCGCCGACGGCGGCTACCGCCGGGCATCGCTGTGGCTGTCCGACGGCTGGGCCGAGGTTCAGGCGCGAGGCTGGCAAGCCCCGGCTTATTGGCTGGCAAAGGCCGACGACGGCAGCCACAGCGAAGGCTATGAGCAGTTCACGCTGCACGGCGTGCTGCCCTTGAACCCCGTCGCACCGGTCTGCCATTTGAGCGCTTACGAGGCTGCGGCCTATGCGGCCTGGGCTGACGCGAGGTTGCCGACCGAGTTCGAGTGGGAGCATGCCGCAGCGCAGCAGTCTGGCGCCGACGCCGCGCCGCTGCAGCAACTCCAAGGCCAGGTCTGGCAATGGACGACCTCGGCATACGCGCCCTACCCGGGGTTCCGGCCACTGGCCGGACCCGCGGCCGAGTACAACGGCAAGTTCATGGTCAACCAGCTGGTGCTGCGCGGCAGCAGCCTGGCCACGCCGCCCGGCCACGCCAGGCTGAGCTACCGCAACTTCTTCCCGCCCGCAGCGCGCTGGCAATTCAGCGGCCTGCGGCTGGCGCGCGACGGGGCCTCGGCATGAGCGCGGCCGGCGTCAACCGACCTGAATCCAGCGCCGAGGGTTTCGGCCGCGCGCTGCGCGACGGTCTGCGCAGTGAGCCGCGCGGGGTCGCGCCCAAGTACTTTTACGACCGTCAGGGCTCGGCGCTGTTCGACCGCATCTGCGAGCTGCCCGAGTACTACCCCACCCGCACCGAGTTCGCGATCCTGCGCCAGCACGCCGCCGAGATGGCCGAATGCATAGGTCCGCAGGCCGAGCTGATCGAGTTCGGCGCTGGCTCGCTGCAGAAAATCCGCTTGCTGCTCGGCGCGCTGCAGCGACCGGCGCGATTCGTGCCGGTCGACATCTCGGCTGAACACCTGCACGCGGAGTCGCAGCGCTTGGCCGCCGAACACCCTGGCCTGTTGGTGTTGCCGCTGGCGGGCGACTTCAGCGCCGATCTGGCGCTGCCGCCGCCGGCGCCCGGCAGCGCGCGCCGGGTCGGCTTCTTCCCTGGCTCATCGATCGGCAACTTCGCGCCGGCCGACGCGCTGCTGTTTCTGCGCCGCTGCGCAGGCTGGCTGGCCGGCGGCGGCTTGCTGGTCGGCGTCGACCTGGTCAAGCAGCCTGCGCTGTTGCACGCCGCCTACAACGACAGCCTGGGCGTGACCGCGGCCTTCAACCTCAACCTGTTGGCGCGCGCCAACCGCGAGCTCGGCGCTGACTTTGACTTGTCAGCATTCCACCACCACGCGTTCTATGAACCGCAGCACCAGCGCATCGAAATGCACCTGGTCAGCGCGCGCGAACAATCTGCGCAGGTCCACGGCGAGCGCTTCGACTTTGCCGAAGGTCAGACCCTGCACACCGAGAACTCGTACAAGTACACGGTGGCGGGCTTCCAAGCCCTGGCGCGCACCGCGGGCCTGCTGCCGCAAGCGGTGTGGACCGACCCGCAGCGCCTGTTCAGCGTTCACTGGCTGGGCGCGCCCGGGGCTTGAAGCGGCAGAAACAATCAAAGAGGGGCAAACCCCCACAATCGATGCCCACGATGACCTTACGCATGCTGCACCCCCACTCGCTGGCGCTGGCCGCCTTGTTGGGCGCTGGTTCGGCCATGGCACAGACCAGCGCAGGGCCAGCGGCGCCAGCCGCAGCGACCGCCTCGGCTGCAGCGGCCCGCGCGAGCGCGCCCAGGCCGGACGCGCCCAGGCCGGCGCGCGCGGCGGCATCGGCATCGGCATCGGCACCGGCCGAGGCCGCAACCCAGCAAGTCCAGATCACCGGCACGACCCAGCCCGACAGCCAGGACGAGCGCCGCCGCTCCACCGCATCGCGCATCACCTTCGGCCGCGAAGAGCTGGACCGCATGGGCGACAGCTCTCTAGGTGAGGTGCTCAAGCGGCTGCCAGGCGTGACGATCGGTGGCCCGCCCGGGCGCGGCGGCCAAGTCCGGATGCGCGGCATGGGCGGCGGCTACACCCAGATCCTGATCGACGGCCAGCGCATGCCACCGGGTTTTTCGCTCGACTCGATCGCGCCCGAACAGATCGAGCGCATTGAGATCATGCGCGCCCCAGTGGCCGAGTACGGCGCGCGCGCGATCGCCGGCACGATCAACGTGATCATGCGCAGCGACTTCAAACGCAAGACCCACGAGCTCAAGATCGGTGGCGGCGCCGACGGCCCGCGCGGACAGGTCGGCGCGAGCTGGATCTACAACGGCCAGACCGAGACCCTGGGCTACAACCTGAGCACCACGCTGTTCCAGGGCGGCCAGGCCAGCGAATCCGACACCCGCACGCTGGGCCGCAACGGCGCCGGGGCGACCACACTCGACCAGCAGCAACACACCGAGAGCAGCAACAAGCGCCACGGCTTGTTTGCCAACGCCAGGCTGCAGGTCCGCTTCGGGCCCGGCAACACATTGGACCTGCAGCCTTTCTTCAACGCTGTGCGCACCCGAGGCCAAGGCCAGGACGTGCTGACCCAGACCATCGGCGATGCCCAGCCCTACTCGCTGGCGAACTGGCAGAGCCAGTCGCAGTGGCAGATGGGCCGGCTCAACGGCACCTGGCTGACCGGCACATCCGGTGGTGGCCGGCTGCAGCTGCGCTTTGGCAGCATGCTGTCGTCTAGCAGCAGCGTCACCGAGCGCGACGAGACCGGTGCTTCGGCGAACCTGGTCGGCGGCCGGCACAAGTTCGACGATGTGCGCCAGCGCGAGCTCTCGCTAGACCTCAACGGCAAGTTCTCGCAACTGCTGGCCGACCGCCACAGCGCGAGCGCCGGCTGGGAGTTGCAGAACAGCCAGCGCAACGATGGCCGCACCAGCCTGGTCAACAATCAGCCCATCCTGGCCGAGTTCGGTGAAGACATCACCGCCCGGGTCCAGCGATTGGCGCTCTATGCCCAGGATGAATGGGACTGGAGCCCGAACTTCTCGTTCTATGCCGGCGCGCGCTGGGAGGCGATCGCCACCGCCAGCGACTCGGCGATCAGCCGGGTGCGCAACCGCAGTGCGGTGTTCACGCCGCTGGCCCACCTGGTCTGGAAACTGCCCGATGCGCCGCGCGACCAGATCCGGTTGAGCCTGACCCGCAGCTACCGCTCGCCCAACACCAACCAGCTGATCTCGCGGCCGGCGATCTCGCAGCTCTACCCAGACCTGGATAGACCCAATCAACCCACCAACCCCGACCGGGCCGGCAATCCGGACTTGCTGCCCGAACTGGCCTGGGGGCTGGAACTCGGCGCCGAGCATTACCTCGACGCTGGCGGCATCGTCAGCGCGAATGTCTTCCTGCGCCGGATCGACAACCTGATCCGCAACGTCCGCAGTCTGGAGACGGTGAGCTGGGCCAGCGTGCCGCGCTGGGTGGCGCGGCCGCACAACATCGGCCAGGCCGACGCCGCCGGGCTAGAGCTCGAAGCCAAGGCGAGGTTGAAAGACCTCTGGGCCACCGACTTGCCGATCTCGCTGCGCAGCAACCTCACGCTGATGTGGAGCCGGGTCGACCAGGTCGCCGGCCCGCACAACCGGCTCGAAGGCCAGCCGCCTTACACCGCCAACCTGGGTGGCGACTGGCCGCTGCGGGGCACGCCGCTGACGCTGGGCGCAGGCCTGAACTTCACGCCCGGCTTCGAGCTGCAGCAGATCGATTCGCAAAGCTACCGCCAGGGCGTCAAGCGGGTGCTCGACGGCTATGCGCTGTGGCGCTTCAGCCCCGATGCCAGCGCCCGTTTGACGCTGAGCAATGCCGCCGCAAGGCGCT
>RGQD01000227.1 GCA_010030205.1 Betaproteobacteria bacterium
AGCAGCGACGCCGCAGCACCTAGCGTCAACCCGCCCAAAACCATGCGCAGCGCGCCGATGCGCCCGGCGGCCAGTCCGAAGCCCAGCGCCGCGACCACCGCCAGCGTCGTCAGCATCGAGGACACCCAGCCCGACTGCATCAGCGTCAAACCGAGTTCGATGCGCATCGCCGGCAAGGCCAGTGGCACTTTGCCGACATTCATGCCGATCGCCACACCCCCCAGCACGGCGGCGAGCACCGCAGGCCAACAAGTGGTCTGCGCTGGGTCGGCGCTTGGCGCGGCAGCGATCAAGCCAGCAACCCGCGCTCCATAGAAAGCGTCGGCAATTCGACCGCAGGCTGGGGCTTCCAGCCCGCCATCCGGTGCTCGGCGATCACATTGGTGTAGATGCCGCCGCGCACATACCACTTCGCGGTGATGCGGGCGAAACGCGGGGTCATCGCTTTGACGATGTCGTCGAGGATGGTGTTGGTGACCTTCTCGTGGAAAGCACCCTCGTTGCGGTAGCTCCAGAAATACATCTTCAGGCTCTTGAGCTCCAAGCACAGCGTGTCGGCAATCAAGTCGATCGTGAAGTGGGCGAAGTCTGGCTGGCCGGTCAGCGGGCAGTGGCAGGTGAACTCGGGCACCTGGAACTGGATCAGGTAGTCGCGCCCGGGCGCTGGGTTGTCGAAGACCAGCAGGTCCTTGGACGGTGCGCTGGGCGGATTGGCGGGCATCGCACGTTCGTTACGCTCCGGTGCGGCGTTCTTGGCGGCTTTCTTGGCCATGATGGGTCTGGGCTGAGGTGTTGGCAGCGCGCGATCTGAAAGAGGATGGCGATGCTATCATCGAGGCTCATTGGACTGCTCTTGGATGTCCAATTAACCCATAAAAATCAAATACTTGCAGTTTTCGGCCGACGGGCCTTGAGAGTTGCAGGCAGCTTCCGCGCATGCGCCTGAACCAGATCAAGCTCTCGGGCTTCAAGTCGTTCGCTGAGCCGACCACCTTTGCGCTGCCGGGTCAGCGGGTCGGCGTGGTCGGTCCCAACGGCTGTGGCAAGTCCAACATCATGGATGCCGTGCGCTGGGTGCTGGGCGAGAGCAAGGCCAGCGAGTTGCGCGGCGAGAGCATGCAGGACGTGATCTTCAACGGCTCAGGCCTGCGCAAACCGGCCAGCCGCGCCAGCGTCGAACTGGTGTTCTCAAACGAGGATGCGCGCGCCGGTGGCCAGTGGAGCACTTTTGCCGACATCGCTGTCAAGCGAGTGCTGACACGCGAGGGCGGCAGCAGCTACTTCATCAACAACCAGCCGGTGCGCCGTCGCGATGTGCAGGACGTCTTCCTGGGCACGGGGCTCGGGCCGCGCGCTTACGCGATCATCGGCCAAGGCACGATCAGCCGCATCATCGAGTCTAGACCCGAGGAATTGCGGCTGTTCCTCGAAGAGGCCGCCGGCGTGTCCAAGTACAAGGAGCGCCGGCGCGAAACCGAGAACCGACTCAAGGACACGCGCGAGAACCTGACCCGGGTCGACGACATCCTGCGCGAGCTCAACGCCAACGTCGACAAGCTTGAGAAGCAGGCCGAGGTCGCAAGCCTCTACAACCGCTTGCAGGCGTCGGGCACGCTCAGGCTGCACCAGCTCTGGTTCCTCAAGCACCGCGATGCGGCCACCGAAGCGCAGCGGGTGCAGCTGGCCGTGCTTGAGGCCACCAACTCGCTCGAATCGCGGCTGGCCGAATTGCGCCATGTCGAGGCCGGTCTGGAGACCGTGCGCCAACAACATTACGCCGCCAGCGACGGCCTGCACAGTGCGCAGGGCGCGTTGGCCGAGGCCTCGCTCGAGGTCAGTCGGCTGGAAGAACGCATACGCTATGTCGTCGAAGGCCGGCAGCGGGTGCAGCGGCGCCTGGTCGACCTGCAATCCCAGGCGGGGCAGTGGCAGCAGCGCCACGACGACGCGCAAGCAGAGCTCGAGACGATCGCCGGGCAAATCGAATCGGCCCAGGAGCAGGCCGAACTGCTGTCGGCCCAGGCCGAGGATCAGGCCGCTGCGCAACCCGATGTCGAGGATGCGTTGCGCGCCGCCCAGGCCCGCGCCAACACCCAGCGCGGCCAAGTCAACCAGGTGCAGCAGCAGATCTCGGTGCTGGCGGCCGACAGCCGCAACGTCGACGAGCAGACCCGTCAGCTGCGCGGCCGCCGCGAACGCTTGCAGGGCGAGCGCAAGTCGCTGGCCCCCCCTGAACTGCAACAGCTCAGCGAACTGCAAGTCCGAAGCGCCGCAGCTGACGACAACCAGGCCATCGCCGAGGCCCAGCTGCAAGAGTTGCAAGACCAGGCGCCTGTGCTCGACGAACAGCGCCGCGAGCAGCAGCAAGCTACCAACCATGAAGCCGGCCAGCATGCCCAGCTGTCCGCACGCTTGTCGGCACTGCGCGCCTTGCAGGACAAGGTGCAAACCGAGGGCAAGCTCAAGCCGTGGTTGGCCCGGCATGGTCTGGAGTAGACGCGGGCCGGGAGCAGTGGCGGAAGGGAGAGCAGGCGGCGATCGAACGCAGCCTCGGCACGCCCGCCCCGCCGGCCCGGCTGGCGTTCTATACCTTGCCGGCCGACGCGGCGGTGGCGAGTAGCGTCGCTGCCACCTTGCCGAAATTGTCAGACCAGCTCAGGCTGGGCCAGAACATCGATGACGCTGGACTGAAAGCCTTGCTGTGCGATTGGCTGGAAGGCGTGTACAGCTCTCCGAGCCTGGACCATGCGCTAACCCAACGCGCCGAGTTGGGTCGCGGCGAGGTCATGATGACGCGCGATGGCCATGCTGTCAGTGCCCATGCCGTGGCTTTCTACGCCCCTGATTCCGAGCAAGCCGGTCTGCTGGCGCGGGCCCAGGAGATCGAGAACCTCGACCGCCAGAGCCGTGCCCAGGCGCTGATCAGCGAACAAGCGCGTGGCGCGCTGGTTCGCATCGAGGCTGCATGCACCGAGGCCAACCTGCGGCTGGTCGTGTCGCGCCGCGAGGCTGCCGAGGCCCAGACCTTGGCGCACCAGTTGCAGGTCGAACTGCTGCGGCTGGCCCAGCAAGCCCAAGCCACTCAGGCCAGAGGCGGCCAACTCGACGCCGAGTTGACCGAGATCGATGGCCAGCTCGAAGCGCTGGACGAGCGACAGGCCATCGGCGAGGCGCGGTTTGAAGAGCTGGACCTGCAGCTCGCCAACCACCAGGAGCGACACGCCGAACTCGAGGAAGCCGTGATGGCCGCCGAGCGCAAATTGACTGACGCGCGCGAGCAGGGCCGGGCGCTGGAGCGCAGGGCGCAGGAGTCGCAGTTCCAGGCCCGCGCGCTGGAGGCGCGTCGCGCCGAATTGCAGCGCGTGATCGAAACCGCTCAGCATCAAGCCGCCAGCAACGCACAGGCCGGCGAGCAGCTCGAACTCGAGCTCGGATCGCTCAACGATGCTGCGGCTCAAGCCGGGCTGCAAACGGCGCTCGCACTCAAGCTCGAGCGCGAGCAGGCGCTGGGTGCCCAGCGCAGCGCCTACGACGGCCTGTCGGCCCAGTTGCGAGTGGCCGACGAGCAGCGCATGCAGTTCGAGCGCAGCTTGCAGCCCTTGCGCGACGAGATCACCAAGCTGCAGCTCGAAGCCCAGGCCGCTCAGCTCGGCGGTGCGCAGTACCTCGAGCAACTGGTGGCGGCACAGGTCGATCTGGAGGCGCTGGCCGCCGAGATTGAGGTCGGTCAGGTCAAGCTTTGGGGCTTGCAGGGCGAGATCGATCGCATCGCGCGCGAGATCAGCGCGCTGGGTGCGGTCAATCTGGCCGCGCTCGACGAGCTGAGCGCTTCGCGTGAGCGCAAGACTTTTCTCGATGCGCAATACGCCGATCTGACCGATGCGATCAACACGCTCGAGGATGCGATCCACAAGATCGACCTCGAGACGCGCGACCTGCTGGGCGCGACCTTCAACCAGGTCAACGAGCATTTCGGCCGGATGTTCCCCAGCTTGTTCGGTGGCGGCACGGCGCGATCGCGCTGGTGTTTGCGATCTTCATGCTCAACCCGGCACCTTTCTGCCTGCTCGACGAGGTCGATGCACCGCTGGATGACGCCAACACCGAGCGCTACGCCAGGCTGGTGGACGAGATGTCGCGCAAAGGTACTCAGTTCTTGTTCATCAGCCACAACAAGATCGCGATGGAAATGGCCGAGCAATTGATAGGGGTGACGATGCAAGAGCAAGGGGTGTCACGGATCGTGGCGGTGGACATGGAAGCGGCCGTCGGCCTGGCGGAGGCGGCGTGACGGGCAACCTGATGGAAGGCCTGGCGGCGATAGGCGCGATAGTGCTGGTCGGCGTGTTGGGACAAGGGCTTTGGCGTGCGCGCAAGGCCAAGCCACGGCAGGCTGAAGGGGCAGAGGATGGGCGCTTGGAGCCGTCGATGGCGCCGGGCGAGGCAAGTCTGGCGCCGACCAGCGACGAGGATCACGGCGCTGTCGCGCCCCTGCCTGAGCTGCGCCCCGTTGGCCCGCGCAAGACGGCCAGGCTAGACCCCTTGATCGACGCGATTGCCTGCCTGCACCTGGACACCCCCATCAGCGCGGAGCTGGCACTGGCCCACCTGCCGCCGACACGTCGACTGGGCACCAAGCCTTTCCTGATCGAAGGGCTCAACGCCGAACGGGGCAGCTGGGAGCTGCCGGCTGCCGGGCAGCAATACAGCGAGTTCCAGGCCGGTGTGCAGTTGGCCAACCGAGGCGGTGCACTCAGCCAGATCGAATACTCCGAGTTCGTGCAGAAAGTGCAGGGTTTTGCCGACGGCGTCGGTGCGATGGCCGAATTACCCGACATGGTCGACGCGGTAGCCCGAGGCCGCGAGCTCGATGCTTTTGCCGGTGCCCATGACGCCCAGCTCAACCTGAGTCTGCGCGCCAATGGCGCAGCATGGAGCGTGGGCTATCTGCAGCAGTGTGCCCAGCACCATGGCTTTGTCGCTGGCGGGCTGCCGGGTCGGCTGGTGCTGCCAGGTGTCGAAGACGGGTCACCGCCGATGCTGGTGCTGGCCTTCGACGCCCAGGCAGCGATGGCCGAGGACCCTGGCCATGCGGCGGTGCGCGAGCTGCAGCTGACGCTTGATGTGCCGCAGACGCCTGCGAGTGCCGAACCTTTTCCGGCTTGGCATCAGGTCGCCCGATTGCTCGCCGCCGAGATGGATGCGTCGATGATCGACGACAGCGGCCGTCCCATCCTGCTGCACGCGTTCGCCACCATTGGCGAAGACCTGGCCAAGCTGTATGAGGCGCTGGCTGCGCGTGATCTGGCGGCAGGGTCGGCCGCGGCGCGGCGCTTGTTCAGCTGAGCACCAAGACCAGCATGCCGGTCCCCGACCCCGAGAGCCCAGCGCGGCTTGTCGCCGAGTTGCGCGCCAAGCTGCAACACCACGCCCAGCGCTACTACGTCCAGGATTCGCCTGAGATCCCGGATGCCGAGTACGACCGCCTGTTCCGGGACTTGCAGGCGATCGAGGCCGAACACCCCGAACTGCGCAGCGCCGACTCGCCGACCGAGCGCGTGATCGGCCAGGTCTTGGATGGGTTTGCGCCGGTTCGCCATGCCGTGCCCATGCTCAGCATTCGCACCGAGACCGACACCGAGGCCAGCGGCGCGCAAGCCTTCGACGCCAGGGTTCGACGCGAACTGGAGTTGGCTGACGACGCGCCAGCGGTGCAATACAACGCAGAGCTCAAGTTCGACGGTCTGGCGATCAACCTGCGATACGAGCATGGCCTGCTGGTGCAGGCCGCTACCCGCGGCGATGGCGAAACCGGCGAGGACGTGACGCAGAACATCCGCACCATCGGCCAGATCCCGCGGCGCTTGCGCAGCTGCTCGGCACCGGTGCTCGAGGTGCGGGGCGAGGTCTATATGCGGCGCGATGACTTCGAGCGCATGAACGAGCGCCAGCGCGAGCGCGGGGACAAGAGCTTCGTCAACCCGCGCAACGCCGCCGCCGGCGCGGTGCGCCAGCTCGACCCGGCCATTGCGGCCCAGCGGCCTTTGAGCTTCTTTGCCTACGGTCTAGGCGAGGTGCGGGGTTGGGACCAGCCCGCCACACACAGTGCGACGCTCGACGCCTTGCTCGCCATGGGCCTGCCGGTCTGCGCTGACCGGGCGGTCTGCCAAGGCGCTGCCGGGCTGGTGCGTTTTCACCGCGCGATGGGCGCCAAGCGCGACGCGCTGCCCTTCGACATCGATGGCGTGGTCTACAAGCTCGACTCGGTGCTGCAGCAGCAGCGCCTGGGCTTTGTCACCCGCGAGCCGCGCTGGGCGGTGGCGCACAAGTATCCGGCGCAAGAGCAGATCACCCAGCTCGAACGCATCGAAATCCAGGTCGGGCGCACCGGCAAGCTCACGCCAGTGGCCAAGCTCGCGCCGGTCTTCGTGGGCGGCACGACGGTGAGCAACGCCACGCTGCACAACCTCTTTGAGCTGCGCCGCAAGCGGGTGAGGGTGGGTGACCAGGTGATTGTTCGCCGCGCCGGCGATGTGATCCCGGAGGTGGTGGGGCGGGTGATCGGCGCGGGTGGCGAGCGGACCGGCTATGTCCCTAACTTTCAAATGCCGCGTTCTTGCCCGGCTTGTGGCAGCGCGGTGGCGATGGACATTGAAGGGCTGGGCGAAAAGCGGGTCGATCAACTGGTCGACGGCGACCTGATCCGCACCTTGCCCGAGCTCTACAACCTGGGCCTGGCCAAGCTGGCGGCGCTAGACCGAATGGGCGACAAGAGTGCCGACAACCTGGTGGCAGGCTTGGCCAAGAGCCGTGCCACGACGCTGCCGAGATTTCTCTACGCACTGGGCATCCGCCATGTTGGCGAGGCCACCGCCAAGGAACTGGCTCGGCATTTCGGCAGCCTCGACCGGGTGATGGACGCCAGCAGCGAGGACTTGCTGGCGGTCCCGGATGTCGGACCGGTCGTGGCGCAAAGCATCCGCGCCTTCTTCGACCAGCCGCACAACCGCGAGGTGGTCGAGCAGTTGCGTGCCGCAGGCATTCACTGGACCGAGGGCGAGGCCGCGATCGCAGCGCCTCAGACGCTGGCCGGCATGACGCTGGTGCTGACGGGGACGCTGCCGACGCTAGGCCGCGACCAAGCCAAGGCCTTGATCGAGGCCGTAGGGGGCAAGGTCGCGGGGTCGGTGTCGAAGAAGACACACTATGTGGTCGCTGGCGAAGAGGCCGGCGCCAAGCTGGACAAAGCCCGCGAGCTGGGCCTGGTGGTGCTTGATGAAGCCGGGCTGCGGGCTTTGCTGGGCGGCCTGCCAGCCGACCCACCCTGACCGGGCACGGGTTCGACATCTACCTGCGTACAGGTTTCAATTCTTGAGGAGATGCGGCCATGGCTGTTCGTGAAATTCTGAAAATGGGTGATGCACGCTTGCTGCGGGTGGCGCAGCCGGTGCGCGCTTTCGGCACCGCCGAGTTGGCGGCGCTGGTCGACGACATGCACGAGACCATGGTCGCCGCCAACGGTGCCGGCCTGGCCGCGCCGCAGATCGGCGTCGACCTGCAACTGGTGATCTTCGGTTTCGAGCACAACCAGCGCTACCCTGAGGCGCCACCGCTGCCGCTGACGGTGCTGCTCAACCCG
>RGQD01000228.1 GCA_010030205.1 Betaproteobacteria bacterium
GACCACCGGCAGCAGCAGGCCGCAGTGCGCCGCAGCGCGACGCATCACCGCCACGTCGCCGACCACCAGCGCTGCGCCGGTGGCGCGGGCAGCGACAGCACGGGCGATGGTCTCAGGACCGATGCCGCAAGGGTCGCCCATCGTCAGCGCCAGCAAGGATGCGCTTGTCGACTCGGTCATGGCTGGCGCCGATACGGATGCGGGCTCGCCAGCAGGGTGCAGCTCGGGCATTGGATTTGGCAGCTCATGCTGGATTGTCGATCTCGATGAATCGGTGACGCAGACCGAAATGCGCCGCCAGGTGCTCACCGACCGCCGGCGCGCCGTAGCGCTCGGTGGCGTGGTGGCCACAGGCGAGGAAGGCCACGCCGGTCTCGCGGGCGATATGGGCTTGCGGCTCGGACACCTCGCCGGTGATGAAGGCATCGGCGCCGGCAGCGATCGCCGCCTCGAAATAACCCTGGGCACCGCCAGTGCACCAGGCCAGGCGGCGCAGCGTCCGGCCGTCGCCAGGCAACAGCAGCGGGGCTCGGCCCAGCGCCATGCCCAAGCGGGCCGCCAAGGCCTGCGCATCGACAAGGCCTGCCGCGGCGCCGATGAAGCCCAGATCCTGCTCGCCGAAACGGCCATCGGCCAGCAGTCCGAGCCGCAGGCCGAGCTGGGCGTTGTTGCCGAGTTCGGCATGGGCGTCCAGCGGCAGGTGGTAGGCATACAGGTTGATGCCGTGGGCCAACAGCAGCGCCAAACGCTGGCGCAGCCAGCCGGTGATTCGCCCGTCCTGGCCGCGCCAGAACAGGCCATGGTGCACCAGCAGCGCATCGGCGCGGTCGTCCACCGCTGCCTCGATCAGCGCAAGGCTTGCGGTCACACCCGACACCAGCCGCAGCACTTCGGGCCTGCCTTCAACCTGCAGACCGTTCGGCCCATAATCCTTGAATCGGTCCACCGCCAGCAGTGCCGCCAGGTGCGATTCGACCTCCCCGCGCAGGGCCATCTTGCCCACCTTTCTGTTCATTCCCGACGCCCTCAATGCGAAGACTCTGGCTGATTTTCTCCCAGGCAGCGACTGTTGCGCTGGCTTGCTTGTTCGTGGTCGCCACGCTCAAGCCGCAATGGCTGACGCGCGACGGCCAACCGCTGGGGCCGCTGCTGTCCCAGGTGGTGTCGCTGCGCACCGCAGCGCCTGCGGCGTCGGGCGCACAGACAACAGGCTGGGCCGACGCCGCCAGCTTGGCCGCGCCAGCCGTGGTCAGCGTGACCACCAGCAAGTCGCGCGGGCGCAACCCCCATGCCGACGACCCGGCTTTCGGCGACGGCGAGCAGGTGGGTATCGGCTCGGGCGTGATCGTGTCGCCCGAAGGCATCCTGCTGACCAACAACCATGTGGTTGAGCAGGCCGGCGAGATCGAGGTTCGCCTGTCAGACGGCCGCGAGGTGCGGGCCGAGGTGGTCGGCACCGACCCCGAGACCGACCTCGCGGTGCTGCGCATCGCGCTGGACCGGCTGCCAGCCATCACGCTCGGCCGATCGCAAGACCTGCGGGTCGGTGACCCACTGCTGGCGATCGGCAACCCCTTCAACGTCGGCCAGACCGTGACTGCGGGCATCGTCAGCGCGCTGGGCCGTAACGGGCTGGGTCTGTCGACATTCGAGAGCTTCATTCAGACCGATGCCGCGATCAACCCTGGCAACTCAGGCGGCGCGCTGGTCAACGCCCAGGGTCACCTGGTCGGCATCAACACCGCGATCTACTCACGCACCGGCGGCAGCAACGGCATCGGTTTCGCGGTGCCGGTCGACGTCGCCCAGCGCGTGATGGAGGGTTTGCTGCGCAACGGTGTGGTGCGGCGCGGCTGGATCGGGGTCGAGCCGCGCGAGCTGACAGCCGAATTCATCGAGAATTTCAAGCTCACGGTCAAGCAAGGCGTGCTGATCGCCGGTGTGCTGCAGGACGGCCCGGCCAGCAAGGGCGGGCTCAAGCCCGGCGATGTGGTGGTCAAGGTGGCGGGTCAGCCCGTCACCAGCGTGGCACAGCTACTGGACAGCGTCGCCGCGCTGCCGCCCGGCAAGCCGGCGAAACTGGCGGTTCAGCGCGGCGTCCAGGCGCTGGAGCTGACAGTCGACATCATCCAGCGCAAGCCGCCGGCAGCGCGCCGCCAATGACCTGACGTGCCACCTGACGTGCCACCTGACGTGCCACCTGCCGTGCCGGTCATCAAGGCTCGGTGCTCTTGGCCTCGGCGTCGGGCGCCTGGGTGTGCTTGATGAAGATCTGCGCCGCCCAAATGCCGACCTCGTAGAGCAGGCACATCGGGACCGCCAGCGAGAGCTGGGACACAACATCGGGTGGCGTGATCACCGCCGCGATGATGAACGCGACGACGACGAAGTAGCCGCGCCACTCCTTGAGCTTGGCCACCGTGACCAAGCCCATGCGCGCGAGCACCACCACCGCCACCGGCACCTCGAAGGTGGCGCCGAAAGCGACGAACATCGTCAGCACAAAGCTCAGATAGGCCTCGATG
Source organism: Betaproteobacteria bacterium (assembly GCA_010030205.1). Lineage (GTDB taxonomy): Bacteria > Pseudomonadota > Gammaproteobacteria > Burkholderiales > Burkholderiaceae_C > Pseudaquabacterium. Next base: position 2,526 of record RGQD01000228.1, read on the forward strand.
TCAGGCGCAGCCGTGATGCTCTTGGGCGCGAAGCCCTGGATGAAGGCGAACACCTGGCCGAACACGAAGTAATAGCAAAAAGCCACTCCCGCGATGAACAGCAGCGTGCTCGAGACCACCAGTGGTAGCACCAGCTTCTTTTCATGGCTGTACAAGCCCGGCGCGACAAAGGCCCAGACTTGGTACAGGACCACCGGCAGCGCGACCAGAAACGCTGCCATCAGCGTGATCTTGAGTGGCACGATGAAAGGCGAGATCACGTTGGTCGCGATCAGCGTCGTGCCCTTGGGCAGGTGCGCAATCAGCGGCGCGGCCATGATGTCGTACAAGCCCGCCGGGCCTGGCCACAGGCACAGCCCGCCAAACACCAGGCCCACGGCGATCAAAGCCCGCACCAGGCGGTCGCGCAACTCGATCAGGTGCGAGACGAAGGGCTGCTCGGTGCCTTCGAGCTCGTCTTTGGTTTCAGCCATCGCTCGCTCAGCTCTTGTTCAATCCGACGGGCCGGAAACGCGCCACGCGCGCCGCGCCCGACTGGGCATGGCCGCGCAAGCCTGCGCGCTGTTTGTACCAGCGCGGCAGCGCGCTGCGCTTGAGGCGCCAGCGCTTGTTGGGCCGCTTGTACTCGGGTGGTGGCGGTTCGTAACCGGCGAAAGCCGGGGTGCTGCTCAGCCCAGAGCCGATGTCCTTGACCTGCTGGTCAAGCGCCTGCTGGGCGTCGTTGACCTCTCGGTTGACCGTCTGTTCGACGTCCTGCACCGCCGTCTCGAACTGCGACTTCATCTTCTGCAGTTCTTCGAGCTCGATCGACCGGTTGACCTCGGCTTTGACGTCGGCCACATAGCGCCGCGCCTTGCCCATCAGCGCGCCCACGGTGCGCGCCACGCGCGGCAGTTTCTCGGGGCCGATGACGATCAGTGCCACAGCGCCGATCAGCGCAATCTTGTCGAAACCGAAATCGATCATGCGCGGCCCAGCTCAAGCCTGCCGGCGCCGGGCAAATGCCTGCCGCGGGCCTGGTTCACAGCTTGGTCTTGGCTTCGACATCCACCGTGTTGGCATCCACCACTTTTTGCGCCGTGACCTGCTGGGCCGGCGCCGCCGTCGCCGTCGCCGCGTCAGCCGAACTGGTGCCGTCCTTGACGCCGTCCTTGAAGCCCTTGACCGCCGAACCCAGGTCGGCGCCCACGTTCTTGAGCTTCTTGGTGCCGAAGATCAGCACCACCACGACCAGCACGATCAGCCAGTGCCAGATGCTGAATGAACCCATGACGAACTCCTGAAAGCCTGAAAGAGGAAAGCGTAGATTCTAGGTCAGCCCCCGGCCCTGTCAGCAAATGAGGGCTTGGCCTTCAAGCCCATGGCAGCGCCAGCTCAGCCATGGATCCAGGGTCTAGGTCCACCCATCACGTGCAGGTGCAGGTGCATCACTTCCTGCCGGCCATCGCGCCCGGTGTTCACCACGTGGCGAAAGCCCTCGGTGACGCCGAGATCGCGCATCAGCTTCGGGCTGATCGCCATCATCTTGCCCAGCAGCGCCTGGTGCTCTAGCGTCACATCGACCATGCTGGTGATGTGCAGCTTTGGGATGATCAAGATGTGCACCGGCGCCCAAGGGGCGATATCGTGGAAGGCGAGCAGTTCATCGTCCTCGTAGACCTTGCGCGACGGGATCTGCCCCGCGACGATCTTGCAGAAGAGGCAGTTCGGATCGGTGTGCATAGGATGTCGGACTGAAAAAACGTTGAAAAGTGGTTGACGGTCCAGACCCGCCCGGTCGTCAAGCGCCGTCCTGGTCGCGCTTGACCGCCTTGCGCAGCGCAAACTCTTCCAGGCCGGACAAGCCCTCGCGCCTTGCCAGTTCGGCCAGCACGTCGGCCGGTCGCAGGTCGAAATGCGCGAGCGCGATCATCGAGTGGAACCACAGGTCGGCGACCTCGTAGACGATCTTCTCGGCCACACCGTCCTTGGCCGCCATCACGGTCTCGGTGGCTTCCTCGCCGACCTTCTTCAGGATCGCGTCAGTGCCCTTGCTGAACAAACGGGCGATGTAGCTCTTGTCAGGGTCGCCGCCATGGGCAGGCTTGCGCGACTCGATGATGTCGGCGAGTCGGGCCAGCAGGTCCTGCGAGGTGGTTTCGGTCATTTCTTGTAGATTTGTTCGGGGTCCTGCAAAACCGGATCAACCGCCTGCCACTGCGTGCCGTCGAGCTTGCGGAAAAAGCAGCTGTGCCGGCCGGTGTGGCAGGCAATCCCGGGTGACGCGGCGTCGTGCCCGAGCTGGCTGACCTTGATCAGCAGCACGTCGGCATCGCAGTCGACCCGGATCTCGTGCACCTGCTGGAAGTGGCCGCTCTCTTCGCCCTTGTGCCACAGACGCTGGCGTGAGCGGCTCCAGTACACGGCCTGGCCGCGTTCGACCGTCAGCGCCAGCGACTCGCGGTTCATGAACGCGAACATCAGCACGTCACCGCTGCCGGCCTCTTGCGCGATCACCGGCACCAGGCCGTCGCGGTCCCACTGAATGCTGTCTAGCCAAGTCATGGGCCGGGAGTGTAGTCAGTCGGGCTGCGCCACCAGCGGCCCGGCATGGCCTCGCTCGGCGGCAAACCAGGTCAGCACGGGAATCGTGCCCGGCAGCACCGGCGCCACGGTCACCGGCAAGTCGCTCCAAGCCATCTGCTGCTGCTCGCGCATCTCGAACTCGCCATGCCAGTCGAAGACCTTGCAGAAGTGCAGCCGAACCAAGGCATGCGGGTAATCGAAAACCTCCTGCTGCCAGGGCTGCACCGCGCCGATCGTGATACCCAGTTCCTCGTGCAGCTCGCGCGCCAAGGCCTGCTCCAGCGTCTCGCCGGGCTCGAACTTGCCGCCCGGAAATTCCCAGTGCCCGGCGTAGACCTTGCCGGCGGGCCGACTGGTCAGCAGGAAGCGGCCTTCGCGGCCCTGCGCATCGCGCTCGATCAACACCCCGACCGCCACATCGACCGCCTCGCGACCCGGTCGGAACAGGCCGTCGGCCGATGTGACCGCCACAAGCTGGGCCGGCTCAGACACGGTCCAAGCCGTCCGGCGCCGAATATTCGGCCACCACGGCAGGCGCCGCATCGCTGCCATGGTCGCGCCCGGCCCAGTCTCGGGCGAACTGGTAGGCGACCCGACCCGAGCGAGAACCGCGCTCGAGCGCCCACACCAGCGACGGCTGACGCGCGCTGGCGATCGCGGTCTCGGTGACGCCGAAATGCCGCAGCCACTGCGCGCTGATCGCCAGGTACTCGGGCTGACTGAACGGATAGAAGCTGATCCACAGGCCGAAGCGCTCGGACAGCGAGATCTTCTCCTCGATCACCTCGCCCGGATGGACCTCACCGTCCTCGGTGTGGGTGTAGCTGAGGTTGTCCTTCATGTACTCGGGCAACAGGTGGCGGCGGTTGCTGGTGGCGTAGATCAACACGTTGTCGCTGGCCGCCGAGATGCTGCCGTCGAGGATGCTCTTGAGCGCTTTGTAGCCGGGCTCGCCCTCGTCGAAACTCAGGTCGTCACAGAACACGATGAAGCGTTCAGGCCGTTCGGCCACCAGGTCGACCAGATCGGGCAGGTCGACCAGGTCGGTCTTGTCGACCTCGATCAGGCGCAGGCCGCGCGGCGCGAACTCGTTCAGGCAGGCTTTGATCAGCGAGCTTTTCCCGGTGCCGCGGGCGCCGGTCAGCAAGACGTTGTTGGCCGGCAGGCCGGCCACGAACTGCTCGGTGTTGCGCAGCAAGCGGTCTTTCTGGCCATCGACCTCTTTCAGGTCGGCCAGCGCGATCGGAGCGACCTGGCGCACCGCTTGCAGCCAGCCGGCATTGCCGCGCTTGCGGTAGCGGAACGCGATCGACGCGCCCCAATCGGGCGACGCCAAGGCTTGGGGCAGGAATTGCTCCAGTCTTTGCATCAGTTGATCGGCGCGTTGCAGCAGGGATTCAAGGGCGGAGGAACTCATGCGCCGAGTGTAGCGAGCAGGCTTGTCCGGCACGCGCGACCCGGATTCGCTGCGGCAGGCCGAAGCGCCCTTGCAACGCATGGTCGAGGCGATCAAGTCCGGCCGCATCGGCGGCTTCATCCCGTTCGACCCAAGCGGCGAACCGGTTCAGTTCAACTGATCAGCAGTTCAGCCGCCTTCGGCTACTGCACCAGCGGCGTGTCGGCTGCGTCGAGCTCGATGCCTTCGACAACGGCTTGACCCGCCAGCACCTGCAGGCACTGGCGCAAAGCCGTCACCCAGGCCTGCTGGCGCAAAGCCATCGTCACCGCGCCCTGCACCGCATCGAAGGCCTGCGCCACACCGCCCTCACGCGCCAGCACGTCGACCACATGCAGACCAAAGCGGCTGTGCACCAGTCGCGGCAGCACGCCGACCTCTGGTTTGCCGAACAACTCGCGAGCGAACTCGGGCGCGCAGTCGGCCGGCGTGAGCCAACCTAGATCGCCACCCAGTTCAGCGCTCGGGCAGTTGGAGAGTTCGCGCGCCGATCGGCCAAAGGTCTCACTGGCCTGCGCCTGGCCGTCGTGGCAGCGCACATCGAGCAGGCAGGCCTCGGCACGGTTGCGCAAGGCCACCACGTCCATGCCCGGTGTCACCGCAAACAGGATGTGACGGACCTGCACCTTCTCTCCGGTTCGGTAACGGGCTTGGTGGGCGGCGTGGTGGCGCCGGCAGGCCTCGACCGAGGGTTCGGGCAATTGCAGTTCACGCGTCAGCCAATCGTCGATGGCTTGCGAAGCCGCCTCGCTGATCACACCCTCCACCGGCACGGCATCGTCGGCGGCCAGCAAGCCGTCTCGGATGGCCGCCTGCCTCAGCAACTCGGTACAGGCGCGCTGGCGCAGCGCTTCCAGGCCCAGGCCCTCAGTCGCAAGGTTCAAGGCCACGCCATTGATGCGGGCCACGCCGCAAGCCGGCACCTGGCCCGATCCATCGTTCGCGCTCAGCACGCTCAAATCCACAGTTTCGACCAGCATGTTGTTCACCTGGTTGCGCTCAGACGTTGGCGCCGGGCTGGCGCGGCTGGTTATGGCCTGCGGGCAGGTTCAG
>RGQD01000229.1 GCA_010030205.1 Betaproteobacteria bacterium
GCCCTGGCCGGCTTGACTGGCGGGCGCTGCTGCGGGCCTGGCTGCAAGACCGCATCAAGAGCGACTGGAGCAGCTACCCGTTCAGCAAGAAGCATTTGCACCGGGGCTTGTACATGCCCTCGCTGGGCGTGGCGGCACCCGGGCATGTGGTGTTTGCGATCGACACCTCGGGCTCGATGTCGCAAAAGGTGCTGGGTGAGATCGTGGCCGAGTTGCGGGCTTTTCGGGAAACTTTTCCGAGTTTGACGGCACCGAGTTGCCGCCGACGATGACGATGCTCGGCCGCGGCGGCACCGATTTCAGGCCGGTGTTCGACTGGCTGGCACAGCAGCACGATTCGGCCACGGTGGTGTTGTACGCGACCGATGGCATGGGCAGTTTCCCGATCAAGCCGCCGCCCTGGCCGGTGATCTGGTTGCTGACCCCGGACGCGGTGCAGCTCAGTGAACTGCCCTTCGGCGTCGGTGTGCGAATGGTCGAAAGTTCGGCTGAAAGTTCGGCTGAAAGTTCGGCCGAAAGTTCGAATTTCGCTTCGGCTGAGGATCCAGAGCGATGATCAGCCTGTCCACCCTGGCGTGGCGATGCGCCGTTTTTGAATGGCCGCGACCCTTGTCCTTGCGATCTGCGCTGCCGCGAACCCGTGGCGGCACCCGACCCCTGACCCTGGAGGGCCAACTCTTGCCCCGAATCCTGCGCATGCTCGCTTCAGTCTTTTCTGGCCGCCTTGGTCGCTTTGGTCGATCCGGCCGTGTCGGTTTTTTGGGATTGTTGAGCTTGTTGAGCCTGGTGGTGGTACCCGCCCAGGCCCAGGCGCAGTACCGGCCGTCGCTGAGTTGGGTGCGCGAATCGCTCAGCATCCAGGTGAACCGCGACGGCAGCAACACCCAGGTCATCGAACGGGTGCTGCGCGTCGAGACCGAGCAAGGCATCCGCAGCGCTGGCGAGCAGCGGGTCAGCTTCAACAGCGCGCTGGAGGATGTCGAGGTGTTGGAGGCCTACACGCTGCAGCCCGATGGCAGCCGCGTCGAAGTGGCCGTCGACAAGATCCGAACCCAGGACGTGGTTGCCGACGGCGATGTGGCCTTCAGCGACGAGAAGGTCAAGGGCATCATTTTTGCGAAGGTGGCGGTGGGCAGCCTGTTGGGCTACCGCTTCAAGTCAACCCAGCACACGGCGTATTTCCCGGGCCATTTCTTCCAGTCTGAAGTCATCACCCCGCATTACAGGCACGAAGACTTCAGCATCGACCTGACCTACGACCCGAGCCTGGCGCTGCAGATGCACGCCGACCGGATGCTGGGCGGGCCGGTGCCTTCGCTGCCAACCGATCCGCCCGGCAGTGTTCGGCATCGCTACACCTACCGTGAGCTGCAGGCGCATGCACCAGAGACCGGGCAACTCGATTTGGCCGACTTCGCGCCGCATTTGTTGATCAGCAGCTTTGCCGGTTATCCGGAACTGGCCAAGGCCTACCAGGCGCGCGCCAAGCCCAAGGCTGGCGTGAGCCCGGCGATTGCGGCGCTGTCGGCACAGTTGGTGGCCGGCGCAGCCGATGAGCGCGACAAGGTGCGGCGCCTGTACAACTGGGTGGCACGCAACATCCGCTATGTGTCGGTGTCGGTCGGGGCAGGGGGCTATGTGCCGCATGAAGCGCAGAGCGTGCTCGAGTTGCGCTATGGCGACTGCAAAGACCATGTCGTGCTGCTGGAAGCGCTGCTGGACGCAGCCGGCATTGCCAGCAGTGCGGTGCTGATCAACACCGAGGATTCGTACCGTCTGCCCAAGCTGGCGATGCCGTCGGCGTTCGACCATGCGATCAGCTATGTGCCGTCGCTAGACCTGTACCTCGACTCGACGGCCGAGTTTGCGCCTATGGGCTTGTTGCCCAACGCCGACATGGCCAAGCCGGTGCTGCTGACGGCCTTGGGCCGGGTCGGCATGACGCCAGCCACCGACCCGGCCAAGGACTACACGAGCACCGAACTGGAGCTCGCATTGCAGCCCGACGGCGGCATCGTCGGCAAGAGCCAGGCGCGGCTGCACGGCTTCCTGCAAGTCACATCGCGCAGCACCCAGCAGGCGAACGCGACCCGCGAGCAGGCTGGTGTGATCAACCGATTGCTGGCGCGCTTCATGGAGTCGGGCACCGGCAAGATCACGCCGACGCGGCCCGGTGACCTGGACGCGCCGTGGTTGGTGCAGACCGAGTTCGAACTCGACCCGGTGGTCAATGTGCCGGGGCCGAGCGCGATGACCTTGCCGGCCGGGTTGTCGCCGGGCAGGATCAAAGGCATGCTTTACCGACCGCCGGCGAACCGTCGGTTCCCATCGAGTTGCCAGTCGGTGCGCCATGTCGAGGCGATTGCGCTGAGTTTTCCGGCATCGGTGCGGCTTGGCAGGACGCCGCAGGATGTGAACTTTGGCCGCGGCGCCCTCGCGTACAGCGCCAGTTACCGGCTGGAAGGCCAGTTGCTCAAGGTCAGGCGCGAATTCGTGATCCGGCGCAGCGGCACAGTCTGCGGCGCCTCGGATGACCGCGACTGGGAGGCGTTTCAGACCGTTCTGCAGCGCGACATGAGGGCGCAGGTGTTTTTCGAGTAGGTAATGAAAGAAGCGTGACGCCTGACGTCGGCGCAGCTTTTTGGCATGGCTACAACGAAGTCATCAGGAGCGAGGCGCAGCAGCGATTTAGTTTGAGGTCTGCGGTCTATCGCGAAAATTTTGGTGCGGCCGCGGCCGCGCGAAACACCCGGTATGCGTCGGCGCTGCTCATGTAGGCGCACTTGGTGTCCTCATCATTGACCCACGTGAACACGATCACCTTGCTGGGCGCGTGTTCGTGGAAGAACAGCCGGTACTGCTGACAGAACTTCGCCCGGAACCAGTGCTTGTGATCGTCGCGAAGCTTGCCGCCTAGGGTGCCGCCTTGACGGTACTCCGGCCGCCCGGGGTCTTGAGGTGTGAGGTCTCGGCCCTCTGCGGGTTCGCCCGGGAGCCTTCTCGGGCCCTTTCTTGGGTCGTCCTACCTACCAGCGCATCGGCCCCAAGTTCCGTACCATAGGCGCCTACATCCACTGCAGAGCCGCTATGACCGCCGAGTCCACCGAACCCAGCCTTGTGACAGCCGCCGTGCTGATTATCGGCAACGAGATCCTGTCCGGGCGCACCCAGGACACCAACCTGGCCTACCTGGCCAAGAAGCTCAACGAATACGGCATCCAGATCCGTCAGGCGCGGGTCGTGCCCGATGTCGAGCGCGACATCGTCGAAGCCGTGAACGCGCTGCGCGAACACCACGACTATGTCTTCACCACCGGCGGCATCGGCCCGACCCACGACGACATCACCGCCGACTGCATTGCGGCGGCTTTCGGTGTTGATCTGGTGGTGTCGCCCGAGATCGCGGCCATCCTGGAGCGGCGGCCGGCGCCGCCCGAGATCATGGCCGCGCGCATGCGCATGGCGCGCATCCCCCGAGGTGGCGGCCTGATCGACAACCCGCTCGGGCCACCGGGTTTTTTCATTGGCAATGTCTACGTGATGGCTGGCATTCCCCGGGTCATGCAACAGATGGTCGATTCTCTGGCCGGCAAGCTGCGCCGCGGCGCCACCGTGCGATCACGCAGCGTGACGGTCTACTTGCCCGAGAGCCAGATCGCCGCTCGCCTGGGTCAGATCCAGCAAGAGCAGCCGCGCGTCGACCTCGGCAGCTATCCGTTCCAGCGCGAGGGCCGCTACGGCACCATGCTGGTGATGCGTGGCACCGACGCCTGCGCGCTCGACGCCACGCTGGCCGAGGTCTCGCGCATGATCGTGGAACTCGGCGGCGAGCCGCTGGATATCCAGGCAGACTGAGCCGAATCTCCGGTCAATTCAATCCGACCTCTAGCCGTCCAATCCTTGTCTTGAAGGCAATCTGCCCTCTCCCCGATGCCCAATCCATTGAATGCCTATGTCGCTGGCCCGCGTACGCGGATTTCCGGTGCTGAAACCGGCCCGCTGGCCAAGCTTGATTTCGCGGTCAAGGATTTGATCGATATTGCCGGCGTGCCCACCGGCGGCGGCAATCCGGACTGGCCGCGCGCCAACGCGGTGCCGACCCGACATGCCTGGGTGGTGGAAACCTTGCTGGCGGCTGGCGCGTCGGTGGTCGGCAAGACCATCACTGACGAGGTTTCACTCGGCATTTTGGGGGAGAACGCCCATGACGGCACGCCCATCAATCCGGCCGCGCCTGGCCGAGTGCCAGGTGGATCGTCGTCAGGCTCGGCCTCTGTGGTTGCCGGCGGCTTGTGTGATTTCGCCCTTGGCACCGATAGCGGCGGTTCGGTGCGGGTGCCGGCAAGCTATTGCGGACTTTATGGCGTCCGGCCGACCCATGGCCGGATCGATTTCACCGGCATCACCGTGCAGTCGCCCAGCGCGGATACCTGCGGCTGGTTCGCGCGGGACGCCGAAACCTTCGGGCGGGTGGGCGAAGTTTTATACGGTGCGGCGCGTCCAAACCTGCTGCCAACCCGGCTGCTGGTAGCAAGCGATGCATGGGGCTTTGCCGATGTCGCGGTGCAGGACGCATTGGCGCCAATGCTCGACCGGCTTGCCAGGCTGATCGGCCACCGCGAGGATGTGCTGCTCGCCCCGCAAGGACTGTCGGTCTGGCAGCGCGCCCAGCGTGTGCTGCAAAGCAGCGAATCGTGGCAGACCTTCGCGCCCTGGCTCGACGAATTCAATCCGCGCTTTGCCTTCAGCGTTGCCCGCGGCTTGGTGATCAGTTCCATGCTCACCGACGCCGAGCGCTCGGCGGCTGCGTTGATGCGGGACGAAGCCCGCGCCCGGATGCGCTATTTGCTGCCTGCGGGCACGATGTTGTGCCTGCCCACGACACCATCGCCGGCCTTGCCGGTCGGGCTCAAGCTGTCGGAATTCGCGTTCCCGCGCGAACGGATTGCCTGCCTCACCAGCCATGGCGGCCTCACCGGTGTGCCGCAGGTCAGCTTGCCGGGGGCCACGGTCGATGGCGCGCCGGTTGGCCTGTCGATCATCGGCGGGCGTGGCACTGACCTCACATTGATGGCGGTTGCCCGCGCTTTGGAGGCCCTGTGACATGACCCCGAATATCCCAGTGGTGGTCGCCGAGATTGCCGATATCTTCGAGCGCTATGAACAGGCCTTGATCGATCGCGATGTCGAGACCCTGGACACCCTGTTCTGGAACAGCCCGCACACCATCCGCCTGTCGGTGCGCGAACATGGCTATGGTTTCGACGCCATTCACGCCCATCGTCTGGCCGCCGCGGCGGGCGCCGGCGGCATCAAGCAGGGCCGGTTGCGGCTAGACATTCTGACGCTTGGGCATGATTTCGCCACGGTCAATTTGACGTTCAAAGTCCGTGACGCGGCCCTGATCGGGCGCCAGAGCCAGGCCTGGGCGCGCTTGCCCGGGCTGGGCTGGAAAGTCGTCTCGGCCCATGTTTCGACGGTTGATGCCTCGACATTGGCGCCGGACTGACCCAGTCTGCAAAAACTCGCGCCGCATGCGCGGCTGCCCAGAACTTGCGGATGTGCTGCGCGATGCCTTAAGCGCCCCGGTGCAGTCGGGCCTGGCTTCGAAGAAGCTGCCGGCAGGTATGGCTATGCGCCAAGGGCGGCCTCGATGCGCCGGTCCGGAATGAACCACATGACGGCCACCGACAGGTACAGAGCCATGGACAGCCACTCGTTGACAAAGGCGAGCCCGATGGCAGCCGCGTAGGCCGCGAGAGAGATCTTGCCCTTGAAGTCGCTGCCGATGGCCTTGGCCAATACCGAGTCCTCGCCGTGGTGGTGCATCAGAACCCGCACCAGGATCGCGTAGGCGATACCCGCCATGAACAGCACTATCCCGTAGAGTGCCACCGGCAGGCGGTGAAAGTGGTTCTCGCCCATCCAGCCGGTCACGAAGGGAACCAGCGACAGCCAGAACAACAGGTGCAGGTTGGCCCACAGGGTGCGACCATTGACCTTGTGAACGGCGTGCAGGAGGTGGTGGTGGTTGTTCCAGTAGATGCCGACAAAGACGAAGCTGAGCACATAGCTGCCCAGTACCGGGAGCAGCGGCGCGAGCGCCGCCGTATCGTCGCCATGCGGGATCTTCATCTCCAGCACCATGATCGTGATGATGATGGCGATCACGCCATCGCTGAAGGCTTCGAGTCGTGTTTTTCCCACGTGAGGCTCCTTGCAACAAAGGGCGGACGGAACGACCTGTCATGTGGCACCGGCACTGCCCTTTGACCAATCCCGCTCGTAAGCCTTGCGGAAATTGACGGGCGGAGCCGTGACGGAGAGATACACAAAATGCTCTGGCCCGGTGTTCCTAAAGCCGTGAACATCGCCATCGGCGAATCGCACCACGTCACCAGCCTGGAACGGCCGCGTCTGGGCATCGCCCAGCAACAGTGTTCCGGCACCTGAAAGTGCCACCCAGACTTGCTCCGAAGTTTCGTGGCGATGCGTCGGATTCATGGCGCCAGGCGCGATCCGCACCTTGGTGATCGTCAGTCGGACAGACGCTGAGTTTTCAGGGAACAACAGTTGATGCGATTCAACACCGGAATTCGACAACACCTGGACGTCATTTCCCGCGATGAATTCCATGTTCGCTGCTCCAGTTTGGTTGGATGGGCCGCAGTGCGATGCCGGCGGCCCCCGTCACGGCGTGGAGGCGTCACCGCCGCGTTTGCGCCCGAGGATAGCGGGCATGAGCGCGAACAGCAACAGCTCGGCCAAGTAGACCGAACCCGACACCGGATCGCGACTGGCGATGAACTCGCCGAGCGATCGATCCTGCAGCATGGTCGCGAGCAGCACTTCAGCCGCCTCGGACATCGCCAGCGCCGCGAACCCGACCTTGCCGCCAGCGAGAGCGCCTACTCGCAGCACGAATACACCCGCCGCGGCTTTGTCACCGTCTCGGTGGCAGCCGGCCTGTCAGCCGCCAGCGGGCAAACGGCCGCCGCCGATTCGCCCGCTGTCGAGACCAGTCAGGGCCTGAGGCGCCAGGACCTCCGCTGGGCGAATCGGGATCGGCTTGCGGGTGCGCACGCCGGGCTCAGCCTTCGCGCAGACACCGACACCGAGGCGAACCAGGGCGTCCCGGGCAAGCAACCCGCGCAAAGCACGCCCCACTTGGGTGCGGCTCCCGAAGGCCTTCAGTTCACTGCACACGATGACGCCGTCCTGCCGGTTCGCGACGGAACGCTGGATGCGATCGGCGATGGTCATCGCGGCAAACCTTGCTCGTCGACCTCAAGCGCACCACATCGGTAAGTCGTTGTTTTGACCGATCTATCTGGAACGATCGGCGCTTGTCCAGAGGACCGCAAAAGTGGGTTCGGCGGATGCAGCCATGACGGGGCGCTGGTGAAGATCGGGCTGGGGGCCTCCAAGGCCAGTGCTCGACGGATGCGATCTGTGTCCCTCACCTGCACAAGCCTGCGACAGGAACAGGGCCAACACCCGCCATAGGGCCTTGCTATACGATTGATCGATGACCACCGATTCCACGACTCCGACGACGTTCACGGCGTTGCCGCTGTTTCCG
>RGQD01000230.1 GCA_010030205.1 Betaproteobacteria bacterium
CCGCCGAGGGGGCCGCGTCGATCCAGTCCACCGGCACTGGCCGAATCAGCGTGGTGCTGGCCTTCATGTTCGCGGTCACTGCGTTCACCAGCACTGCGATGGCGGCGCATCTGCCGCGCTTGCTGCAGGCTTGCGGTGCAACGCTGGCGGTAGCGGTCGCCGTGGGCGCATTGATCGGGCCGGCGCAGGTGGCGGGCCGCTTGCTCGAATTCGGTGTGCTGCGCCGGGTGCATCCGCTGATCTCGGCCAGGATCGCCGCGCTGTCGCACGCCTTGGCCGCGTTCGCGCTGTTGGTCGCCGGCCCCTCTGCGGCGGTGTTGTTCGCGCTGGTGCACGGTGCGGGTAACGGCATCCTGACGATCGCCAAAGGCACCTTGCCGTTGGTGCTGTTCGGTGCCCAGGGCTATGGCGCCCGCCAGGGCTGGCTGACGATGCCTGCGCGGGTGGCGCAGGCGCTGGCGCCATTCCTGTTCGGCTGGGTGCTAGACCGCTGGGGCTCGGCCTCGCTGGGTTTGTCGGCGGCGCTGGGGCTTCTTGCTTTCATCGCGCTGATGCTGTTGCCGACCGCCAAGCCACCCGCAAGCCGCTAGCGCCGCTTCAATCGCTCGCCGCCAAGGCCTTGGTCACGATCTCGCGAACGTCCTCGCTGAGTCTTGTGCTCGCGGCCACGCGCGACACAGCTTGTCGTGCGGCGCTGCGCCACGGCTCGGCCAGCACGCTCCAGCGGTCCATCGTCCGCGCCAGGCGGGCTGCGAGCTGTGGGTTGATGGCGTCGAGCTCGAGCACCCGGTCGGCCCAGAACACATAGCCTGCGGCATCGGTGCGGTGGAATGCGGCGGGGTTCTCTCGGCAGTAACCGGCCACCAGGCTGCGCGCCCGGTTCGGGTTCTTGAGCGAGAAGTCTGGGTGCTGCATCAGCGCCTTGACCCGCTGCAACACGATGCCCGGGCCTGCCGCAAGTGGCTCGGCAGCGCGCGCTTGCAGGTTGAACCACTTGTCGATCACCAAGTCGTCGCCAGCAAACAGCGCATGGAATCTCTCCAGCGCAGGCACTGCCAGCGGCGATTGGCCGTCGACCAAGGCTGCCAGCGCGCCGTAGCGGTCGGTCATCTGGCCTGCGTCCTTGAAGCGCTGATAGGCGCGACCCGGCCAGACCGTGTCGCCGGTCTGCATCGCATCGAGCACCAGCATTTGCAGCGCCAAGTTGGCCAGAGCGCGTTTGCCCGATTGCGCCGCGTCTGGCCGGTAGCCCTCGAGCACCTGGTGTGACTCGAAGGCCCAGGCCCAATCGTCGCGCAAGCGCGCTGCGAGTTGCAGCCGCATCTGCTCGCGCAGCACGTGGATGCGCTGTGGGTCGACCACGGCGCATTGTTCGGCCACATAGTTCTCGCTGGGCAGCGTCAGTACCAGCTCTTTGAAAGCGGGGTCCAGCGCGGGGTCGCGCAGGGTCTGGCGCATGGCCTCGACATACGCGTCGTCGAGTGCGGGCAGGGCGCCAGCGTCTGGCAGCGCGGCCATCATGCGGCTCAAGCCCAGGCGTTGGCCGGCCTCCCAGCGCTTGAAGGCATCGCTGTCGTGTTGAAGCAGCATCAGCAGCGCAGCGTCACCCAGGCCGTCGTCCAGGTTTACCGGCGCTGACAGGCCACGCAACAGCGAAGGCACAGGTGCCGAGGCGACATTGACAAAGGTGAAGGTTTGTTCCTGCGCTGAGAGCACCAGCACCCGCTCGTTACCCGCCGCCTGCGCTTCATCGACCAGCCGCAGCGGCAAGGCCTGGCCGTTGTCGGCCCTGAGCAGGCCCATCAGCACCGGCAACACGCTGGGCAGCTTGAGGTCCTGACCGGGTGAGGGCGCTGCGCTCTGGGTCAGTGTGAGCTTGTAGTGCAGGCTGACCGGGTCGTACACGCCACGCGCTTGCAGCGTGGGCGTGCCGGCCTGGCCATACCAGCGCTTGAAAGCGTCTAGATGGCTGGCCAGCGCGCTGTCCGGGTTGGCGTCGGCGATGGCTTGTGCAAAATCGTCGCAGGTGACGGCCTGGCCGTCGTGGCGGCTGAAGTACAGCGCCATGCCGCGGCGAAAACCCTCGCGCCCGACCAGTGTGGCCATCATCCGCACCAGCTCTGCGCCCTTGTCGTAGATCGTCGCGGTGTAGAAATTGTTGATCTCGACATAGCTGTCGGGCCGCACCGGGTGCGCCATCGGACTGGCATCTTCTGGGAACTGCACTGCGCGCAGCCCGCGAACATCCTCGATACGCTTGACGGCGCGGGCCGACGCAGCGCCGGCCATGTCCATCGAGAACTCCTGGTCGCGGTAGACCGTCAGGCCTTCCTTGAGCGAGAGCTGGAACCAGTCGCGGCAGGTGATGCGGTTGCCGGTCCAGTTGTGGAAGTACTCATGGCCGACCACGCTCTCGATGCCCGCGAAGTCGGCATCGGTGGCCGTGGCAGGGCTGGCCAGCACGTACTTGGTGTTGAAGATGTTCAGGCCCTTGTTCTCCATCGCGCCCATGTTGAAGTCGCCCACCGCGACGATCATGAAGCGCTCGAGGTCAAGCGCGAGGCCAAAGCGGGCTTCGTCCCAGGCCACCGAGGCGATCAGCGAGTTCATCGCGTGTTCGGTCTTGTCCATGTCCCCCTGGCGCACATAGATCTGCAGCAGGTGGTCTTTGCCTGTGCGTGAGCGTATGCGCTGCTCGCGGCATACCAGCTTGGCCGCCACCAGAGCGAACAGATAACTGGGCTTGGGGAAGGGGTCATGCCATTTGGCAAGATGGCGCCCGTTGTCCAGCGTCAGCTGCTCGACCAGGTTGCCGTTGCTCAGCAGCACCGGATACCTGGCTTTGTCGGCACGCAATGTGACGGTGAACACCGCCATCACGTCCGGCCGGTCCAGGAAATAGGTGATGCGCCGGAAACCTTCAGCCTCGCACTGCGTGAAGAAACCGCCGCCGCTGGTGTACAGCCCCGACAGTTGGGTGTTCTTGTCCGGCCCGCAGGTGTTGCGGATCTCGAGCGTGAACACCGGTTGATCCGGCGGGTTGTCGATCACCAGCAGGCCGGGCTCATGGCGGAACGACACGCTTTCGCCGTCGGCCAGGCAGCGCAGCAGCACCAGGTCATCGCCGTGCAGCGTGAGCGGCTGGCCGGGTGCGGCGTCGGGGTTGCGTTCGATGCTGAGCTTGCTCGCGACTATGGTCTTGACCGGGTCGAGGTCAAAAATCAGCTCGACGCTGCGAATCCAAAAGGCCGGGGCTTGGTAGTCCTCGCGGCGGATCAGGGTGGTGGATCCTTCAAGCATGGCGGGTCTCAGTTCACGAAAGAATAGACAAGCAAGCCGCTGGCTTCAGCGGCTTGGACAAGTTGGCGATCGCTGGTGGCAAGCGCATTACAGTTCATTTCAATGGCGCAGGCCAGGTGCAGCGCATCCAGCGTGGCCAGCGGCGCCCCCAAGTCGCGCAGCAGGCCGGTTGCCCGTCCGAAGCTTGCCACCTCGAACGGCCGCATCGCCCACAGCGCGCCAGTCAGGTCAGCAGCAAACTGGCCGCGCGACTGGGCTGCGAAGTCGGCGTCGATCAAGCCCTGCCGCAACAGGCGTTGCAGAATCGATTCGAACTCGGCGGCCACCAAGGGCGAAATCACGCAATCGTCAGGGTGCTGTGCCAAGAACCCATCCACCGTGTCGGAGCCCTGTTCAGCGATGTAACGCTTGGCCAGCGCACTGGTGTCGAAATAGGTGGCCAAGGCTTCAGCCCTGCTCGCGCTCTTGACGGAACAGGCCCTCCAGCGTGCCTGGCGCCAGCGGCTTCATGCTTGCCCGGTGCGCCGCCAACGAAGCAACCTCTCGCTTGCGGGGCACAGGCAGTATGCGTGCCACGGGCTCGCCGTGGCTGACCAGCAGCAGTTCTTGCTCTTGCGCCAAGGTCTCACGCAGGTGCGGCATCGCGTTACGCAACTCACGGACATTGATGGTTTTCATGTGACACATTTCAAAAATTTGTGACACGGGCAGTATAGGCTGCCAGCCAAGCCACAGGCTTGACCCGCCACCTGAACTACAAGCCTTGTTTCAGGCTGGCCTGGATGAACTGGTCCAAGTCGCCGTCCAGCACCTTCTGAGTATTGGAGGTCTCGACGTTGGTGCGCAAGTCCTTGATCCGGCTGTTGTCGAGCACATAGCTGCGGATCTGGTGGCCCCAGCCGACGTCGGTCTTGGTGTCCTCGAGCTTTTGCTGCTCTTCCATGCGCTTGCGCATCTCGAAGTCGTAGAGCCGCGAGCGCAGCCGCTTCCAGGCCACATCGCGATTGCTGTGCTGGCTGCGGCCGTCCTGGCACTGCACCACGATACCGGTGGGGATGTGGGTCAAACGCACCGCAGAGTCGGTCTTGTTGATGTGCTGGCCGCCAGCGCCCGAGGCACGGAAGGTGTCGACCCGCACGTCGGACGGGTTGATGTCGATCTCGATCGAGTCGTCGACCTCGGGGTAGACGAACAAGCTGGCAAAGCTGGTGTGGCGCCCGCCGGCCGAGTCGAACGGGCTCTTGCGAACCAGACGGTGCACGCCGGTCTCGGTGCGCAGGTGACCGAAGGCGTAGTCGCCCTCGACCTTGATTGTCGCGTTCTTGATGCCGGCGATCTCGCCCGGCGTCTCGTCTTCCATCGTCGCCGTGAAGCCTTTGCGCTCGCAGTATTTGAGGTACTGGCGCAGCAGCATGCCGGCCCAGTCGCAGGCTTCTGTGCCACCGGCGCCGGCCTGGATGTCGATGAAACAGTTGCTCGGGTCGGCCGGGTTGTTGAACATGCGGCGAAACTCTAGGCCTTCGACGATCTCCCGCAGCTTGGCGGCATCGTCCTCGATCGCCTTCAAGTCGTCGAAAGCCTCGTCGGCCTTGGACATCTCGTAGAGTTCCTGGTTGTCGGCCAGGTTGCTGTTGAGGTGATCGATGGTGCCGACCACGTCCTCGAGCAGCTTCTTTTCGCGACCCAGTTCCTGGGCCCGCTTGGGTTCGTTCCAAACGCTGGGATTCTCCAGCGCGGCAACGACTTCGTTCAATCGCAGTGATTTGCGATCGTAGTCAAAGATACCCCCGGAGCTGCTCGGTACGGGCGCTCAGGTCGGCGAGCAGCGTGCCGATGGCGTTGACTTGTTCGATGTCCATGGATGTTCTGATTCAATCGTGTGTCGGGCGGTTGTTGATTCTCGCATGGGGGCCGGCTCGGGCAAGTCATGCGGAGCAGG
Source organism: Betaproteobacteria bacterium (assembly GCA_010030205.1). GTDB lineage: Bacteria > Pseudomonadota > Gammaproteobacteria > Burkholderiales > Burkholderiaceae_C > Pseudaquabacterium. Next base: position 5,240 of record RGQD01000230.1, read on the forward strand.
CTTGGCCGCGACCCTTGGCGTCGAATTTCCGGGTCGCGCTGCTTGGGCTAGCATGTCCTCGTGACAAAGCCTGACCAACCCACCGCCAGCCCTTATTGGCGCCAGACGCTGCGGCTGTCGCGCTCGCTGTTGTGGATTTGGTTGGTGCTCACGGTGGCGGTGTGCTTGTTCGGTCGGTCGCTGGATTTCGACTTCTTTGGTTGGCCCTTCGGCTTCTGGGCCACCTCGCAGGGTGCGCTGATCGTCTTCTGTCTGATCGTCTGGTACTACGCCTGGGCGATGAACCGGCTCGACGAAGAACTTGGCGGCGACGACGTCGACTGATGGCCCCCGAATCGTGCCTACCGGATCGGCCCGGTCGGCTGGCCCAGTGCCCGCAGCACGTCGCGGATGTACTGGGCCCGGTCTTTCGGGTCGGCAAATTCACGTTCGATGCGCAGCTTGTCGTTGCCGGCCAGTTTGACGTTTTTGTTCTTCTGCACCAGCTCGATGATGCGGATCGCGTCTATCGGCGGCTTGGGCCTGAAGGTGATGCTCATCAGCTTGGGGTTGGCGTCTATCTTCATCACGCCATAGGGCCTGGCCAGCACGCGCAGGCGGTGGGTGTCGAATAGCGTCTGGCCTTGTGCCGGCAGCCGGCCAAAGCGGTCGGTCACCTCTTCGAGCAGCAGGTCTAGCTGCTTGGGCTCTGACGCGGTGGCCAGGCGCTTGTACAGGTTCAGCCGCACATGCACATCGCCGCAATAGCTGTCGGGCAGCAGCGCCGGGGCGTGCAGGTTGATCTCGGTGGCGCCGCCAAACACGCCGGTGGGGCTCAGCAGATCAGGTTCCTGGCCGGCTTTGAGCGCCCGCACCGCCTCGGCCAGCATCTCGTTGTAGAGCTGAAAGCCGACCTCCATCATGTTGCCGCTCTGGTTCTCGCCCAGCACCTCGCCGGCGCCGCGGATCTCCAGGTCGTGCATTGCCAGGTAGAAGCCCGAGCCCAACTCCTCCATGCTCTGGATCGCGTCGAGCCGCTGCTGCGCCTGCTTGGTCAGGGTCTCGGTGTCGGGCACCAGCAGGTAGGCGTAGGCCTGGTGGTGGCTGCGGCCGACGCGCCCGCGCAACTGGTGCAACTGGGCCAGGCCGAACTTGTCGGCGCGTGAAATCACGATGGTGTTGGCGCTCGGCACGTCGATGCCGGTCTCGATGATGGTCGAGCACAGCAGCAGGTTGTGGCGCTGGGCGACAAAGTCACGCATCACCGATTCCAGCTCGCGCTCGGGCATCTGGCCATGGGCGACCGCGATGCGGGCCTCGGGCACCAGTTCGGCCAGCCGCTCGCGCCTGGCCTGGATCGTCGCCACGTCGTTGTGCAGGAAGTAGATCTGGCCGCCGCGCTTCAACTCTCTAAGAATCGCCTCACGGATGATCGAGTTGCCCTCGCTGCGAACAAAGGTCTTGATCGCCAGCCGCCGCTGCGGCGCGGTGGCGATCACCGACAGGTCGCGCAGGCCTTCCAGCGCCATGCCCAGCGTGCGCGGGATCGGCGTGGCGGTGAGCGTCAGCACATCGACCTCGGCGCGCATCGCCTTGATCGCCTCCTTGTGGCGAACGCCGAAACGGTGCTCCTCGTCGATCACCAGCAGGCCCAGCCGCTTGTACTTGACGTCGGGCTGAATCAGCTTGTGGGTGCCGACGACGATGTCGATGGTGCCCTCTTCGAGCCCGGCCAGCGCGGCCTTGATCTCCTTGGCTGAGCGAAAGCGCGACATCTCGGCGATGCGCACCGGCCATTTGCCGAAGCGGTCGACCAGGGTCTGGTAATGCTGCTCGGCCAGCAGCGTCGTGGGCGCCAGGATCGCAACCTGTTTGCCGCCGATCACCGCAATAAAGGCCGCCCGCAGCGCGACCTCGGTCTTGCCGAAACCGACGTCGCCGCAGACCAGCCGGTCCATCGGTTGCGGGCTGACCATGTCCTGGATCACCGCGTGGATCGCGGCGCGCTGGTCGGGCGTCTCCTCAAAACCGAAGCTTGACGCAAAGGCCTCGTAGTCGTGGGCCGAGTAGCGGTGCGCATGGCCCTCACGCGAAGCCCGACGCGCGTACAAGTTGAGCAGCTCGGCAGCCGCATCGCGCACTTGCTCGGCGGCGCGCCTCTTCGCCTTGTCCCACTGTCCCGAGCCGAGCCGATGCAGCGGCGCCTCGTCAGCGCTGACACCGGTGTAGCGGCTGATCAGGTGCAGCTGGGCCACCGGCACGTAGAGCGTGGCGGCGTCGGCGTACTCGAGGTGCAGGAATTCGCTGGCGCCGTCACCGAGGTCGATGTTGATCAGCCC
>RGQD01000024.1 GCA_010030205.1 Betaproteobacteria bacterium
TTCTCCGATGACATCAGCGCCAGGTGCATCATCTCGCCCCGCGTCAGTTGGGTGCCGACCGCCAAGCGCGACCGACTGCCTTTTTCGGTGTCAACATCGTCTTGGGAGATGGTCAGCACATCGGCCATCGACTGCTGGCTTTCGGTGATCACCAGACCGGTCATCAGCTTGGTGATCGAGGCAATCGGCAACACCGCACCAGGGTTCTTGGAAAACAACACCTCGTTGGTGTCTTGATCAATCACCAAGGCCACGCTGGATTTCAACGCCAAGGCATCGCCTCCGGCGTGCAGTCCTTGAATCGAGCCGAAACTGGCTTGCGCAGGCGCTTCAGCACGAGCGACCAGGCGACGAGCAGGGCGACTCACGCTGACCTTGCTCTTGCCGGTCTTGGCATGCGTGACGGACTTTTGGGCCACCGGCTTGCGTGTCAAGACCTTGCGGGCTGCTGGCACTTCTGCTGCGGCCGGCTCGGCATGTACCCGCGCAGGGCTGCCCAGCAGCAGCACGATGCACAAGCCCAGCAGCAATGGTGACATCGACAATTTCATGGAGCTCCGCGCGAGAATAGGAAAAATCTGCAGTCGGAGTGTACGCGACCTAAAAAACATGCGCAAGATCAAAAGCTTGCGTGGACTTTTTCAAGTTAGACGCTGACTCATCCCTGCGCTGCGACGCGCTCGACCTTGGCGTGCAGACGCTCGAGCTGACGGGCGACGCGCAGCTTTTCGTCTCGCGTCATCGAGGCGCGACGGCGACTGCTCGCCGTCGCGCAAGATGGTGTCGAAAACAATGAGTTTTTCGATCACGGACAGGCTGCCCGGAGCTTGTTCAGCCCATGGTCGCGGCCGCATCGAGCGCGATGCCGCAACGCAGCAGACCCGACGTCACCGCCTTCATCGATGCGGTGAGGATGTTGGCGTCGATGCCCACACCGAACAAGGTGCGCGTGTCGCCGATGCGCATTTCCAGGTAGGCCGCGGCGCGGGCCTGGGCACCGCTGCCGATCGAATGCTCATGGTAGTCCAGCACCGCCACGGTGCAGCCAGTGGCCCGCTGCAGCCCGTCAACAAATGCCGCGACCGGGCCTGCGCCCTTGCCCTGCAAGTTCAGCACCCGGCCCGCAGCGCGAACGCTGACACTCAAATCCACCAAGCCATCGTCGTGCTCGATGATGCGTTGGCGCTCAAGTTGGACCTGTTCGGCACCGAGCCGGTACTCGCGCTCGAACAAGGCCCAGATGTCGGCTGCGTTGAGCTCGCGACCGTCCACGTCCATCACCGCCTGCACCGCCGTAGAAAACTCGATCTGCAATCGGCGCGGCAACTCCAAACCATAGTCGGCCTCAAGCAAATAGGTGATGCCTCCCTTGCCCGACTGGCTGTTGACCCGGATCACCGCGTCATAGCTACGACCCAGGTCTTTGGGGTCGATCGGCAGGTAAGGCATGTCCCAGATCTCATCCTCACGCCGAGCCGCGAAGGCCTTCTTGATCGCATCTTGGTGCGAGCCCGAAAACGAGGTGTAAACCAGATCTCCCACATAGGGGTGACGGGGATGCACCGGCAACTGATTGCAGTGCTCGACGGTGCGGCGGATGTCGTCGATGTCGGAGAAGTCCAGCCCTGGGTGGACGCCTTGGGTATAGAGATTGAGCGCGATGTTGACCAGGTCTACATTGCCGGTTCTCTCGCCGTTGCCAAACAGACAGCCTTCGACCCGGTCCGCGCCAGCCATCAGCGCGAACTCACCGGCTGCCGTGCCGGTGCCGCGGTCGTTGTGCGGATGAACCGACAGCACCACACTGTCGCGGCGCTCGATGTGACGGTGCATCCACTCGATCATGTCGGCGAAGATGTTGGGCATCGAATGCTCAACCGTCGAGGGCAGGTTGATGATGCAAGGCCGCGACGGCGTGGGCTGCCAGACCGCCGTCACCGCATCGACCACCCGCTTGCTGAAAGCCAGTTCGGTGCCCGAGAACATCTCCGGCGAGTACTCAAAAGTCCAGTCGGTATCGGGCTGCAGGGCCGCCATGTCGCGCACCATGGTGGCATGGGTGGTTGCCAACTCGACGATGCCGTCCTGATCAAGACCCAGCACCACGCGCCGCATCACCGGTGCGGTGGCGTTGTAGAGGTGGACGATGGCGCGCGGCACACCGACCATGGCCTCGAAAGTCCGGCTGATCAGATGGTCGCGCGCTTGCGTCAACACCTGGACCGTGACATCTTCAGGGATCAGCTGCTGATCGATCAGCAGGCGAACGAAATCGAAGTCAGCCTGAGATGCCGAAGGGAAACCGACCTCGATCTGCTTGAAGCCGATACGTACCAAAGTCTTGAACATGCGCAGCTTGCGCGCCGGGTCCATCGGTTCGATCAGCGACTGGTTGCCGTCACGCAGATCGACGCTGCACCACAACGGTGGTGCGGACAACACGGCGTCGGGCCAGCGCCGGTCGGTCAGGTGTACCGGAGGGAATGCGCGGTATTTGGTGGCTGGCTTTTCGAGCATGGGCATGGAAATCTCCTAGGGGGTTGTTTGCGCCGCAGCTCGATCGGGGGGGAAGGACTCTGAAAAGAAAACGGCCCGCTGCGTTGCGCTGGGCGGGCCGTCGATCCGAAACTAAAACGTGGATGCTCAGCGCGCCAAGTGCACCTTCAGTAGTAGTAGCTCGGCAGGGGCTGAACGAATCGTCATAGGTCAAGAATATAGCACGGTATTTCAGCGATGCAGGCCGCGTTCGTCAGGCTCGTCAGTCGAGGTGGCGATCACGCTGACCGGCGTGCCCTTCATACGGCGGTAGATGTACATGCCGTAACCCGACAAGCCATAGAGGATGAACAGGCCAAACAACATGCCCGGCACATGCAAGTTGATCAAGCCAATGCCGAGCGCAATCGCGACGATCGTGATGAACGGCACCGACCGCTTCAGACCAAAGTCCTTGAAGCTGTAGAAAGGCACGTTGGTCACCATCGTCAGCCCAGCAAACAGGGTCAGGCCGAAAGTGGTCCAGACCAGCCAGGGAATGTCGCGCACGCCTTCACGAAAGCCGGCATCGTCCATGATCCAGATGAAGCCCGCGACAAGAGCGGCCGCCGCTGGGCTGGGCAGTCCTTGGAAAAACCGATTGTCGACAATGCCGATGTTGGTGTTGAAACGCGCCAGTCGCAGCGCGGCGCAGGCGCAGTAGACAAAAGCTGCAACCCAACCGAGCTTGCCCAGACCGCGCAAGGCCCACTCGTAGACGATCAGCGCCGGCGCTGCGCCAAAGCTCACCATGTCTGACAAGCTGTCCATATGCTCACCAAACGCGCTCTGGGTGTTCGTCATGCGCGCAACACGACCGTCGAGGCTGTCGAGCACCATCGCGCAAAACACCCCGATCGCCGCGTTGTCAAAGCGGCCGTTCATCGCCATCACGACAGAATAAAAGCCACCGAACAGCGCTGCCAACGTGAAGAGATTGGGCAGCACATAGATGCCCTTGCGGCGAGGCCGGGCAGGCGGCTCTGCAGCGTCGTTGTCGCCGGATTCCAGAGGTTCATTCATAGGCTGCGAGCATACCCCAGGGCTGAAAAGCAAAAAGGCCGCCCACGGCGGCCTCGGAGACCGAGAAAAGATCGATCAGTTGCGGCTCTTGTCGACCAACTTGTTGGCCTTGATCCAGGGCATCATCGCGCGCAGCTTTTCGCCCACGACTTCGATCTGGTGCTCTTCGGTCAGACGGCGACGCGAGATCAAGGTGGGCGCACCGGCCCTGTTCTCGAGGATGAAGCTCTTCGCATATTCACCCGTCTGGATGTCGGACAGCATCTGCTTCATCGCCTTCTTGGTCTCGGACGTCACGATCTTGGGACCCGACACGTACTCGCCGTACTCGGCGTTGTTCGAGATCGAGTAGTTCATGTTCGCGATGCCGCCTTCATAGATCAGGTCGACGATGAGCTTGAGCTCGTGCAGGCACTCGAAATAAGCCATCTCCGGTGCATAGCCGGCTTCTACCAGGGTCTCGAAGCCCGCCTTGATCAGCTCGACAGTGCCGCCGCAAAGCACCGCCTGCTCGCCGAACAGGTCGGTCTCGGTCTCTTCGCGGAAGTTGGTTTCGATGATGCCGGCCTTGCCACCACCATTGGCCGCGGCATAGCTCAGCGCCAGGTCGCGTGCCTTGCCGGTCTTGTCGGCATGCACCGCAATCAGGTGCGGCACACCGCCGCCCTGGGTGTAGGTGTTGCGCACGGTGTGGCCGGGCGCCTTGGGCGCGACCATCCAGACGTCGATGTCGTCACGCGGCACGACCTGACCGTAATGAACGTTGAAGCCATGGGCAAACGCCAACGATGCGCCGGCCTTCATGTTCGCAGCGACATCGGCGTTGTAGACGGTGGCGATCTGCTCGTCAGGCAAGAGCATCATGACGACGTCGGCGGTCCTGACCGCGTCAGCGATCTCGGCCACCTTCAGCCCGGCCTTCTCGGCCTTGGACCAGGAGGCGCCACCCTTGCGCAGGGCCACAGTGACCTTGACACCTGAATCGTTGAGGTTCTGGGCATGGGCATGCCCTTGCGAGCCGTAGCCGATGATCGTGACGCTCTTGCCCTTGATCAGGCTCAGATCGGCGTCTTTGTCGTAATAGACCTTCATGGTATTTCCTTCGATGTTGGGGTTGAAAGTGGCTCGGACTGTTTTCGTCAAGTGGACGCCACGGACCAGACTCGTCCGAACCGTCGGCGCTTCCCCCTTGAGGGGAAAGGCAGCTGCCAAGCTGCCCTCGGGGGTGGGTCAAACTCTCAGGATGCGCTCGCCGCGGCCGATGCCGCTGGCGCCAGTGCGCACGGTCTCCAGAATCGCGGTCCGATCGATCGCTTCGATGAAAGCATCGAGTTTGCCAGTATCACCCGTCAACTCGAGGGTGTAGCTCTTCTCGGTGACGTCAATGATGCGCCCGCGAAAGATGTCGGCCATGCGCTTCATCTCCTCGCGCTCCTTGCCCACAGCGCGAACCTTGATCAGCATCAGTTCGCGCTCGGTGTAGCTGCCTTCGGTCAGATCCACCACTTTGACCACTTCGATGAGGCGGTTCAGGTGCTTGGTGATCTGCTCGATCACATCGTCCGAACCGGTCGTGACGATGGTCATGCGAGACAGCGAACCGTCCTCGGTGGGCGCGACCGTCAGACTCTCGATGTTGTAGCCGCGGGCAGAAAAAAGCCCCACCACGCGCGAGAGAGCGCCGGGCTCGTTTTCGAGCAGCACGGCAATGATGTGTTTCATGGATATTCCTGGGTTGGCAGGGTTCTTCGGCGCAGGCGGCGGTAACCGCAAGCTCTTGACCACACCACTCAAACACTTAGAAATGAAAAACCACTCAAACCAATGTTTTCAGTGACTCCCAACCCGTGCAGCGGTAACCGCAAGGGTCAGAGACACCGGGCATCGATCAGAGGTCTTCTGACCCCAGCAGCATCTCGCTGATGCCCTTGCCTGCCTGCACCATCGGCCAGACGTTTTCGGTCTGGTCGGTGCGCACGTCGAGGAAAACCGTGCGGTCCTTCAGGCGAAGCATCTCCTTGAGTGCGGGCTCCACCTCGGACGGCTTCTCGATCTTGATGCCGACATGGCCGTAGGCCTCGGCCAGCTTGACGAAATCGGGCATCGCGTCCATGTAGCTGTGCGAGTAACGGGCGCCGTAGTCAATCTGCTGCCACTGCCGCACCATGCCCAGGTAGAGGTTGTTCAGCGCAATGATCTTCACCGGCGTGCGGTACTGCAGGCAGGTCGACAACTCCTGGATGTTCATCTGGATGGAACCATCACCGGTGATGCAAAACACCTCGGACTCGGGCTTGGCCAGCTTGATACCCATCGCATAGGGCAGGCCCACACCCATCGTGCCAAGACCGCCGGAATTGATCCAACGACGCGGTTGCTCAAACCGGTAATACTGCGCAGCCCACATCTGGTGTTGGCCGACGTCGCTGGTGATGTAGGTGTCGATGTCGCGGGTCAACTCGCAAAGCGTCTCAACGACGAACTGCGGCTTGATCACATCATCGCTGCGCTTGTAGACCAGGCATTCGCGCTTGCGCCACTCGTTGATCTGACCCCACCAAGACGACATCGCCGAGGCGTCTGTGCGCAGCTGCGACTCCTTGACGTAGGCGATCATCTCCAGCAGAACATCTCTGGTGTCGCCGACGATGGGAATGTCAACCTTGACACGTTTGGAGATCGACGAAGGATCGATATCGACGTGGATGATCTTGCGCTCGACCGACGCAAAGTGCTTGGGGTTGCCGATCACCCGGTCGTCAAAGCGCGCACCAACGGCGAGCAACACGTCGCAGTGCTGCATCGTCATGTTGGCTTCATAAGTGCCGTGCATGCCGAGCATGCCCAGAAACTTGGGGTCGGACGAAGCGATCGCCCCCAAACCCATCAAGGTGTTGGTACAGGGGAACCCCAGCAGGTCGGCCAGTTCGCGCAATTCAGCCGATGCATTGCCCAGAATCACGCCGCCGCCGGTGTAGATGTACGGCCGCTTGGCCGTCAGCAGCAGTTGCATGGCCTTGCGGATCTGCCCGCCATGACCCTTCTTGACCGGGTTGTACGAGCGCATCTCCACCTTGTCGGGGTAGGAGAAGGCACAGGTGTTGAGCGAAACATCCTTCGGAATATCCACCACCACCGGGCCGGGCCGGCCGGTGCGGGCGATGTGGAAGGCTTTCTTCATCGTCAGCGCCAGATCGCGCACATCCTTGACCAGGAAGTTGTGCTTGACGATAGGTCGCGTGATGCCGACGGTATCGCACTCCTGAAAGGCATCGAGACCGATCGCCGGTGTCGGCACTTGACCCGTGATGATCACCATCGGGATCGAGTCCATGTAAGCCGTGGCAATACCCGTGACGGCATTGGTCACGCCGGGACCGCTCGTGACCAGGGCTACACCCACTTCGCCAGTGGCGCGAGCGTAGCCATCGGCGGCATGGACGGCGGCCTGCTCATGGCGTACCAAGACATGCTGGATCGTGTCCTGCTTGTAGAGCGCGTCGTAGATATAGAGCACTGCCCCACCAGGGTAGCCCCACATGAACTTGACGTTCTCAGCCTGCAGGCAGCGAACCAGAATTTCGGACCCGTTGGGGTCTGACGGAAGGGAAGGGGATTGCGGCGACGCCATCGAGGCGCGCTTGACATCCGCGGCAGACATGTCCATTGAGAACCTTTGTGAATTTCTCTGACGAAAATCCATCGGTGCGCCTCCTCGCACCCTCGTGGGGTGGACTCAGAGCCTGCGCGATCAAAAACTAAAGGCTCCCTGGGGTAGGCGAGCCCGCTTCAGACCAGTGACGCTTTGTGCGAAGCAGCATTATTGCATCAGTCGGCCGACAAAGAACTAGCGGATTTCCTCAAGAGCGTAGAGAAGCGCGCCTTCAAGCGCACCGTGTACGCGGTGCGTGATGAGGATGCGGCGCTCGACGTGGTACAGGACTCCATGATCCGCTTGGCCGGAAAGTACGCCGACCGCCCCGCCGCTGAATTGCCTTTGCTGTTCCAGCGCATCCTGTCGAACGCGACGATGGACTGGTTTCGCCGTCAGAAGGTGCGAAATTCGGTGCTGAAGAACATGTCAGACTTTGACCTGGGCTCAGGCGATGATGAATTCGACCTGCTGGAGCGCCTGGAGTCTGCCGAAGGCATGCTGGGCGCCGAAAGTGCTGCCGACACGGTGTCCCGGTCACAGATCTTGCTAGTGATCGAAGCACAGATCGCCGAATTGCCCGGACGTCAACGGGAAGCATTCCTGCTGCGTTACTGGGAGGAGCTTGATGTTGCCGAAACGGCATCGGTGATGGGCTGCTCTGAGGGGAGCGTGAAGACGCATTGCTTCAGAGCCGTGCAAGCCCTGGCCAAGGCACTTCGAATCAAGGGAATAGCGCCATGAAAACAGTCAACCATCCGCAACCGGCACCGCCCGCCGCATCGCATATCGAGTCACTTGAAGGTCAAGTGGCCATGCTGATTGCTGCCCGATTGAGCGGTGGCAGTGAGGCGCTGCCGCACGATATTACCGAGCGCCTGCGTTTCGGTCGAGAGCGTGCGTTGGCACTGGCCTTGCAGCAACGGCGTGCCGCCTCGGCGGCGACGGCGCCGGCTTATGTTGGCAAGGCAGGTTCGGCCGCTTTGCTGGGGGGTCCGCCATCGATGTGGTTGCGGCTGGCATCGGCGCTGCCGCTGGCCATGCTGGTGGCGGGCTTGGTGTTGATCCAACACCACCACGACTTTGAGCAGATCAACGCTGCAGCTGAGATCGACAGTGCCTTGCTGGCCGATGAGTTGCCGCCAGCCGCTTATCGCGACCCGGGGTTTTCCGAATTTCTGCGCAACACCGAAGCACCTTGACCCGGGATTGAATCCGTGGCTCTTCGCTTTTTGCTCGGCTTGCCGGTCCTTTCGATGATCTTGATCGTTGCGACTGGGTCAGCCCTGGGTCAGACACCGGCAGCCGCAGCCTCCAGCCCGGCCAGCCGAGCGGCAAGTACAGGCCCCTCCTGGAGCCGTCTGACCCCTCAACAGCGCAGCGCTTTGCTGCCGCTGGAGCGCGATTGGTCCAGCCTCGACGCACCACGCAAGACCAAATGGCTTGAGGTGGCGGCGCGTTTTCCTGCCATGCCGGCGGCAGACCAAAAGCGTGTGCAAGAGCGCATGGCCGAATGGGCACGCATGACACCCTCGGAGCGAGGCCGCGCCAGGTTGTCGTTCCAGGAGTCCAAGCAATTCTCCCCAGAGCAAAAACAGGCCCACTGGGAGGCCTACCAGGCGCTGCCAGACAATGAGCGCCGCGCGCTGGCCGACCGAAACCAGCCCAGTGCCGTTGACAAACCAGCCAGCGCGGCATCGGCCAAACACAGCCGTGCTGCCTCGGCTGCCTCGACAAGCGGCACAAAGGCCGTGACGCCCACGCTGACGCAAGCCAAACCGGGTGCCACGACCAGCCTGATGACCGCCACCATCGAGCCGCCAGCGCACCACCGCCCGGGTCAACCCAAGATTGCGGCCGAGCCCGGCTTGGTGGACCCCAGCACGCTGCTCCCGCAAAGCGGACCCCAGGCGGCGGCGTCAGCGACCAACCGCCCATGACGGGGCGCAGCCAGCCCAAGGCTGGTGCTGCAAGCGAAAAAAGCACCGATTTGGCCGCCATCAGCATGCAGGCGCCACCGCTGAGCCGCAGGCTGGCTGCGTTTGTCTATGAGGGTGTCTTGCTGTTCGGCGTGACGATGGCAGCGGGCTATGCCTATGCCAGCTTGACCCAGCAACGCCATGCGCTGACAGGCAAAGCGGGTCTGCAAGCATTCCTGTTCGTCGTGCTGGCGATCTATTTCAGCTGGTTCTGGTCGCGCGGCGGCCAGACCGTGGCGATGAAAGCCTGGCATATACGGCTCGTCAGGTTGGACGGTCGGGCCGTGCCGCAAGGACAGGCCTTGCTGCGTTACGTGCTGGCCTGGCTGTGGTTCATGCCGGCGCTGGCGGCCGCCTACAGCGCCAAGCTCCAAGGCAGTGCGGCCGTCAGCGGCCTGGTGATCGCTGGTGTACTGGCCTATGCAGGTCTGGCTTGGTTGAGGCCGGATCGCCAGTTCTGGCACGACGCGGTCTGCCGCACGCGCCTGGTCAATTGGCGGCCCAGTCCAACAAACAAGGCGCCCGACAGCCTAGACAAACGGCCCCATGCCTGAGAACTCCCAGCCCATTCCTTTCTCGGTCTGCGTCTACTGCGGATCACGCCTGGGCAACAAGCCTGGCTACCAGGCCTTGGCACAGGCCTTGGGCACGGCCATCGGCCAGCGTGGCTGGCAGCTGGTGTACGGAGGCGGGCGGGCCGGACTGATGGGCACGGTGGCAGACGCAACGCTCAAAGCAGGCGGTCGGGTGGTCGGCGTGATCCCCGAGTCGCTGATGAAGCTCGAAGTCGGACATGCCGGGCTGACAGAGCTGCACGTGGTCGACAGCATGCACAGTCGCAAAAAGCTGATGGCCGAAAGCTCCGACGCCTTCATCGCGATGCCTGGCGGCATCGGCACTTTCGAGGAGTTGTTCGAGGTCTGGACCTGGCGCCACCTGGGATACCACGACCGCCCCTTGGGGCTGCTTGACACCGAGGGCTACTGGTTGCCGATGATGGCTTTCCTGCAGCATTCGGTCGCTGAAGGTTTCATGGGCGCCGACCAGATGACTATGCTGCGGGTCGATGACGACATCGAACGATTGCTCGATGCGATGGCGGCAGGTTCAGGCGTCGATTCTGGCGTCGATTTCACCCGAATCTAGTCCTGGAACCGGGCACCCAGGGCCTGGCGCCAGTTCAACACCCCCGACGGTCAGACAGCGGCCTCATCGGTCTCGCCGGTGCGGATGCGAACCACTTGCTCGACCGAGGTCACAAAAATCTTGCCGTCACCAATCTTGCCGGTTTTGGCCGCCTTCACAATGGCCTCCAGGCAACGGTCGACATCGCTGTCCTTGACCACCACCTCAACCTTGACCTTGGGCAAAAAGTCAACGACGTACTCGGCACCGCGGTAGAGCTCGGTGTGGCCTTTTTGACGGCCAAACCCCTTGACCTCGGTGACGGTGAGCCCCGAAACACCGACATCGGCCAAGGCTTCGCGCACCTCTTCGAGCTTGAAGGGCTTGATGATGGCGGTGATTTGTTTCATGGCGGGCTCCAGGGACGAATGTTCGAGGCCTTCAATTTAAGCACGGAACTTCGAGGTGATGGGGTAGCGCCAATCACGGCCAAACGCCCGGTGCGTGATGCGAATGCCCACCGGTGACTGGCGCCGCTTGTACTCATTGATTTTGATCAACCGGGTGACCCGCTCGACATCGGCGCTGGCATAACCCGCAGCGACGATCTCGGCGATCGACTGGTCTTCCTCCATGTAGCGCGCAAGAATCCCGTCGAGCACCTCGTAGGGCGGCAGGCTGTCCTGGTCGGTCTGGTCGGGCCGAAGCTCAGCAGAAGGGGGGCGGGTGATGATGCGCTCAGGGATCACCGGGCCAATGCTGCCGTCGGCACGCCGACTAGGCTGTCGGTTCTTCCACTCGCACAGCCTGTAGACCAAGGTCTTGGCCACGTCCTTGATCACCGCGAAGCCGCCCGCCATGTCACCGTACAAGGTGCAGTAACCGGTGGCCATCTCGCTCTTGTTGCCAGTGGTCAGCACGATGGACCCGAACTTGTTGGACAAGGCCATCAGCAAGGTGCCACGGATGCGGGCCTGGATGTTCTCCTCGGTAGCGTCTTCGGCCAGCCCGGCGAATTCGGCCGCCAGACTGCCGCGGAAGGCCTCGAACATCGGCAGGATCGCGATCTCGTCGTAGCGCACACCCAAGCGCTGGGCCATCTCACGGGCGTCGATCCAGGAGATGTCGGCGGTGTACGGCGACGGCATCATCACCGTGCGAACCCGATCCGCCCCCAACGCATCGACCGCGATAGCGAGCACCAGGGCCGAGTCCACGCCGCCCGACAGTCCAATGATGATGCCTGGAAAACCGTTCTTGCCGACATAGTCGCGCACCCCGGTCACCAGGGCAGACCAGGCCTGGGCTTCGACCTCGGGCACGGGCTGCACGGTGCCAATCATCGTGCCATCCGCGTGCCAGTCGACCATCACCAGGCCCTCTTCGAAGCTGGCGCCGCGCGCCGCCACCCGGCCCTGTGCATCGAGCGCAAACGACGCGCCGTCAAACACCACTTCGTCCTGTCCGCCCACCAGGTGAGCATAGAGCAGCGGCAGACCACAACTCTGGACTCGGCGCACCATGCGATCTTCGCGTTCGCCGCTCTTGTCGAGGTGGAACGGCGAGGCGTTGAGCACGCACAGCATTTCGGCGCCGGCAGCGCGCGCGGCCTGCGCAGGCTCGTCAAACCAAGCGTCCTCGCAGATCAACAGGCCAAATCGCCGGCCAGCAACGGTGAACACGACCGCGCCCTGACCCGCGTCACGGCCGGAGGCAAAGTAGCGCCGTTCGTCGAAGACCTGGTAGTTGGGCAGTTCGCGCTTGCAATATGTCGCCGACACAGCGCCTGCGACCAGCACCGAGGCCGCGTTGAAGCGCTGCTGCACCGCGTGCGATTTGGTTCTCACATCGCCGCGATCACCCCACTGGTGAGGGTGACCCACCACCACCGACAAGCCAGCAAACTGGGCGAGCGCCACCGCCAGTTCGCCAAGAGCGTCAGCGCAAGCCATCATGAAGGCCGGGCGCAACAGCAAGTCCTCCGGTGGATAACCGGTGAGCGCGAGCTCGGGCGTGACCAGCAAACTAGCGCCTGCGGCATGGGCTTGCCTCGCGCAATCGACAATGCGAAGTGCGTTGCCGGCCAGATCGCCGACAGTGGCGTTGAACTGGGCCAGCGCGATGCGCACCGGAGCCTGGGTGGGAGTTGACATACGGTGTGGGATCAGATGCAAGGCAAAAGAGTGTCGTCAGATGTTATCCGGGTCTTCGATGACCCCAGAGGAATCGAATGCTCGGCGTGGAATGCGCTGCTGGCGCAGCAGTCGCGACCAACGCCTTTCATGCGCTGGGAATACCTCAGCGCACTGCATGCCTCGGGCAGCGCGGTACCCAGCGCAGGCTGGCACCCGCGCTTCGTCACCGTCGAACGAGAGGGTGAGCTGGTCGCGGCGGCGCCTGCATACCTGAAAACCCATTCCTATGGCGAATACGTGTTCGACTGGGCATGGGCCGATGCCTACGAACGACACGGCCTGCGCTACTACCCCAAATTGCTGGTGGCGGTGCCTTTCACCCCTGTGCCAGGCAGCCGCTTGATGGCGACCGACGAGCCCGCCAGGCTGCTGCTGCTGAACGCCATCGCCCAGCTTGCCGAGCGAGAGCAGGCCTCATCGATCCATCTGCTGTTCCATGCCGAGGCGGAAGCGCCCGCCATTGCCGCGCAGCAGTGGCTGGTGCGCCAGGGCGTGCAGTTCCACTGGACCCAGGACGAAGCCGCCCCATGGCCCGATTTCGAGGCCTTTCTGGCCAGCCTGCAACGCGAAAAGCGCAAGAAAATCCTGCAGGAGCGGCGCAAAGTCGCCGACGCAGGCGCTGTTTTCACCGCCTATGAAGGTGCAGCCATCACGTCCGAGCAGTGGCAATTTTTCCACCACTGCTACACCCTGACCTACCGCGCACACCACTCCACGCCTTACCTCACCGCAGAGTTCTTCGATGCCATGGCCTCGACGATGCCCGAGAACTGGTTGATGTTCGTCGCTCGCCGCGAAGGTCGGCCCATAGGCGCATCGCTGGTCGCGCTGGCCCCGGATCAGGGCGAAGCCTATGGCCGTTACTGGGGCTGCACCGAGTACCTGCCCTGCCTGCATTTCGAGGCCTGCTACTACCAACCGCTGCAGTGGTGCATCGCCAACGGCTACCGACGCTTCGAAGGCGGCGCACAGGGCGAACACAAGATGGCGCGGGGCCTGCTGCCCGTGGGCACGAAGTCGGCCCACTGGCTGGCACATCCGGAATTTTCACGCGCGGTGCAGGATTTCCTCGCACGCGAAGGCCAAGGCATGGCCTCGTATGTTGACGAGCTGCGCGAACACAGCCCGTTCAAAAACGTCGCTTGACGATCAGGAACGGCCAGCCTCGAAAGCCGCCATGCCGACGACAATTTCCTTGTGCGCTTCGTCGGGTCCGACCCAGCCATGCACCTTGACCCACTTGCCAGGCTCCAAGTCCTTGTAGTGCTCGAAAAAGTGCTGGATCGTCTTGATGCGCAAGGGGTTGAGGTCTTCGGGTTTCTGCCATTGGCTGTAGATCGACAGGATCTTGTCGATCGGCACCGCCAGTAGCTTGTTGTCGCCACCAGCCTCGTCTTCCATCTTCATCATGCCCAGCGCCCGACAGGTCACGACCACGCCGGGGATCAAGGGCACCGGCGTGATCACCAGCACGTCCACCGGGTCGCCGTCGTCCGACAAGGTGTTGGGGATATAGCCGTAGTTGCAGGGGTAGTGCATCGCCGTGCTCATGAAGCGGTCGACGAACAGCGCACCAGATTCATGGTCGACCTCGTACTTGATCGGGTCGGCGTTCATCGGAATTTCGATGATCACGTTGAATTCCTGGGGCGCTTTGGCGCCGGGCGTCACGTTGTGCAAGCTCATGGAGGACTCGATAGCAGAGGGAAAACCCCTATTCTACGAACCGGGCTTTCCGAGACCTGACGGCAAGACTGATTTGCGCAACTGCAGGAAAACACCGTGCCGGCATCCGCGCCGATCACTTACAGTCGCAGCGCCACCAACACTTGGCTGCAACCGCAGCGCTAGGGTAAAAAGCAACATCGGTGGCACATCCATCACAGGGCCAAAGCCGAGCCGCAGCACAGCTCGACGGCGGCTCTTCGTTTTCTTGCGAGGAAGGAGATACCTTGATTTCGACCACCACGGCGCTCTATGCAGCGTTGGTTTGCGGCCTCGCGGCTGTGCTTTACGGATTTGTTCAACGCAGCTGGATTTTGCGGCAAGACGCGGGCAATGCCCGGATGCAGGAGATCGCAGGCGCCATCCAGCAAGGTGCTGCCGCCTACCTGGCGCGGCAATACCGCACGATTGCGATCGTCGGTGTGGTGCTGGCGGTGTTGATTGCGGTGTTCCTGGACGGTACCTCTGCAGTGGGCTTCGTGCTCGGCGCAGTGCTGTCGGGTGCCTGCGGCTTCATCGGCATGAATGTCTCGGTCAAGGCCAATGTGCGCACCGCGCAGGCCGCCACGCGCGGCATCGGGCCGGCGCTTGACGTCGCCTTCAAGGGCGGCGCGATCACCGGCATGCTGGTGGTCGGCCTGGGCTTGCTCGGAGTGGGCATCTTCTTCCTGTTCATCACAGGCAACGGCAACATGACGCCGAACAAGGAACTGTCGGCCGTGCTCAAGCCGCTGCTGGGCTTTGCCTTCGGCTCGTCGCTGATCTCGATCTTCGCGCGACTGGGCGGTGGCATCTTCACCAAGGGCGCCGACGTCGGTGCCGATTTGGTGGGCAAGGTCGAAGCCGGCATCCCCGAGGATGATCCGCGCAACCCGGCGGTGATCGCTGACAACGTCGGTGACAACGTCGGTGACTGCGCCGGCATGGCCGCCGACCTGTTCGAGACCTATGCCGTCACACTGATTGCCACGATGGCACTGGGTGCACTGACAGTCGTCGGTCCTTCGCAGATGGCCGCGGTGATCTATCCGCTGCTGCTGGGTGGGGTGTCTATCATCGCGTCGATCATCGGCTGCGGCTTCGTCAAGGCCTCGCCTGGCATGAAGAACGTGATGCCGGCGCTCTACAAGGGCTTGGCAGTGGCAGGCGGCCTGTCGCTGATCGCCTTCTACTTCGTCACCACGAAGATGATGCCCGACGACACATTCGGCGCCGGCACACAGATACGGCTGTGGGGCGCTTGCGCCGTCGGCTTGGTGCTGACCGCCGCGCTGGTCTGGATCACCGAGTACTACACCGGCACCCAGTACCCGCCGGTCAAACACATCGCGCAAGCCTCGACCACCGGTCACGGCACCAACATCATCGCTGGACTCGGTGTTTCGATGCGCTCGACAGCCTGGCCTGTGCTGATGGTCTGCCTGGCCATTCTGGCGGCCTACTCGCTGGCAGGCCTGTACGGCATCGCGATCGCTGCCACCGCCATGCTCAGCATGGCCGGCATCGTGGTCGCGTTGGACGCCTACGGCCCGATCACCGACAACGCCGGTGGCATCGCCGAGATGGCCGAGTTGCCCAAGAGCGTGCGCGATGTGACCGACCCGCTGGACGCCGTGGGCAACACGACCAAGGCTGTGACCAAGGGCTACGCCATCGGTTCTGCCGGTCTGGCCGCATTGGTGTTGTTCGCTGACTACACCCATTCGCTCGCAGGCCGAGGCATGAATGTGAGCTTCGACCTCAGCGACCCGAAGGTGATCGTCGGCCTGTTCATCGGCGGGCTGATCCCCTACCTGTTCGGCGCGATGGCGATGGAGGCTGTTGGCCGTGCTGCCGGGTCGGTGGTGGTCGAGGTGCGTCGCCAGTTCGCTGACGGTCAGATCATGGCCGGCAAGCGCAAGCCAGACTACAGCGCTGCGGTCGACATGCTGACCACCGCAGCGATCAAGGAAATGATCGTGCCATCGTTGCTGCCAGTGGTGGTGCCAATCGTCGTCGGCCTGACATTGGGTGCTGCGGCACTCGGCGGCCTGCTGATGGGCACGATCGTGACCGGCCTGTTCGTGGCGATCTCGATGTGCACCGGCGGCGGCGCCTGGGACAACGCCAAGAAATACATCGAAGACGGCCATTTCGGCGGCAAGGGCAGCGACACCCACAAGGCCGCCGTGACCGGCGACACCGTGGGCGATCCTTACAAGGACACCGCCGGCCCGGCCGTCAACCCGCTGATCAAGATCATCAACATCGTGGCGCTGCTGATCGTGCCCTTGCTGCCGGTCGGACCCGCCACGAGCGGCGCGGCCCACAGCGCCAAGGCACCCGTGGCCGCAGTGGCCACCGTCGCCGCACCGGCCGCGGCTCCCGCCAGCGTCGCCAGCGATGCAGCGGCCAAAGCCGAGGCGCCCGCCTCCAAGTGATGCCCAGCGTCGGCTAAGCTGACGCGCAACAAGCCATCAAGCCGGCACCTGCCGGCTTGATGCTTTTTGGGCCGCTGAACAGTCACCGCAGGGCATTGAGGGTTTTGCCCTATGTTTGAATGTGCCGGATCAGGCATCCTGAATTGAACGGCTGGACGACCAGCTTGAGACCACCCGCACATGGCGAGCAGCCATCGTCGCGCATCAAGCCATCCTGCGGCCTGGCCTACGACAGCAACACGTCAACAAACGCAACAGGTTCGCCGCAAGACGCCCTGAAGTGCATGCTGCCATTTCACCCTCATGACCACCCACCGGAGAAAACCATGAACCGACGTTCAGCAACACTTGCCACCATCGCCGTGCTGCTCAGCGGCATAGGCGCCACTGGGCTGGCCCAGGCCCAGACCCAGCTGAAGTGGGCTCATGTGTACGAGACCTCCGAGCCCTATCACAAGTGGGCGCTGTGGTCGGCCGAGGAATTCAAGAAGCGCACCAACGGCAAGTACGAGATCAAGGTCTTTCCAGCCTCCAGCTTGGGCAAGGAGAGCGACATCAACCAGGGCCTGCAGCTCGGCACGGTCGACATCATCCTGACCGGCGCGTCATTTGCCGCGCGCGCTTTTCCGCGCCTGGCCGTGAGCTACTACCCTTTCACCTTCCGCGACGCCGACCATGTGCTGGCCTATGCCAAGAGCGATGTCTTCAAAGAGCTGGCCGAGGGTTACAAGAAAGCCACCAACGGCAACACCGTGACCGCGCTGACCTATTACGGCGTTCGCCACGCCACCTCGAACAAGCTGTTCAAGACCTGCGACGAGATGAAAGGCTTGAAGATCCGCGTGCCCGATGCACCGGCCTACACCGCGCTGCCGCGCGCCTGCGGCGCCAACGCCACGCCGATCGCCTTTGCCGAGGTCTATCTGGCGCTGCAGAACGGCACCGTCGATGCGCAGGAGAACCCCTTGCCGACGATCGAGGCCAAGAAGTTCTACGAGGTGCAGAAAAACATCATCCTGACCGGCCACATCGCCGACTCGCTGCTGACCATCATCGCCCCGCACGTGATCGCCAAGCTCACGCCGGCCGAGCAAAAAACGCTGGTTGAAGTGACCCAGGAGGGCGCCGCGCAAGCCGGCACCGAGATCCGCAAGCGCGAGGGCGAATTGGTCGAGGAATTCAAGAAGAAGGGCATCAACGTGGTCACGGTCGACCGCAACGAATTCCAGCAGCATCGACTTCGCATCGATGGGCCTGGACAAGAAGGACTGGGACCGCGTGATCGCACTCAAGTAAGGCCACGGTGACCGACATCTTCGATGGGCCCAAGGTGATGGGCGATGACGGCGAGTTCCACGCCCAGGACGAAGCGGTGGACCTGTCCGGCACAACGCCCGAGGCCTGGGCCGCGCTGGCGCTGTTCTGGGCGCTGGGGGCGACCGTGCTCTACCAATTCATCACCCGCTATGTCTTCAACGATTCGGCCGCCTGGACCGAGGAGATCGCGCGCTACTTGCTGGTGGGCACGGTGTTCGTCGGTGCAGCGATTGGCGTGGCCAAGAACAACCACATCCAGGTCGACTTCTTCTACCGCCACCTGCCGCCGGCATTTTGCCGCTGGATGGCGCAGGGCGTAGACCTGCTGCGCGTGCTGTTCTTCGGCGTGGCCGTGGTGCTGACCGCGCAGATGATGATCCGCCTGGGCAACTCACGCATGACGGTGGTGGACCTGCCGATGAACATCGTCTACGGCGTGTGTTTGCTCGGTTTTGCCGCGATGACGCTGCGCGCGGCCTGGGTCACGCGGGTGCATTGGCGGCGCGGCTACACGGTGCTCGAGCGTCCCGAATCGACGATGGAGGAGCGCTGAATGCTCAAGATCATCTTCCTGGTGCTGATGGCCGGCGGCCTGCCAGTGGCCATTGCGATGGCCGGTGCATCGCTGCTCTACATCGCGCTGACGCAGAGCTCGCCGCCGTTTGTCGTGATACACCGCATGATCAGCGGCATCGACAGCTTCCCGCTGCTGGCCGTGCCCTTCTTCATCCTGGCCGGCAACCTGATGAACAACGCCGGCATCACCAACCGCATCTACAACTTCGCGCTGGCGCTGGTGGGCTGGCTCAAGGGCGGCCTGGGCCATGTCAACGTGCTGGGGTCGGTGATCTTCGCCGGCATGAGCGGCACCGCGATCGCCGATGCCGCGGGCCTGGGAACGATAGAGATCAAGGCCATGAAGGACCACGGTTACGACCTCGAATTCGCGGTCGGCGTGACCGCTGCGTCGGCCACACTGGGCCCGATCATCCCCCCCAGCCTGCCGTTTGTGATCTACGGCATGATGGCCAATGTCAGCGTCGGCGCGCTGTTCCTGGCCGGCATCTTGCCGGGTCTGCTGATGGCCGCGCTGATGATGCTGACGGTGGCTTACTTCGCGCACAAGAACGGCTGGGGCGCCGACGTCAAGTTCCAGTGGCCGCGCGTGCTCAAGGCCTTGCTCGAGACCGCGGTGGTGATCGCCTGGCCGCTGATACTGTGGCTGCTGGTGACCCGGGCGGGCATGCCGGCGCAGCTCACGGTGTTCATCGGGCTGGTCGCGCTGTTCGCGCTGGACCGGGCCTGCCAGTTCCAGGCCGTGCTGCCGATCATGACGCCAGTGCTGCTGATCGGTGGCATGACCACCGGCATCTTCACGCCGACCGAAGGCGCGATCGCCGCCTGCATGTGGGCGATGTTGCTGGGATTTGCCTGGTACCGCACGCTCAACTTCAAAACCTTCGTCAAGGTCTGCCTAGACACCGTCGAGACCACCGCCACCGTGCTGTTCATCGTCGCCGCGGCAAGCATCTTCGGCTGGATGCTCACGGCCACTGGTGTGACCGCAGCGATCGGCGAGTGGGTGCTGGGCTTCACCAAGGAGCCCTGGATCTTCCTGCTGCTGGCCAACCTGCTGATGCTGTTCGTCGGCTGCTTTCTCGAACCCACCGCCGCGATCACCATCCTGGTGCCGATCCTGGTGCCGATCTGCCAGAAGCTGGGCATCGACCTGATCCACTTCGGTCTGGTGATGGTGCTCAACCTGATGATCGGTCTGCTGCACCCGCCGATGGGCATGGTGTTGTTCGTGCTTGCACGGGTGGCCAAACTCAGCGTCGAGCGCACGACCATGGCCATCCTGCCCTGGTTGGTGCCGCTGCTGGGCAGCTTGGTCGTCATCACCTATTGCCCCAAGCTGGTGCTGTGGTTGCCCAAGATGCTACAACCAGATCATCGGTTTTGCCAGCAAGCCCATCGCCGCCGGCGAGCATGTGCACACGCACAACCTGGGCGTGGGCGACAACGGCGGCGACTTCGCACGCGACTACGCCGTCGGTGCCGACCTCAAACCCGAGCCAGCGCGGCGCGAGGCCAGTTTCATGGGGATCCGGCGGCTCGACGGCCGCGTCGCGACGCGTAACTACATCGGCATCCTGTCGAGCGTGAACTGCTCGGCGACGGCCGCCAGAGCGATTGCTGACCACTTCTCGCGCCGCACCAACCCGCAGGCGCTGGCTGCATTCCCGAACGTCGACGGCGTTGTCGCGCTGACGCACGGCACCGGCTGTGGCATGGCCTCGGAAGGCCTGGGTATGAGCATCCTGGAGCGCACGCTGGCCGGCTATGCGACCCACGCCAACTTCGCCGGTGTGCTGGTCGTCGGTCTGGGCTGCGAGGCCAACCAGATCAACGCCTGGCTGGCGCACAGCAGCCTGCGCGAAGGCGAAGAGTTACAGGTCTTCAACATCCAGGACTCGGGCGGCACCACCAAGACGGTGAACAAAGGCATCGCACTGGTGCAAGCCATGCTGCCCAAGGCCAACCTGGCCCAGCGCGTGCCTTGCAGCGCGTCGCACATCACGATCGGCCTGCAGTGCGGCGGATCGGACGGCTATTCGGGCATCAGCGCGAATCCGGCACTGGGCGCTGCGGTCGACCTGCTGGTCGCACACGGCGGCACGGCGATCCTGTCGGAGACCCCTGAGATCTACGGCGCAGAGCACTTGCTGACGCGCCGCGCGGTCAGGCCCGAGATCGCCGACAAACTGATCGCGCGCATCAAGTGGTGGGAGCAATACACCCGCAACAACGACGGCGAGATGAACAACAACCCGTCGCCGGGCAACAAAGCCGGTGGCCTGACGACGATTCTCGAGAAGTCTCTTGGCGCCGTCGCCAAGGGCGGCACGACCAACCTGCAAGCGGTCTACGAGTACGCCGAGCCTGTGCGTCAGGCCGGCTTTGTGTACATGGACACCCCCGGCTACGACCCGGTCAGCGCCACCGGGCAGGTGGCAGGCGGGGCCAACCTGATCTGCTTCACCACCGGACGCGGATCGGCCTATGGCTGCGCGCCCTCGCCTTCGCTCAAACTGTCGACCAACACCGCGCTGTGGCAGCGCCAGGAAGACGATATGGACATCAACTGCGGCGAGATCATCGACGGCACCAGTTCGATCGCGCAGATGGGCCAGCGCATCTTCGACCTGGTGCTCGCCACCGCGTCGGGAACGCACAGCAAGAGCGAGTTGCACGGCTATGGCCAGAGCGAGTTTGTGCCCTGGCAGGTCGGCGCGGTGATGTAGCCAGCAGCCGCTCGACGAGCGGCTGCTGCAGCGCTCAAGCCAAAGCCGCTTGCGCTGCCCGTACCTCCACCCTCACCTGCTCGGTCAGTTCGGCCTTGAGCGCACTGAACTCTGGGCTGGTCTTGACCCGGTAGTGGCGCGGGTGGGCCAGCGGCACCACCCGGTCGAGCTTGATGCGGCCAGGCCTGGCGCTCATCACCACCACCCGGCTGCCCATGAACACCGCTTCGTCGATGTCATGGGTGACGAACAGCACAGTCTTGCGCTGGCTGACCGAATCACCCTCCCAGATACCCAGCAGCAGCTCCTGCATCAGCTCGCGGGTCTGGTGGTCCAGCGCGCCGAAGGGTTCGTCCATCAGCAGCATGCGCGGGCTGTTGGCCAATGCGCGGGCGATTGCCACGCGCTGCTGCATGCCGCCCGAGAGCTGCTTAGGAAAGTGGTGCTCGAAGCCGCGCAGGCCGACCTTGTCGAGAAAAGCGCCGGCGATCTCCAGTTGCTCAGCCCGCGCCAGGCCGCGCTCGCGCAGGCCGAAGCAGACGTTGTCGCGCACCGTCAGCCAGGGAAACAGCGTGTAGCTCTGGAACACCATGCCTCGGTCGGCGCCCGGGCCACTGATGCGCTGGCCCGCCAGCAAGACCTCGCCGGACGTCTGGCGGTCGAGGCCGGCGACGATGCGCAGCAGCGTGCTCTTGCCGCAGCCCGAAGGCCCGAGGATGGTGACGAAATCGTTCTCGGCAACCTCCAGATCGGTGGCCTGCAGCGCCAGCGTGGGCACGCCGCCGCCGCTGGCGGCAAAGCTGCGCGAGACGCCGCGAATCGACAAGAAGGCTTCAGTCATGGTGTGGCTCGCGCCGTTTATCGCCCGAGTTGGGCCCAGGGGAACAGCCGCCGGTTGGCCCACTTGAAGGCGAAGTCGCTGACCAGCCCGATCAGGCCGATCACGATGATGCCGAAGATGATCTGGTCGGTGGCCAGCAGCGCCTGGCTGTCGGTGATCATGTGGCCGATGCCGCTCGAGGCCCCGATCAGCTCGGCGACGATCACGTAAGTCCAGGCCCAGCCCAGCACCATGCGCAGGATCTCGGCGATCTCGGGCGCAGCGCCGGGGATCAGCACCCGGCGCACCAGGCTGGCATCGCTGCTGCCCAGGGTGTAGGCGGCCTCGACCAGGTCGCGCCGGGTGTTGCCCACCACCACCGCGATCATCAACACCAGTTGGAAGAAGCTGCCGATGAAGATCACCGCCAGCTTCTGTGCCTCGCCGATGCCGGCCCACAGGATCAGCAGCGGAATGAAGGCCGAGGCCGGCAGGTAGCGCGCGAACGAGACGAAGGGCTCGAAGAACGCCTCGACCGGCTTGTACGCACCCATGGCCACGCCCAGCGGCACCGCCAGCAACGCGGCCAGCACAAAGCCGCCCAGCACCCGCCACACCGTCATGCCGATGTCCCAGCCAAACCCCATCTCGGTCAGCAGCACCCAGCCGCTGCGCAGCATCTGCAGCGGGTCGGCCAGGAAGGTCTTCTGCACGAAACCGCCGAAAGTGGCCAGCGCCCAGAGTGCCACGAACAGCACGAAGAAGCCCACGCCCAGCGCGATCTTCGCGCCCGGAGCCACGGCCACCAGGGGTTTCATGTCGAGACCGGCCGCAGCTCACCGTCCTGACAAAAGCACCGGACCCAAGCAAGCAAGCGCCGCGGATCCGGCTTCGCCGGGCCGCAGGCGGTGCCCTCTTGAGGAGGAGCGCCGCAGGCGCTACGGGGGTGGGTCATTTCAAGAAGCGCGTGTCGGCCAGCTTGCTCAGGTCCGGGATCGCCTTGATGATGCCCACCTCGAGCAGCAGGTCGGCGGCTTCCTTGCTGAACTGGGCATGCTCGCCGGCGAAGAACTTCAGGTTCGCCTCGCGGTCTTGCCAGCGCAGGTAAGCCTGGCTCTTCTCGAAGGCCTCGCCGCTTTGTTTGACGTCAGCACCCATGATTTCGAAGCTCTTCTTAGGCTCGGCCCGGGTCATCGCGACCGCATCGAAATAGCCGTCGGCCAGTGCCTTGGCGGCCTTGGGATTGTCGGCCAGGAACTTCGGCGTGCAGCCGAAAGTGTCCATGATCATCGGGTAGTCCAGCGTGGTCGCGATGATCTTGCCGGCCTCGGGCTTGGCCCGCACCGCGCCCAGGTAGGGTTCGTAAGTCATCGCCGCGTCGACGCCGTCAGTGCCGGCGATCATCGCGTTGGCGGCGGCCTGCGGCTCGAGGTTGACGACCTTGACGTCCTTGACCGACATCCCGTTCTTCTTGAGCATCCAGGCCAGCGTGAAGTAAGGCGCGGTGCCGGGCGCGCTGGCGGCCACGGTCTTGCCCTTCAAGTCGCTGATCTTGGTGATGCCTGGCTTGACCACCATGCCGTCGGCGCCATAGCTCTTGTCGAGCTGGAAAATCTGCGTGGTCGGCACACCGTTCGCGTTCCAGACCACCCAGGTCTCGACCGTGGTGGCAGCGCATTGCACGTCGCCCGAGGCGATCACCAGATGCCGATCTTTCTGCGGCACCTTCTTGATCGTGACGTCCAGCCCGTACTTCTTGAACAGACCAGCCTCCTTGGCCAGCGTCAGCGGCGCAAAGCCGGTCCAGCCCGAGATGGCGATCGCCACCTTGGTGTCCTCGGCACGCACAGCAGGGGCATAGGCCGCAGACAGCGCGGCAGCAGTGATGACAAGGGTCTTGGCGATCTTGGGCGGGTTCATGCGGGTCTCCAGAGGTTTGAAACAAGGGTTCAGTGGGAACGGGGAAAGATCGGGCCGCTGTCGCCAGCGCCCTGGGCGCCGGATTTGCACGCGGGCCTAACGCCAGCCCGCTATCACGCCAGCCAGCCCTGGTACTTCACAGCATCGGCAAATCCAGCCCCTGCTCGCTGGCGCAGGCCACGGCGTCCTCGTAGCCGGCGTCGGCATGGCGCATCACGCCGGTGGCCGGGTCGTTCCACAGCACGCGTTCGATGCGCTTGGCGGCGGCATCGCTGCCGTCGCAGACGATCACCACGCCGGCATGCTGCGAGTAACCCATGCCGACGCCGCCGCCGTGGTGCAGGCTGACCCAGGTTGCGCCGCCGGCGGTGTTGAGCAGCGCGTTGAGCATCGGCCAGTCCGAGACCGCGTCGCTGCCGTCGCGCATCGCCTCGGTCTCGCGGTTCGGGCTCGCGACCGATCCGGCGTCGAGGTGGTCGCGGCCAATCACGATTGGCGCCTTGAGCTCGCCGGAGGCCACCATCTCATTGAACGCCAGACCGGCGCGGTGCCGATCGCCCAGTCCGATCCAGCAGATCCGCGCTGGCAAACCCTGGAAAGCGATGCGTTCGCCCGCCATGTCGAGCCAGCGGTGCAGGGGCTTGTTGTCCGGGAACAGCTGCTTCATCTTCGCGTCGGTCTTGCGGATGTCCTCGGGGTCGCCCGACAGCGCAACCCAGCGGAACGGCCCGACGCCGCGGCAAAACAGCGGCCGGATGTAGGCCGGCACAAAACCCGGGAAATCGAATGCGTTCTTCACGCCGGCATCGAAGGCCACCTGGCGGATGTTGTTGCCATAGTCGACCGTGGGCACGCCCAACGCCTGGAAATCGAGCATCGCCTGCACCTGCACCGCGCAGCTGCGCGATGCAGCCTCGCGCAGCGCAGCATGTTGCTTGGCATCGGCCTGGGCCGCTTGCCACTGCGCCAGCGTCCAGCCGGCGGGCAGGTAGCCGTTGACCAGGTCGTGGGCCGAGGTCTGGTCGGTCACCAGGTCGGGGCGGATGCCGCCCTGCTCAGGGCGCAGCCGGGCCCGCTGGACCAGTTGGGGCAGCAGCTCGGCGGCGTTGCCCAGCAGGCCGATCGACACGGCTTTTTTCTCGGCGGTGTAGCGCGCGATCCGCGCCAGCGCGTCGTCCAGGTCGACGGCCTGCTCGTCGAGATAGCGCGAGCGCAGCCTGAAGTCGATCCGGCTCTGCTGGCACTCGATGTTCAGCGAGCACGCGCCTGCGAAGCTCGCGGCCAACGGTTGCGCGCCACCCATGCCGCCCAGCCCTGAGCTCAGGATCCAGCGCCCGGCCAGATCGCCGCCGTAATGCTGACGACCGGCTTCGACGAAGGTCTCGTAAGTGCCCTGCAC
>RGQD01000231.1 GCA_010030205.1 Betaproteobacteria bacterium
TTGAGGTCCTCGTCCTTGATCTTCGAGTTCCCCTCGAGGGATATGCGGTTGATGATCGGATTCTCGACCACGCGGATCAGGAGCGTATTGTTGGCCTGGCGCACAATATTGACGTCAGCGAAGAGGCCGGTGGCGAAGAGGTTCTTGATCGAGCGGTCGATGCGCGCGGGATCGAACGGATCGCCTTCGCGCACCGTCAGGTAGGTGCGGATGGTGGCCGGTTCGATACGCTGGCTGCCCTGGACGGCAATGATCTCGATGGTGCCGGTCGTGTCGCTAATCTGCGCCGTGCCCTGCGGGGCGGACGGCGCTGCGGTCTGGCCGCGGTTGCCGCTCGCCACGCGGTCGGGCTTGGCCACCGCCTGCTCGATCAGCGTCGCGTTGGTCACGGTGACCGCGGTGGCGAGCAAAGCGCCCGTGACCATCTGGCCCTTGCCTGAGCGCTTGCGCTCCATCAGCGCGGCCATCGTGCCGAAGGCGCAGTGCAGCGCGGTGCCGAAGTCGACCCAATTGACCATCGCCCGGTAAGGCTGTTCGGGCGTGCCCGTCATGTAGACGCCACCCGACATCGCTTGGCCGATGCCGTCGAAACCGACGTTGCGGTGCATCGGCCCGACCGGGCCGAAGGCGGTGTTGGTGACGAAGATGATGTCGGGCCGGTACGAGCACAGCGTCTCGTAGTCCAGACCCATCGCCACCAGCGTGGCATGCGGCAGGTTGGCGATCACCACGTCGGCGCCGCGAACCATTCTGGCCACCACCTCGCGCCCTTGGGGTGAGGCCGGGTCGAGCGTCATCGCGCGCTTGTTGCGGTTCATCTGCAGGAACAGTGCGCCCACGCCACCGCCTACCGGCGAGGGGAAACGGTCTTCACTGCCCTCGCGTTTCTCGATCCGGATCACGTCAGCGCCGTAGTCAGCCAGCATCGCCGCACAGTAAGGGCCGGCGATGTAGCGGCCGAAGTCAAGCACGCGGATGCCGTGCAGCAGGGGGGTCGTCGTCGAGGTTTCCATGGATCAGGTAGAGATCAGAGGTGGATCAGTTGGGTGCAAAAGGCGAAAAGCCGGGCCGCAGACGCGGCACGACCTGGCCGACGGACAGCAGCGATTCGACGCAGTCGCGCAAGGACTCATCGAGCGGCCTGAAGACGATGCCGGTCAAAGCCCGGATGCGCTCGTTGCGCAGGTCGCAGCCGGCCCAGATGCGGCGCATCTCGGCCTCGCGGGCACGGATGCGTTCAGGGAAGTCATCGGTCACCGCAGGTGTGTCGTGCCCGAGTTCGGGCAGCAAGCGGTCGATGTCGGCGCACAGGTCTTCGACCCGCCGCGCATCGGTCGACCAGGCGATGTAACGCTCGCCGTTCTTGACCTCTGCGCTCTCGAGCAGGCCGATGTGGCATTCGGCGTCGTCGCGAACGTCGACCGTCATCCACGGCCGGTAGACGCCGGTCTGCGGGCAACTGCCCTTGAGCATGCCGGCGATCAACTGCTGCCAAGGGCCGCCGGTCTGCTGGTGCGACGACTGGATCGGTCCGACGTTGTCGCCCGGGCAGCAGGTGATCGCGTCCCAGGTGCCGCTGCGCTGCGCGGCTTGTGCAAAAGCCTGCTCAGCCACCAGCTTGCCCATCGAGTAGCCCTGGCCTCGCTCGGGGGTTCGCCGCGGGTTGCTCTGGTCCGGATAGCGGTCTTCGTAGAGCACGGGCCGACGCACCAACTCCTGCAAGTCCATCTCTGAGATCACCGCCGCGATGCTCGAGGTCACGACGACCCGCGTCACCGAACCCGACGCGTCGATGCTGCCGATCACATGCTCGCAAACCCGCCGCACCGCGTCCTGGTCCAGGTAGCCGCTGAGGTGCGACAGATGGGCCACACCGTTGCAGCCCTTGAAGATGGCATCAAAGCAGCCGGCCTGGTCCAGATCCGCAGCGTGAAGCGTCAGTCGGCCTGAAGCAAAACCCGGCATGGCCTTTAAAAAAGCCGTCTTGCTCGCGTCGCCTGGATCGCGGACACAAGCCCGGACCCGGTAGCCTTTGTCGAGCAGTCGCCGCACCACCCAACCGCCGATGAACCCGGCAGCGCCGGTAACCGCGATCGTGCCGCCTTTTGGAACCGGTGCCATGGTGTGTGCTCTTTCAGGGAAAAGTTTCGGGCCTTGACAGCGGCCAAGGGCCGGCGTCGATGGCTGCGTGCGGCGTCGGCAGATCCGCATGACCTGCATACTCCGGCTTTGAAGCCGAGGCGGCAGCGCGCGCCTCCTCGGCCAGTGCGCGCACCGACGCGGCAAACACCACACCGATGCCAAAGACCAATTCGATCAGACCATAGCACGGCGCCACCGCTTTGCCCGATCAAGGAAAACCCTGCAAGCCGGCACGTCAACCCGGCGAGCCGGTGATGGCCACGGCTTGCGGCGACCCGTTGCGGATGCCATACTCGCTGTATGAATTGACGCAAGCCAAGACGCTTCAATCCGTCACGCCTCACCAACCCAGAGACAACGCCATGACCACCAGCACCGCACACGCCACGATGACCGATGCCGAATGGCAAGCCCGCTGCGACCTGGCGGCGCTCTACCGCATCGTCGAGTACTTCGGCTGGACCGACATTCTGGCAACCCACATGTCGATGCGCGTTCCCGGCGAGCCCGACGCCTTCTTGATCAACCATTACGAGGAGATGTTCCACGAGATCACCGCCTCCAGCCTGATCAAGATGAACCTGGCTGGCGAGGTGCTGGGCAAGCCTGGCCGATTCAACGCCGCCGGACTGACGATACACAGCGGCGTCTACAAAGCCAGACCTGACGCGAACTGCGTGATGCACACCCACACCCGGGCCGGTGCCGGCGTCTCGCTGATCCGCAACGGCATCCGGCCGATCAGCCAGGACGCGCTCGCCGTCTACGACGATCTGGTCTACCACGAATACGGCATGCCCACGACCCAGGAAGAGTGCGACTCGCTGGGCGTGAGTTGCCAGCACGGCAGCTGCGTCGTGCTGCTCAACCACGGCCTGCTGGCTTACGGACCCACAGTCCACGGCACGCTGAACCGCATCTACATGATGGAGCGCGCGGCCGAACTCGAGCTGATTTCGCGCAGCCTCGGCGAGCCGCCGTTGATGATTGCCGAGGACGTGGTCCAGGGTTTTGCCAAGCACATGAAGACCGCACGCCAGAAGCCCAACTACGGTTTGCACGACTGGAATGCGCTGCTGCGTGTGGTCGACAAGCGGGGCAGCGAATACCGGTGCTGAAGCCAGCGGGCTTGCGCCCTGAGGGACAAGCTGCGGCGAACCTGACGCAGCGGCAGACCGGCCATCCAGCCCGATTACAATTTGGGAATACTAATATCAAATTGTAAAAATGATCGCCCGTCGCGCTTCGACCACCTTGGCAACGCTTGCCCGGGGCTATCCTGTTGTGGCGATCACAGGCCCGAGGCAGTCAGGCAAGACAACGCTGGCGAAGGCACAGTTCCCAGACAAGCCCTACGTTTCACTGGAAGACCCAGACACGCGGGCCTACGCCGAAGAAGACCCCCGCGGCTTTCTGGGGCGTTACGCCAACGGCGCTGTGATCGACGAAGTCCAACGTTGCCCGGCCTTGTTTTCTTACCTGCAGACGCAGGTGGATTACGATGGTCGAATGGGCCAGTTCGTGTTGACGGGCTCGCAGCAATTCGGGCTGCTGTCCCACATCACGCAGACTCTCGCGGGTCGGGTCGGTCTGGTCCAGTTGCTGCCTTTTTCACTGCGCGAGTTGCAAGACGCAGCCGCGCCGATCGACAGCGTCGACGAATTGCTGTGGCGCGGGCTGTACCCGCCGATTCACGACCGCGAGCTGGCACCCGAACAGTGGTTCGCCAACTACGTGATGACCTATCTGGAGCGAGACCTTCGCCAGATCATCGAACTGCGCAACCTGAGCCTTTTTCAGCGATTCCTGAAGCTGTGTGCAGCCCGCTGCGGCCAGCTGCTCAACATGTCAAGCCTGGCCAATGACTGCGGCGTGACGCACAAGACCATAGGCGCCTGGCTCTCAGTCCTGGAAGCCAGCTATGTCGTCTTCATGCTCCAGCCGCACCATCAAAATTTTGGCAAGCGACTGGTCAAGAGCGCCAAGCTGTATTTCCACGACACTGGACTTGCCGCTCACCTGATGGGGATTCGCGACGCAGCGCATCTGTCTATCCACTCCGCCCGAGGCGCATTGTTCGAAAATTTCGTCGTCAGTGAGCTGCTTAAAAACCGCTTCAACCAGGGTTTGGCATCCAATCTGTACTTCTGGCGAAACAACACCGGCGAAGAGGTCGATGTGCTGATTGAGCAGGGTGAAACGCTGATGCCTGTGGAGATCAAGTCTGGACAGACTTTCAATCCGGATTTTCTGACCGGGCTGCACAAATGGGCACGCTATGCCGGGCCGGTGGCGCAGCCGGCACACCTGGTCTACGGTGGCGACAGCAACATGAACCGCAGCGGTGTGTCCGTGCATTCGTGGCGTGAGCTTCAGCCGCTGCTGGACGAGATCCACAGCGCAGCTTGAGCCAGCCTGCGAACGTCGCCGCAGACGTCGCCGTCAACGACCGCGCGGCCCGGCAAGAAGATCAACCCGGCCGCGTCGCCAGCAGTCTGAGTGCCGCCTTGAAGTAGTCGCCATGGGGCTTGTCACCGTCGGCACCCAGCGCGGCGATGTTGACCGACAGCAGAATCCGCGCCCGCAGCGCGGCGTCTTTCGCGCCAAAGCCCAGGTCGCGAAAAGCCTGCTCCAGAAAAACCAGCACCAGCGCTTCGGCGCGGCGCAGGTTGATCTCGGCGCGCGCGTCCATCGTGGCCCAGACGCGCATCGCCTGGTCGAGACGGAAGGTGTCGCGCTGCAAGCTGACCGTGCCGAGCCGGCGTATCCGCGCCACCGGCCCGAGCTTGCCGGCGCTGGCGATGTCAAGCTCGAAACGAACCCGCTCGACGCTGTAGTGGTCAGCGAGATCGCCCAGGTATTGCTCGAAGCTCGTGAAGTGATGGTAAAAGCTGCCGATCGACACACCCAGGCGCGCCGTCAAGGCCGCGAGCTTGACGCCCGTGATGCCCGACTCGCGCAGGATGGCCGCGCCCGCATCGATCCAGTCGGTACGACCCAGCCTGTCCTTGCCACTGTCGCCGACCGTCACGCGCCGGCGCGGAGTTGGCGCGCCGACCGGGTCGCCAACAGCGCCAGAGACGGCTGCCGGAGAAGTCGAGGCAGGCTTTGCGGCAGGCTTTGCGGCAGGCTTCGCGGCAAGCTTTGTGGGGAGGGTCGCGCTGCGGGTGTCCGCTTTGGTGGCGGCGCGTTGTCGTGCGGCGGAAGGCATGGATTTATTTTAGGGAATCAACTGTTGCAGATCAACATAACATAGCTTATGCTATGTACGAATCGTGGCAAAATCGGAAGGTCAGTGCATGAAACAGCAGTCTAACCCCGCTCGTTCTGGCGCCCAGGCGCCCACTGCTTCGTCAGTCTCGGCAGGGCGTCGCCAGGCAATCTCGGCGCTGGGCGCTGGCGCGTTGGCCTCATTGATTCTGCCGCCGAGCGCGCTGGCGCAGTCGGGCGAGTTTCGTATCGGCTGGATTCGGCCCACCACCGGCAAGCTCGCCAGCTCATTCGCGCCGCTGTACGCAGGCGGCCTGATCGCGATCGACGAGATCAATGCGGCCGGCGGCATTCTCGGGCGCAAGCTGACCATCGTCGAGGAAGACGACGAGGCATCGCCCGCCAAGGAGCCGGCGATCGTTCGCAAGCTCAAGGCCGATGGCATCGAGTACGTCGTCGGCCCCACCGGGTCGCCACAGTCGCTCGCCTCGCTCGCTTCATCGACACCGGCCAAGATGATCCAGACCGGGATCGCCAACGGCGCCGAATTGGGCGACGGCACGAAGTATCCCTACCACTTCATGTGCTGCTACACCACGGTGCAAGAGGGCGAGGTCGCGGCTCAGTACATGACCGGACCGCTCAAGCTGCGCAAGATCGGCATCCTGCACGAGCTCACCCCGTTCGGCGAGACCGCCGCCAACGCCACCCGACTCAAGCTCAAGCAGATCACGGGCCAGGACCCAGCGATCATTCAGACCTACAGCATGAACGCCTCCGACCTGACCGCGCAGGTGCTGGCGCTGAAGAACGCCGGCTGCGAGGGGCTGATCATCTGGATGGCCAGCAGCGTTCACATCGCGATGGCTTTCACGGCAATGGCCAAGATGAACTGGGTCCCGCCCATCGTCGGTCATGTCAACCTGTTCAACGACGCGCTCTTCGATCTGGTGCCCGAACAAAGCCTGCGCAACGTGTTCGGCGTCTACTACCGCAACTGGACTTACTCAGACAGCACGCCGGCGCCTGAGCGCAACGTCGCGCTGGCGAAAAAGCTGCAGGCCGCGCAAGGCGTCAAAGGCATCGAGGCCTATGTCGCAGGCTGCCCGCACTACGATTTTCTGCACCTGCTCAAGACCGTGATCGAACAGCAAAAAAGCTTCGATGTCGAAGCCGTACGCCGCGGCCTGAACGCGACCCAGGGCTACAAAGGCGCGATCGGCACCCTGAGTTTCTCGGAGACCAACCACGCCGGCGTCGCGATGGAAGACATCACGGTCTCGAGCGTGGCCTCCAGCCGTGATCCAAGATCGAAATCGCTGGGCGCGCTGCGGCTGCGTGCCCCTGGGGCCTGAGGCGTCGAAGCGAACCCCCATGAAAGCAAGCACACGCATCGTAGGCATCGGCGGCACGGCTCGCCAGGACTCGACGACCGAGAAAGCGCTGCGCGCCGCGCTCGACGCGGCGCAGCGACTGGGCGCGCAGACCGAACTGTTCAGCGCCGACGAGCTCGACCTGCCGATGTACGGCAGTGCAGCGCTGACCCCTAAAGCGACCGCGCTGATCGACGCGATACGCAGCAGCGACGGCATCCTGATCGCATCACCGAGCTACCACGGCTCGATCTCGGGCCAAGTCAAGAACGCGCTCGACTATGTCGAGGAGCTCAGCCGCGACGCACGTCCATATTTCGAAGGTCGGGCCGTAGGCTGCATCGTCTGCGCCTACGGCGCGCAGTCGATTGGCACCGCGATCATTGCGATGCGCTCGGTCGTGCACGCGCTGCGCGGTTGGCCCACGCCGCTGGCCGCGGGCATCAGCGCCGTCGGGCTGAGCTTTGGTGCCGATGGCCGCTGCAGCGAACCCAGCGTGCAGCAGCAGCTCGAAGCCGTGGTCGCTCAAGTCTGGGACTTCAATCAAATGCGATCCCACATGGCCCACATGACCCACGTGGCCCACGTGGCCCACATGGCCCGCAGTGGCGAGGCAGCCTAGGCCAACCCATGCCAAAGACCCCACACCAGCTCACGGCGAACGCCGTCGCGACGCCCGAGGACAAAGGCCGCGAGTTCAGCTTCACCCAGTCGCTGCGGCGTGCCTGCCAGACCGTCGCCGACAAGGTCGCGGTGGTCGACG
>RGQD01000232.1 GCA_010030205.1 Betaproteobacteria bacterium
CGCGACGACACGACCCGCGGCATGATGGACGCAGCAGCGTTCGCACGCATGAAGCCTGGTGCGGTCTTCATCAACACCGCGCGCGGCGGCATCCACGACGAGACAGGGCTGCTGCAGGCGATCCGGTCGGGCCGCGTGGCCGGCGCCGGACTGGACGTCTGGGACCGCGAGCCACCGCCGCTGGACCACCCCTTGCTGGCCTGTGACACGGTGGTCGCGACTTATCACACCGCCGGCGTCACGCACGAAGCGCGGCGCAACATGGCAAGCATTTCGGCCGACCAGATCGTGCGGCTGCTGCACGGCGAGCGGCCGCCGCGGCTCGTCAACCCTGAGGTTTGGCCGGCCTATGCCAGGCGCTTCGAGGCGATCCTGAAGCGGCCGGTACAGCATCCTTGATCGAATCAACGAGGAGACAAGACATGAGACGAAACATCGTCAAGGCACTCGCGATGACAGCCGCCGCTGTCGTCGCAGGACTGGTGCCTGTCGCGGCCCAAGCCCAGGGCAGCTATCCGGATCGGCCGATCAAGATGATCGTCGCCTACTCCGCCGCCGGCGCGACCGACGTGATGGCGCGCGCGATGGTGCCGTTCATCGAGAAGTACCTCGGGGGCGGCGCCAAGATCACGGTCGAGAACAAGACCGGCGCGGGCGGCGCGATCGGCTTCGGGATGCTGGCTGCGGCCCCACCCGATGGCTACACGATAGGCTTCATCAACACGCCCAACGTGCTGACGATCCCAATCGAGCGCAAGACGCCGTTCACCTGGGAAAGCTTTGATCTGATCGGCAACGTCGTCGACGACCCAGGCAATTTTTCAGTCCACACCGACAGCTCTATCCGCACGCTCGACCAGCTCGCGGCCTACGCGAAATCCCGGCCCGGCCAGGTCACGGTCGGCACCACCGGCGTCGGCTCGGACGACCATCTCGCGATGCTGTACTTCGAGCGTATCGCCCGCGTGAAGATGAATCACATCCCGTTCAAGGGCGCTGCCGACGTGCGTGCAGCGACGCTGGGCAAGCAGATCGACGTCGCGGCGGTCAACATCGGCGAGGCACTGCAGGCGATCAAGGGCGGGTCGCCCTTTCGCAACCTGGGCCAGATGAGCGTCAAGCGCACCGACCTCGCGTCCGACTTGCCGACCTTCAAGGAGCAGGGCTACGACATCGAGATGTCCTCGCTGCGCGGCGTCGCTGCGCCCAAGGGCCTGCCGGCCGACGTGCGCGAGAAACTGGTCAAAGCGATCGCGCAGACCGCCAGCGACCCGGAGTTCCTGAAGGTCAATGCCGGGCTGTTCACGCAGATGCGCTACCTGGACCCTGATCAGTACCGCACGGTGATGCGCGACACCGAGGCTGGATTTCGCAAGCTCTGGGGCGAGATGCCCTGGGGTGACAAGTAGTCGCGCACTCCGCTCGCCTTGAAAGTTAGGCTACGCCTTGGCACGATCAACGTCCGCCGGTCAGCGGCAACAGCTCGCCTGTCATGTACGCCGCTTCACCTGAGCGCCACCAGACGATGGCTTCGGCGCATTTGACCGGCGTGCCGATGCGGGCCATCGGCACCATCGCGATGACTTTCTGCAAGCGGTCGGCCGCGATGGCCACGGCGTGAATCCCGGTGTCGATCAAGCCATCCAGGCGCTGCGCCTCAGGCCTGTGAATCAGCATCGAAAACATCATGAGTGAAAACACGATTGGCATCGACCTAGGCGGCACCAAGATGCTGCTCTATTGCCAGGGAATCCACCAGCGGATTGAGACCGGATCGACGTTCACGCCGAACGATCTCTTGCATCACCTCAAGAAATTTGTCGCATCGAATCGGCTGTCGCCCAAGCGCATCGGCATCGCTGTTCCGGGTCTGGTCGACGCTGAGGGTGCGGTGCTTGGCTCTGATGTCTTGCCGCTGTTTTCAGGCTGGAAGCCAAAGCTCGACATGGCCGCGCTGAATGTCAAGTGGTCTGTGCTCAACGATGTCAAGGCGGCTTTGCTCGAAGAGATGCAGGATGCCCCGCCGGGATTGACGGGTGGTGTGGTGATGGTCGGCACGGCGATTGGCGCGGGGCTGATGGTTGACGGCAAACCACTGCTGGGTGCGAGTGGCTGGGCCGGCGAACTCGGCTACTTTCCCATCATGGTCGGCGATCGGGTCGAGAGACTGGACAACCTGGCGGGAGGACATGCAATCGCTGCCTTTTGCGCGGTCTCGCCTGGCTTGTTGGCCGAACAGGCAAACAACGGGGATCTTGCGACGCTGCAAGCCATCGCGTCTGGGGGGCGGGCGCTGGGTTTGGGGCTGGCTGCATTGATCAACCTGTTGAACCCTTCGCGTCTGGCCTTGGGTGGCGGGACTGTCGAGCTACCCGGCTACTGGGAGCAGGCGCTTTGTAGCGCTGAGAAGTACTCAATTCCTGAACTCTGGCGGGACTGCCGAATCTCCAAAGTTCGTGAAGGCGCGTTCGTCGTGGCCAAAGGGGCGATCCGGTCAGTGCTGCAAGCAGACTGACGCTTTCAAGCGCTCCGGTGGCGCCGTCTACACTGAACAGCTTGTCGCGGACACCAAGCACGGTGTCAAGCGCTTGCACAGGCCTTGCCCGAGGGCCGGTGTTTGATGTCACTGTCCCTTTGCACGCTGCATCGAGCATTCCCTATGGCAATGAGCGTTGAAACTTTGACCGCTTTGGACGACAGCTTGGCGCAGGCCATGGACTCGCTGCTGCTTGCTGCCCGCGCGGCGCGCGAACGGGCTTACGCGCCTTACTCGAATTTCGCAGTTGGCGCTGCGCTGCTCGACGAGCAGGGTCGGGTTCACGCCGGCTGCAATGTCGAGAACGCTGCTTATCCGCAAGGCCAATGCGCCGAGGCCTCGGCGATCGCGCACCTGGTGCTGGCTGGCGGCACCCGCATCGTGGCTGCGGTGGTGGTCGGCGTGGCCGACGACCCTGTCACGCCCTGCGGTGGCTGCCGCCAGCGCTTGCGCGAATTCGCTTCAGACGACGCACCGGTCTGGGCCGCCGACCTGCAGACCGTGCGGGCCCGCTACACCGTCGGGCAATTGCTGCCGGCCAGCTTTGGTCCCGGCCACCTGAAGCTTGCTGTGAAGCCATGAACCACGCCGCACTGCAAACCGCGATCGAACACAGCGTCGCCCGCATTCATGCTTTGGCGCCGGGCCGCACGCCGAAGCTGGCGCTGGTGCTGGGATCGGGCTGGGACGCCGTCGCCGACCTGGTCGAGGACGCGGTCGACATCGAGTACGCCGAGTTGCCGGCTTTTCCCGTGCTAGGCGTGGCCGGCCATGCCGGCAGCCTGCGGCTGGGCCGCATCGGCCTTGGCGCGCAGGCGCGTGAGGTCGCGCTGCTGCGCGGCCGCCAGCACGCTTACGAGAGCGGCGACGCTGCTGGCATGAAAGGGGCGATCCGCAGCCTGGCCGCGCTGGGCTGCACCGCCCTGCTGCTGACCAATGCCGCCGGTAGCTTGGCCGC
Source organism: Betaproteobacteria bacterium (assembly GCA_010030205.1). Classification (GTDB taxonomy): domain Bacteria; phylum Pseudomonadota; class Gammaproteobacteria; order Burkholderiales; family Burkholderiaceae_C; genus Pseudaquabacterium. The sequence continues at coordinate 3,495 of RGQD01000232.1, forward strand.
CGAGATGGCGCCGGGCTCGCTGATGCTGATCAGCGACCACCTCAACATTGTGCAGCGCACGCCGCTGCACGGCGAGCCCGGTGCCGGCCGCTTCATCGACATGGTCGGCGCCTACGACCCGGCGCTGCGCGAGCAGGCTGCCGCCGCGGCGGCGCAGGCCGGCGTCGTGCTGCACCAGGGCGTTTACGCCTGGGTGCTCGGCCCGCAGTTCGAGACCCCGGCGGAGATCCGCATGCTGCGGCTGCTGGGCGCCCAGGCCGTGGGCATGAGCACCGTGCCCGAGACCATCCTGGCGCGCCATGCCGGCCTGCGGGTGCTGGGCTTGTCGCTGCTGACGAACATGGGCGCAGGCCTGTCGACCGAGACCCTGAGCCATGCCCACACGCTGCACACCGCGCAGGCCAGCGCAGCGACCGCTGCGCGCTTGCTCGCGGCGATCGTGCCGGCGCTGCAGCTGTGATGCCGGCGCCCAGCTAGCCGAAGTCAAAAGCCCAAGGACAATCGACCCGATGAGCCAACCGAACAAGACCCTGGCCGACGCGCGCATCGCGCTGGCCTGTCTGGACCTGACCAGCTTGAACGACGCCGACCAAGCGGCCGACATCGATGCGCTGTGCCTGCGGGCGGTGGGCGCCGATCCGGCCCGAGGTGCGGTCCCGGCAGTCTGCGTCTGGCCCCGCTTCGTCGCCCAGGCACGTGCGCGTCTGCCGGCCGGCATCGCGGTGGCCGCAGTGGCCAACTTTCCCGATGGCAGCAGCGACATCGCGCGTGCTTTGCGCGACAGCGCCGAGATCGTGCAGGCCGGCGGCCAGGAGGTCGATGTCGTGATCGCCTACCGCGACCTGGACGCGGCGCCCGCGTTGCTGGCGTCGGTGCGCCGCGCCTGCGCAGGCCTGCGCCTCAAGGTGATTCTCGAGAGTGGCGAGCTGCAGGACCCGGCCTTGATCACCCGGGCCTGCCGCATCGCGCTCGACGCCGGCGCTGATTTCCTCAAGACCAGCACCGGCAAGACGGCCACCAGCGCGACGCCCGAGGCGGCACGGCTGATGCTGCAGGCCATCGCCAGCCATCCGCGCGGCGCCCAGGTCGGCTTCAAGGCCTCGGGCGGCATCCGCACAGTGACTGACGCTGGCGTCTACATCGCGCTGGTGCGTGAACTGCTGGGCGAGTCGGCGCTGACGGCGGCACGCTTTCGCATCGGCGCGAGCGGACTTCTCAACGACATCGAGGCCGTTCTTGCGGGCGGCAGCCGTCCTGCCGCGACGACTGCTTACTGAAAGCCCAGACCCATGCGCCTGCCCATCACCTTACTCACCTGCGTCGCCGCACTGCTGGCCGGCTGCGCCCTGCCGCCCGCGGCGGTCCCACCCGCGCCTGCTGCCACGGTCAAGGTCCAGATCCTGGCGATCAACGACTTCCACGGCAACCTCAAGCCGCCGTTGGACGGCATCCGCGTCAGAGACCCGGCCAACCCTGACAAGCGCATCAACATCGATGCTGGTGGTGCCGAATACCTGGCGACCCAGGTCGCGCTGCTGCGCGCCAGGAATGCCAACCATGTCTTTGTCGCTGCGGGTGACCTGATCGGCGCGAGCCCGCTGCTCAGCGCGCTGTTCCACGATGAGCCGACTGTCGAGGCGCTGAGCCTGATGGGGCTGGAAGCCAGCGCGGTGGGCAACCATGAGTTCGACAAGGGCGCGACCGAGCTGCTGCGCATGCAGCGCGGCGGCTGCAACCCGGCCGACGGCTGCAAGGGGCCGAAGCCATTCAAGGGCGCGGGCTATCAGTACCTCGCGGCCAGCACGGTCGTCGAGGCGACCGGCCAGACGCTGTTCCCGGCCTACCACGTCAAGACTTTCGAGGGCATTCCGGTGGCTTTCATCGGGCTGACGCTCAAAGGCACACCGAACATCGTGGTGCCGGCCGGTGTAGCGGGTCTGCGCTTCGATGACGAGGCCCAGACCGTCAACCGCCTGGTGCCCGGGCTGCGCGCCCAAGGCATCGAGGCCATCGTCGTGCTGATCCACGAAGGCGGCGTCCCGGTCGGCGACTACAACGAATGCCCGGGCATCAGCGGGCCTATCGTCGACATCGTCAAAAAGCTCGACAAAGCCGTCGACCTGGTGATCAGCGGCCACACCCACCGGGCCTACAACTGCCGCATCGACGGCCGGCTCGTCACCAGCGGCGACAAGTACGGCACCATCGTCACTGCGATCGACCTGGTGCTCGACCGCCAGACCCGCGATGTGGTCAGCGCGCAGGCCGAGAACCACATTGTTCGCAACGCCACGCTGGCCAAGGCGCCCGAGCAGACCGCGCTGATCGCGCAGTACGAGCGGCTCGCCGGACCCTTGACCCAGCGCGTGGTTGGCCGCATCGCCGCGGCGCTGCCACGCGACAGCAACCCGGCCGGTGAGACAGCGCTGGGCCAGGTGGTGGCCGACGCGCAGCTCGCCGCCACGCGCGATGCCGGCGCGCAGATCGCGTTGATGAACCCGGGCGGCATCCGCGCTTCGCTCGCGCTGCCGGCTGACGGGCTGGTGCGCTACGAAGACCTGTTCTCGGTCCAGCCTTTCTACAACAACCTGGTGACGATGACGCTGAGCGGCGCGCAGATCCTGCAACTGCTCGAGCAGCAGTGGGTCGGCCAGGTTTCGGCGCGCCTGATGCAGGTCTCGCGCGGCTTTGGCTACACCTGGGACGCTGCGCGACCGCTGGGCCAGCGGGTCGTGCCGGGCAGCGTGACGCTGGACCGCAAGGCGCTCGACCCTGCAGCGCGCTACCGCGTCACCGTCAACGCCTTCATGGCCGACGGCGGCGACAGTTTTACGGCGCTCAAGGTCGGCACCGACAGGCGCACCGGCATGATGGATGTCGACGCGCTCGAGCGCTACGTGCAAGCGAACCCGACGCTGGCCCCTGGCAAGCTCGACCGCATCGCGCGTTTGAACTGAGTCCCGTGTTCGCGCAGTCGCTGATCCGGGTCAAGCGTGACGGCGGCACGCTGAGCCGGGCGCAGATCCAGTCCTTTGTGCTGGGCTTGGTCGACGAGACCTGGAGCGAGGGCCAGGTCGCGGCGATGGCGATGGCGATCCTGCTCAAGGGCATGACGCGCGGCGAGTGCGTCGCCCTGACACAGGCGATGACGCATTCGGGCCAGCTGCTGAGCTGGGCCGATGCCGGGCTGGCCGGGCCGGTGCTCGACAAGCACTCGACCGGCGGCGTCGGCGACAAGGTCAGCCTGTTGCTCGCACCGATCGTCGCGGCCTGCGGCGGCGTGGTGCCTATGGTCTCGGGCCGGGCTTTGAGCCACACCGGTGGCACGCTCGACAAGCTGCAAGCGCTGCCGGGCTATGCGGTCGCGCCGCCGCGCGAGCAGTTGCTGCGCGTGCTGCGCGAGGCCGGCTGCGCGATCTTCGGCGCCAGTGCCGATTTGGCACCTGCAGACCGGCGGCTGTACGCGATCCGCGACGTCACCGCGACGGTCGAATCGGTGCCGCTGATCACCGCCAGCATCCTGAGCAAGAAGCTCGCCGCCGGTCTGCAAGCCCTGGTGCTCGATGTCAAGCTTGGCAAGGGCGCGTTCATGCATCGACTGGATGACGCCCGCACACTCGCGCGCAGCTTGGTCGAGGTGGCCGGTGCGTCCGGTCTGCCTTGCCGTGCGCTGATCACCGACATGGACCAGGTGCTGGGCCGCACTGCGGGTAACGCGCTCGAGGTGGCCGAGAGCCTGGATTTCCTGACCGGCGCTGTGCGTGAACCGCGTCTGTTAGCGCTGACGCTGGCGCTGTCGGCACAGTTGCTGCAGCTCGGCGGTTTGGCGCCCACGCTGGCCGCCGGCCAAACGCTGGCCGAAGCTGCGCTGAGCAGCGGCCGCGCCGCCGAATGCTTTGCACGCATGGTGGCCGGACTGGGCGGCCCGGCCAATGTGTTGGCCGATGCGCGGCTGCCGGCGGCGCCGGTGCAGGTCGAC
>RGQD01000233.1 GCA_010030205.1 Betaproteobacteria bacterium
GAAACCTTGCAGATGCGCGGATCGGCTGTGAACATCGCGGCACCAGTGTTGGGCACGACGGTGTTCGCCAGCAAATCGTTGACCCGCTGAAAATCGTTGCGGTGCACCGTGAATGAAAAGTCCGTGCGCCCGTCGTGGGAGACGTTCTGCACGATCACATCGACATCGATGTTGGCGTCGGCCACCGCGCCCAGGATCTGGTACGCGATGCCGGGTCTGTCGGGCACGCCGACCACGGTGAACTTGGCTTCGTCGCGGTTGAACGCAATGCCAGAGATGACCGCTTGTTCCATTTTTTCATCTTCCTCAAAAGTGATCAAAGTGCCTGACTTGGCTTCTTCATCGATGTCCATGTCCCAGGGCGTGAAACTCGACAACACACGCAGCGGCACGCGGTACTTGCCAGCAAACTCGACCGAGCGGATCTGCAGCACCTTGCTGCCCAGGCTGGCCATCTCCAGCATCTCTTCGAAGCTGATGGTCTTCATTCGCCTGGCCTCGGGCACCACCCTGGGGTCGGTGGTGTAGACGCCGTCGACATCGGTGTAGATCAGACACTCGGCTGCGCCCATCGCTGCGGCCACGGCAACCGCCGAGGTGTCCGAGCCGCCGCGCCCCAGCGTCGTGATCGAACCGGCCTCGTCAATGCCCTGGAATCCGGTGATCACCACGACTTTGCCCGCGGACAGGTCGGCGCGAACACGCTGGTCGTCGATGCTGACGATGCGCGCTTTGGTGTACGAAGAGTCGGTGCGCATCGGCACTTGCCAGCCAGCGTAGCTGACCGCCGCCATGCCTTCGGCCTGCAGCGCCAGTGCCAACAGGCCCACCGACACCTGCTCGCCGGTGGCGGCGATCATGTCGAGTTCGCGCATTGCCGCGTCATCGGGCAGACCCGGATTGACCTCCTTGGCCAAGCCGAGCAATCGGTTTGTTTCACCGCTCATCGCGGACGGGACGACGACCATCTGATGGCCGGCGCGGGCCCATTTGGCGACGCGCTTGGCGACGTTGCGGATGCGCTCGGGCGAGCCCATCGAGGTACCACCGTACTTGTGAACGATCAATGCCATGGCTAAAGGAACAGGGTTGCTGGAGATGCCGGGGCCTGCCCGATCGGTGATCAGACGCGACGCAATTCCGGAACACAACCCAATATTTTAGCTGTCGAGCTGAGACACGATCTGGGTTGCGGCTGACGACATCCGCTGCGGGCACCAGCGCAGCGCCAACTGCGGCTCGCCGACCGCCGCACGGCTGCGCGCGTCGATTCCCAGGCCCGGCGCGAACAGCAATCGGCCTGCCGCCCACAGCAGCGGGCCGGCTCGCTCGTGCTCGGGCACCTTGGCGCTCTGATACTGTTTTTTGAGACTGCGCGGCTGCCCACCCGGTTCGCGCTGGAAGCGCTCACCGCCAGCGCGCGCCTGCAGGCAAAGCGACTGCAACAGCGCTGGCGTCATGCCGTCGCGGCGGCAGTCGGTGACTTCGAAACACCCTCCCCAGCCCGGCGCTGGCCACCTTCCGGGTTGCGACAAATCGATCGTCGACGCCGCCTGGCCGAGCTTGTGCATCCGAGGCAGCACATGCTGCAAGCGGCCTCGGTGCAGCACGCACCAGACCCCCGCGCCGGCCGGCCAGCGCCCGGCGCCATGCGCAGGCACTTCGGCCAGCAAGCGCTGCAGCAACGCGGTTGAAGCGCCCTGACCTGCCCGGGCGAGCCACCACGCGCGCAAGGCATTGGCTTGTCTAGCGGATGACAGCTGTCGCCACCCGGACACCAGCAAGCCGCCGCGATCGTCAACCAGCGTTGCCAGGTCCAATGCAGCCAATTCCAAAAGTGCAGCATGGGCCTCCTGCGCCCGCTGCGCTGCACTGGCCAGCGCGGTCTCGGCGTCGCTGAACGCGGCTTGCAGCGCCGGCCAAAGCTGCAGTCGCATGCGGTTGCGAGCCATCCGGTCGTCAAGATTGGACGGATCTTCGACCGGCCGCAGCCGATGGCGGCTGACGTAGGCCTCGATCGCTTCGCGGGGCTGGGCCAGCCAGGGCCTGGCCCAGCGCAGCCCCAGGCGATCAAACACGGCCGGCATCGCCGACAGGCCTGCCGCACCACCACCGCGCAAGGCCTGCAGCAAGAAGGTCTCCGCCTGGTCGCGCCGGTGCTGCGCCAGCAGCACCAACCCAGCACCCTCGTCTTGCGCCATCTGCGCCAGCGCCACATAGCGGCCGGTGCGCGCCCAGGCCTCGATGCTTTCACCCTGAGCCGGCGCGCCCGCCAATTGAGCCCAGCGCAAACGCAATGGCCAGCCTCGGGCACGCCAGCGCGCGCACAGTCGCTGCGCCCGCAGCACCCAGTCGTCGGCCTCAGGCAGCAAACCGTGGTGCACATGCAGCGCGACCACCTGCAAACCCAGAGTCGCAGCGGCGCGGCAGGTCGCATGCAAGAGCGCGAGCGAGTCGCGTCCGCCACTGAACGCAACGGCCACACAGGCCTGGCAGGCCTGCGGCTCAGCGCTCATGCTGGCCTCAGCGGTCTTTGGTGTCGGCGTAGCGGCCGTAGGCCTGCAGCCGGTCATAGCGTCGCTGCAGCAGTTCCTTGGGCTTGAGGTCCGAGACCTGGCGCAACGCGTCGACCAGCGCGCGCTTGAGCTGCGAGGCCATCAGCCGGGTGTCGCGGTGGGCGCCACCCACCGGCTCGTTGATCACCTTGTCAATCAGCCCCAAGGCCTTGAGCCGGTGCGCCGTGATGCCCAGCGCTTCGGCAGCATCGGATGCGCGCTCTGAGGTCTTCCACAAGATCGACGCGCAGCCTTCGGGCGAGATCACCGAGTAGACCGAGAACTGCAGCATCAGCACCTGGTCGCCGACGCTGATCGCCAGCGCACCGCCCGAGCCGCCTTCGCCGATGATGGTGACGATGATCGGCACCTCGAGCTGGCACAGCTCGAAGATGTTGCGGCCTATGGCCTCGGACTGGCCGCGCTCCTCCGCGCCGATGCCTGGGTAGGCGCCGGGTGTGTCAACGAACGTGAACAGCGGCAGGCCGAACTTCTCGGCCAGCTTCATCAGACGCAATGCCTTGCGGTAGCCCTCCGGGCGGGCCATACCGAAATTGCGCAGGCCACGCTCCTTGGTGTCGCGGCCTTTCTGGTGGCCGATCACCATGCAGGGCTGGCCATTGAAGCGTGCCAGCCCGCCGACGATCGACGCGTCATCAGCAAAGTGACGGTCACCGTGCAGCTCTTGCCAATCGGTGAACATTTCACTGACGTAATCGAGGGTGTAAGGCCGCTGCGGATGGCGAGCGATCTGCGTCACCTGCCAGGGCGTTAGGTTCGAGTAGATGTCCTTGGCGAGTTGGTGACTCTTCTTGTCGAGCCGGCCGATCTCGTCGGAGATGTCAACCGCAGACTCCGACTGCACGAACCGAAGCTCTTCGATCTTGGATTCGAGCTCGGCGATCGGGTGCTCGAACTCGAGGAAATGTCGTTTGCTCATCCGCCGCCTCGGGTTGGGTGAATCGGGGCCGGCTGCGAACAGTACGCGAGGGTCTAAGCCGGCAACTCGAAGATCAGTAGTCTACCGGCAGTGGATCCAGGCTACGCCAGATGTACCAAGTGGCCACCGAGCGGAACGGCACCCAGGCCTCGCCGACCTCGCGCGCTTCAGCCCGAGAAACCGGCTCACCGCTGAAGTATCCCTGGCTGATGCCCTTGATCAGACCCAGGTCATCGAGCGGCATCACGTTAGGCCGCATCAAGTGGAAGATCAGGAACATCTCGGCGGTCCAGCGGCCGATGCCTCGGATCGCGACCAGTTGTCCGATGATGGCCTCATCGTCCATCTGTTGCCACTGCGGCACATGCAAGGCACCGGATTCGAAGTGCCGGGCCAGATCGCCGAGGTACTCCACCTTGCGCGCTGAAAGCCCCGCGCCGCGCAGCTCGGGCGTGTCCCGGGCCAACACCGCTGACGGCTGCAGATGAACAGCCGGACCGCCCACCACCGCGACGAACCGGTCCCACACCGACTGCGCCGCCTTGACAGAGATCTGCTGGCCGACGATGGATCTCGCCAGCGTCGTGAAAGCATCGCCCCGGCTCTGCAGCCGCGCCTGGCCGAAACGCGGGATGAGTTTTTTCATCACCCGGTCGCGCTTGGACAGGTGACGGCAGGCATCGTCCCAGTAATCCGGCGTCACGGCTGCCGGCACCGCAGTCACTGCGATGGCTGCCGGTTGAATCGAGCCGAGGCTGCGCCCGGGCAAGCTCAAGCCCTCACCCAAGTGGTGCCCAGCGCCGAATCCTTGAGCTCGATGCCTTGCGCTGCCAATTCATGGCGAATGCGGTCGGCCTCGGCGAAGTTTTTCGCCAGCTTTGCCGCCGCACGATCAGCGATCAAGCCCGCGATGGTGGTCTCGTCGAGCACGCTGCCGGCCTGCAGGAAAGCACGCGGCGCTTGCTGCAGCAGTCCCAGCGTGGCAGCCAGCGCCCGCAGCAACTCGGCACTGTCGACCGAGCGGCTGCGGTTGCACTCGCTGGCCAACTCGAACAGCACGGCCAGCGCGCCAGGGGTGTTGAAGTCTTCGTCCATCGCCGCTTTGAAGGCTGCGGCCTGCGGCTGCGCCCAATCTATGGCCGGGCAAGCTGGTGCCAGCGCGATGCCATCCAGCGCGGTGTAGAGGCGGCGCAGCCCGGTACGCGCATCGTCAAGCAGTTGGTCACTGAAGTTGAACGGGCTGCGGTAATGGGTGCGCAGCATGAAAAAGCGCAAGGTCTCGCCATCGAAGCGCTGCAGCACGTCGCGGATCGTGAAGAAGTTGCCCAGGCTCTTGGACATCTTCTCGTTGTCGATGTTCAGAAAACCGTTGTGCAGCCAGTAATTGACATGGCGGTGACCGAGCGCGCCCTCGCTCTGGGCGATCTCGTTCTCGTGATGCGGGAACTGCAGGTCCATGCCGCCACCGTGGATGTCGAAGCGCTCGCCGAGCAGCGCGCAACTCATCGCCGAGCACTCGATGTGCCAGCCAGGGCGGCCCGGGCCATAGTCAGCGTCGAAACTGGCGTCACTAGGTTCGTCGGGTTTGGTGGCCTTCCAAAGCACAAAGTCCAGCGGGTCGTCCTTGCCGCCGGACACCGCCACCCGCTCGCCAGCGCGCAACTCGTCGATGCTCTTGCCCGACAACTTGCCGTAGCCCGGGAACTTGCGCACCGCGAAGTTCACGTCGCCGCCCTCAGCCCGGTAGGCCAGGCCCTTGCGCTCGAGCGTGCTGATCAAGGACAACATCTGCGGCACGTACTCGGTGGCCCGCGGCTCGTGGGTGGGTGCGGCGACACCGATCGCGCCGATGTCCTGGCGCATCGCGTCAACCATCTCATCGGTCAACGCACGGATGCTGATGCCGCGCTCGACCGCCCGCTTGATGATCTTGTCGTCGATGTCGGTGATGTTGCGCACGTAGAACCAGCGATAGACCACATCGAAAGCCATCATCATCCGAGCATGGCCCATGTGGCACAGATCGTAGATCGTCATGCCGCAAACATACATGCGCACGAACCCTGGGTCGATTGGCGTGAAAATTTCCAGGCTGCGGGTCAGCGTGTTGTAAAGGCGCAATGTCATGAGGGGGGGTACAAAGACCGGCCACCTCCAGGATGGCCGTGATTTTCGAGGAGGGATGCCGTGGGCGGCGGGCTGGGTGGGGCGGCCTGCAACGCCGCAGCGCACGTGATCAAGACCGGGGGGTCGATACAATCAAATCAGTATAGCGGCGCCATTGCCGCCTCCGAATTTGATCTGACTGCCCGGCAACCGGCTTGCGTTCTCCCAATCCTCCACGGTCGATGGCCCTGCCTGCTGCGCTGCGCCGCTTGAAAGCTGGACTGTTCGCCTGCCTGCTGGCAGCGACAGCTTGGCCGCCCGCTGTGGCCGCCGATGGCCCGGTTCGAGCGATCGAGCAGCAATTCAAGCGCGGCGAGACCGCGCTGGCGCAGCAGAACTTGACGCAAGCGCTGGCCCGGCAACCCGGCGATGTCGCGCTGCGTTTCCTGCAAGGCGTGATGCTGTCGGCGGGCGGCAGCACGGCCGAGGCGGTCGCGCTGTTCGAACGCCTGACGCAGGAGTTTCCCGACCTGCCCGAGCCCTACAACAACCTGGCCGTGCTACAAGCCGCTGCCGGCAAGATCGATGCGGCTCGCGGGTTGCTGGAAACCGCGCTGCGCTTGGACCCCGGTTACCGCACCGCGCATGAGAACCTGGGCGACGTGTTCGCACGCCTGGCCCAGCGCGCCTATGAAGCCGCTGCCGGGCCGCACACCGAAGCCGGCTTGCAGGGAAAATTGCGCATGGCGCGTGAACTGGCGCAACTGCGCTGATCGCGCGGCACGACCGCTACCCAACCACTTGAGGAGATGGAACGATGAACCGATATATCCTGGCCGCCGCGCTGGCAACCAGTTGCTTGCTGTCGACCCCTGCGCTGGCCCAGAAGGTACGCCTGAGCACGGCCATGGGCGACATCGTGCTGCAGTTGGACGCCGAGAAAGCACCCAAGACGGTGGCCAACTTTGTGCAGTACGTCAAGGCCGGACAGTACAACGGCACGGTGTTTCACCGGGTGATCGACGGCTTCATGATCCAGGGCGGCGGCATGACGCCCGACATGGAGGAAAAACCCACCCGTGCGCCTATCCCGCTCGAATCGAAGAACGGCCTGTCCAACCAGCGCGGCACGGTCGCGATGGCACGCACGCAGGTGCCTGACTCGGCCACCGGGCAGTTCTTCATCAACCTTGCCGACAACAACCGGCTCGACGCGGCCAACTCACCCGACGGCAACGGCTACGCGGTGTTCGGCAAGGTGACCGAAGGCATGGACGTGGTCGACAAGATCAGGGCCGTGCCGACCGGCAACAAGGCTGGCCACCAGAACGTGCCGCAAACCCCCATCCTCATCAAAAAAGCAACCATCCTTTCGGAGAAATGACATGACCAAAACCGTCACCATGACCACCGCCCAAGGCAGCTTCACCATCGAGCTTGACGATGCCAAAGCACCGCTGACCGTGGAGAATTTTCTGAGCTATGTGCGTAGCGGGCACTACGACGGCACCGTGTTCCACCGCGTGATCAAGGGCTTCATGGTCCAGGGCGGCGGCTTCGCGCCCGGCATGAAACAAAAACCCACCCAGGGCGAGATCAAGAACGAAGCCAACAACGGGCTGAAGAACTTGAAATACACGCTGGCGATGGCACGCACCAGTGCGCCGCATTCGGCCTCGTCGCAGTTCTTCATCAACGCGACCAACAACAGCTTTCTCGACCACAGCAGCGAGTCCGCGCAAGGCTGGGGCTACGCGGTGTTCGGTCGTGTCGTCAGCG
>RGQD01000234.1 GCA_010030205.1 Betaproteobacteria bacterium
GCATGCCGCCCAACCAACGGTCGTAGTCGTCGGTCTTCTTGCGCATGTAGTTCAGCACGTCGGGATGCGGCAGCACCAGGAACTTCTCGGTCGCCATCACCTTGACGATCTCGTCGGCCACCACCTCGGCGCTGAGGATGCCGTCGCCACCGGCAGAGCCGCCGTCTCCGGGCACCATGCCGGTGCGAACCGCTTGCGGGCACAGACATGACACGTGCAGGCCGCGGCGCCCATAAGCAATCGACAGCCATTCGGCAAAAGCCACCGCCGCATGCTTGGTCACGCCGTAAGCAGCCGACTCGACGATGTTGAGCAAGCCAGCCGCCGAGGCCGTGATCAGGAAATAGCCCTCGCCGCGGGCAATCATCTTCTCGACCAAGGCACGCGCTGCCCAGACATGGGCCATCAGATGGATCTTCCACATCTTGTCCCACATCTCGTCGTCTGGCTCCGCGCCCTGGCTGTTGCCGATGCCGGCGTTCGAGAAGTACACATCGACCCGGCCATAGCGCTTCTCGGCGGCAGCCACCAGCGCCTGGATGTCGGCCTCGCGGCTGACATCGCAGCGCACCGCCAGACCGTTGACCGCCTGCGCGACCGACTGCAGGCCGGCCTCGTTCATGTCAGCCACCACCACGCCGGCAGCGCCCTCGGCGTGAAACTTCAGCGCTGTCGCCCGACCGATGCCACTGGCTGCGCCGGTGATCACGGCCACTTTGCCTCTTATATCCATGTACTGTCTCCTTGACGTTGATGGCGCACACAAAGCGCGCCCTAAGCATTGGTGCCCGGCGCCGAAGTCGGCACGCTTCATCGTAACGGAGGCCGGAGCCCAGGCTGCCGTCGGTGAACCATCACTGCGGTGATACTTGACTGGATGCGCCCCAGCACCCTGTCCGAGCCAGTCCACCGGTATCCAAGCCCCCACCGCCAGCGCCTGGCCTTGGCCGTCGTCTGCCTGGGCTCGCTGCTGTCGCCCTTGGACACCACGGTGAACACGGCGTTTCCGGTCATCACCGCAGCTTTCTCGCTGCCACTGCGCGACATCCAGTGGGTGGTGATCGCCTATGTGCTGGCGATGTCGAGCTTCGCGCTGGTCTTCGGCCACCTGGGCGACCGCATTGGCCACCGCCGTATCTTCGCCATCGGCTTGGCCGCGAGCGTGCTGGCCCACGCCGCGGTGGCGCTGGCACCGGACTTCCCGACCTTGGTCGCGATGCGCGCGGTCCAGGGTGCGGCGGCGGGCATTGCGGTGTCTTGCGCGCCAGCGATCGCCACCTTGCTCTACCCGGCGGCCGACAAGGCCAGGGTGTTGGCGTTCTACATCGCTGTCGGCAGCGTGGCGATGGCCGCAGGGCCCTGGCTGGGCGGCTTGCTGCTGCAGGCCTTCGGCTGGCCGGGCGTGTTCTGGTTCCGCACGCCGCTGGCGCTGGCCGCGCTGCTGCTGCTGCCCTTGTTGCCAGCGCGTCAACGCGGCGTCGGCCAAGCAAGCCAGACCGGCACAGCGCGCTTCGATTGGGCCGGTGCGATCGGGCTGAGCGCATTGCTCACCAGCCTGATGCTGGGGCTGGCAGAACTGAGCCGGCCCGACGCCAGCCTCTGGGTCGCGCTGGCGCTGTTGGCCGGCGGTGTCGGTGCCACTATTTTGTGGGTGCGCCACGAGTCAAGGGTCGCCCATCCGGTGCTGCGCATGGCACCGTTTCGCTCGGCGCGCTTCTCGGGCACCCAGGCCGCGTCGGTGCTGATCAACCTGGCCTGTTTCGCCAACCTGCTGTTGCTGCCCTATGAGCTGACGCGCGCAGCGGGTGCCTCGCTGGCTTCGGCCGGGCTGATGCTGTCGATGTACCCGGGCGGGTCGGTGCTCGGCAGCCTCGTCGCTGGACGCCTGGCCGCGCGCTGGTCGTCGTCGCGGCTGATGGCCATGGGTTGGTTGGGCGCCGCTGCTGGCCTGCTGCTGACGGGGGGGCTGCTGTCGACCGGGTCGGCGCCCGCAGCCCTGATCCTGGGCATGCTGGCCAGCGGGCTGGGTCTGGGCATGTTTCAGGTCGGCTACATGGAGGCCACGACGACCTTGTTGCCGATCGATGAGCGCGGCGTCGCCGGCAGTCTGGTCAGCGTGACCCGCTTGCTGGGCATCCTGCTCGGCGCGACCGGCATCCACTGGCTCCAGGGTTTGACCCAGGACCACGCCAGCACCTTCAAGCTGCTGGGCATAGCACTGTTGGCGCTGGCGATGCTGTTCGCGCTGGGCAAGCGCCGGGCGGCGCCAGCTTGACAAGGCGTCGGCTGGCATCATCGGGCTGAACATCTGAGGTCCTGCTTGCAAGCCTATCTACACAAAATCCTGCCTTTCCTGCTGCTGCCGGTAGGGCTCACGCTGATGCTGTTGCTAGCAGGCTTGCTGCTCAAGCGCCGAGCGCTGGTCTGGCTGGGGCTGGCGGTTTTCTGGCTCAGCAGCACGCCGATCCTCAGCAACTTGATGATCCGGTCGGCCGAGAACTGGGCCGAGCGTCGCCCGGTCAGCGACATGCCGAACGCTGACGCCATCGTCGTGTTGAGCGGTGGCCGGGTGACCGCACCGGGCGCAGCGGCAGTGAGTGAATGGGGCGATATCAACCGCTTCTTCGGCGGCGTCGAGTTGTTCAAGGCGGGCCGGGCGCCGCTGCTGATCTTCACCGGAGGCTGGTCGCCTTTGGAGCCCAAGGCCAGGCCCGAGGGCGAGTTGCTGGTCGAGCACGCCCGAACACTGGGCGTGCCGGCCAAGCACATGCTGATCACCGGCCCGGTGTTCAACACCGCCGAAGAGGCTCAAGCCGTGGCGGCGCTGCTGTCAAAGGGTTCTGCAAAAGCTTCTGTCGCGGGCCGCAAACCCCATGTGCTGCTGGTGACCTCGGCCTTCCATGTCAGCCGGGCGCAACGGCTCTTCGAGCGCGCCGGCCTGACGGTATCGCCCTTCCCAGTCGACTTCAAGGTATCGGCCGGCAGCGAGCGAGGCCTGCTCGAATTTCTTCCCAATGCCGGGGCTTTGGAGCTGACCAACAAGGCTTGGCACGAGATGTACGGTCGGCTTTACTACGCGATGCGCGCCTTGGTCCAGTAACGACATCAATGGACCGCTGCAGGGTCTTGCGTTACGAAGATTGACCCTCTCTGCGCCTGTGACAAGCCAAGGGTTCAAGCCAGCTACCTGCTGCGCCCGAAAATCCCGGCCCCGGCAAAGCTGGCGTGCGAACCCAAGCGCTCCTCGATGCGCAAACCCTCGTTCCATTTGGCCATGCGCTCGCCGCGGGCGAACGAACCGACTTTGAGCTGGCCAGTCTGCCAAGCGATCGCCAGGTGCACGATCGTGGTGTCCTCGGTCTCGCCTGAACGAGCCGAGACGATGCCGGCATAGCCCAGCGATTTCGCGGCCTGCCAAGCCTGCAGCGTCTCGGTCAAGGTGCCGCGCTGATTGGGCTTGAGCAAGACCGCGTTGGCCGCGCCGATCGCCGCCGCCTCGCGCACCAGCGACGCCTGAGACACCAGCAAGTCGTCGCCAACGATCTGCAACCTGTGCCCAGCGGCTCGGGTGAATCGCGCGAAGCCTGCGGCGTCGTCTTCGGCCAGCGGGTCTTCGATCGAGACGATCGGGTACTTGTCGATCCAGCGCAACAAGAGCTCGCTGAGCCCGTCAGCATCGAGCTCGCGCGACTCCAAGCCCAGCGTGTAGCGCCCACCGTGACCGAACTCCGAGGCCGCCACATCGAGCGCGATCGCGACCTCGCTGCCAGGCACGAAGCCCGCGCGCTCGATCGCCGCGACCAGCGTCTCGAGCGCTTGCTCGTTGGTCTTGAAATCGGGCCACCAACCGCCTTCGTCGGCCACGCCGCAGCGCGGGCCTCGGGCCTGCATCAGTTCGCCGGCGCAGCGGTAGACCTCGGCAGTCCACTCCAGCGCCTGGGCGAACCGCTGTGCGCCTGGGCACACGATCATGAAGTCCTGGATGTCGACGCGGCGACCGGCATGCGCGCCGCCGCCGAAGATCTGAATCTGCGGCATTGGCAGCAAGCAGGCGTCGGCGCCGCCGAGGTACTGGTACAGCGGCAGCCGCAGCGATGCGGCAACCGCGTGCGCCGCGGCCATCGACACCGCCAAGGTCGCGTTCGCGCCCAGCCTTGTTTTGGCCGGCGTGCCGTCGAGCTCGACCAGTGCTTGGTCGAGCCCGGCCTGGTCGTCGGCAGCACGCCCGGCCAGCGCGCGAGCAATCTCGCCATTGACATGGCCGACCGCCTGCATCACGTCCAGCCCGCCCAAGCGCGGGCCAGCATCGCGCAATTCGAGCGCTTCACGCGTGCCCTTGGACGCGCCGGCCGGCACGATCGCGCGGCCTATCGCGCCGTCCTCCAGCATGACCTCGGCCTCGACCGTTGGCCGACCGCGGCTGTCCCAGACGCGGCGGGCGTGCACGCTGCGGATATGGTGTGGGTTCATCGTTCGAGCTCCTCGCGCCAAGCGGCGGCGACCGCTTGCAGACTGTCGACACGCTGGCGCAGCAAGGGCGCGGCGAATCGCCGCACCAGGTCGCGCTCGTCGTCCCGGGTGATGTATTCGACCGGCGACTTGCCGTCGACTCGTGCCAGCAGCAGCCCGGGCAGCAGCGCGGCCGCGCGGCGCTGCAGCGCCTCGGGCGGCTCCCAGGCGACCGCCTGCAGATAGGCCTGCGCCAGCGCGTCGAAGGCCGCCAGATACGCTGGCGTGGCCTCGGTGTTCCACAGGCATTTCAGCAGCAAGTGGTTCAGGCAGAACGCGATGTCGAAGGCCGGATCGCCCCAGCAAGCGCATTCGGCGTCGAGCAGCACCGGCCCCTGCGGCCCGACCAGGATGTTCTTCGGGCTGACATCGCCGTGTACCAGCGCGCAGGCCTTGGCCTGGGTCACTGCCACCAATTGCTGCAGCGAGGGCGCCAGCCCAGGGTGGCGCAGCGCGGTGGCCAGCAGATAAGGCTCGAGCCGGATGTCGAAAAAGATCTGCTGGCTGTCGAACTGTGCTGCCAGTTCGGGCCGCGCGGCCGAGTCGGCGTGGATGCGCGCCAACAAGCCGCCGACCGCGCGCGCCGTCGACAGATCGACCTGGCCGTCGCGCAGCAGAGATTTCCACAGCGGGTGATTCGACGGTGGCAGGTACTCCATCACCAGCACACCCAGTCCCAGATGCTGACCCAGCACGCGCGGCGCCGAGCCCGGCGCGGCGATCTGCGCCCGCTGCATCCAGCGTGCCTCGTAGAGATTGCGCTCGATCGGTGCGTGCCAGTCGGCGGCCACCCGCAGCTTGGCCAAGGCGCGCTTGGCGCAGACCTGACCCTCGTCGGTTTGGATGCACCAGATGTCTGACGACACACCCCCTGTCAGCGGCCAGCCTGTCAGCGGCCGCGACCCGGCCAAACCGAGTTCGCGCAAGGCCTGGTCGAATTCAACGGGGATAGGCTGCGCGTTCATCGCAAGCAACCCGGACCACGGTGGGCCAGCGCGTCACTCGCCGCCATAACCCGCCTCGACCAGCTTGACCAACGCGTGCAGTGACTGGTTGACCGGCGTGGCGACGCCGAGTTCCAGGCCGCGGCGCGCCACAAAACCATTGAGGTGGTCGATCTCGCTGGGCTTGCGTCGGGCCATGTCCTGCGCGGTCGAAGAGCGCTGTCCAGGCATCGCCAGCGCGATCGCGGCCATAGACGCCAGCGCCGGCGCCAACGTCAGCGCGACGCCTTCTGCCGCAGCGAGCGCGACCACCTCGCGCACGACCGCCTGCTGCAGCACCAGGATCTCGGGCCGGGCGGCGAGCTGGGCGTAGGTGGCCTGGGCCAGCCCCGAGACCGCGTTGTAAGCGCAGTTGACCATCAGCTTGGACCACAACTCGGCCATCACGTCGTCCGAGATGCGCACCGGCACCTGGGCGCTGGCAAACAGATCCACCAGGTCCTGCAGGCGCCGGCTCAGCGCCATGTCGCGCGCCGCCACAGCGTTCAACGCACCGATCACCAGATCACCGCGGCCGTTGTGCTTGACCCGGCCGGGCGCAGGCATCGCGGTGGCCACATAGACCACCGCCGGGACGACGGTCTGGGGCAGGTGGCGGGCAATCGCCGGTCCGTTTTCGACGCCGTTTTGCAGGCTCAGCACCATTGCATCGTCTGCCAAATGGGCTGCCAACTGCTGCGCCACGGCCTCGGTGTCGGTGGACTTCACGCTCAGCAGCACCAGGTCGGCACCGCGCACAGCGGCCAAGTCGGCGCTGGCGGCCAAGCGAACTGTCTCGACCCGACCCGCCATCTCGAGTTGCAAGCCATCGCGCTCTATCGCCTGCACATGTGCGGCACGGCCGATCAGCGTGACGCGGTGGCCAGCGCGCGCCAGCATCGCGCCGAAAAAGCTGCCAACAGCACCGGCACCGACGACGGCGACCGCTTGAAAGGGAATGGTCACGGGGGCTCGCAGAGGGAGCTAGAGGAGAACGATGATGGTACCCGCCGGGACAGACTCAAACCGAATCCTGCCCCTGCCCCAGCGCCAGCACGTCAGACGCGTCAGACGCGTCGAGGTAGACTGACCTAGATTTACCTCGCGCAAGCTGCACGCTCTTGCAACGCATCGCGCGGCCAATCTCGGCGCTCGACCCTGACACCCGCTGGCCGCCGCCCCAAGCCCGCCACGCGCCGACCGGTGGTGGGAACCAAGCCAAGTGGCATGCCCACATCTTCATGAGAATCGACATGGACCTGACCCGTTTCCCGCGCCGCCGCTACACCGCCCATGCCACGCCGCTCGAAGCCATGCCGCGCTTTTCAGCCGCGCTGGCCGCGTCCTGCCCGGGTGGGCGCGGCCCCGAGGTCTGGGTCAAGCGCGACGACCTGCTGGGACTTTTTCCGGGCGGCAACAAGACCCGCAAGCTCGAGTTCCTGATGGCCGATGCGCTGGCCCAAGGCGCCGACACGCTGGTGACCTGCGGTGCGCCACAGTCCAACCACTGCCGCATCACGCTGGCCGCAGCGGTCAAGGAAGGCCTGAAATGCCGCTTTGTCATCGAGGAGCGCGTGCCCGGCAGCTACGACGCTCAGGGCAGCGGCAACCACTTTTTGTTCCGGCTGCTGGGTGTCGAGCAGATCACCGTGGTGCCAGCAGGCACCGACATGGCCGCGGCGATGCAGCGCATCGCCGACGAATTGGCTGCCGTCGGACGCAAGGCCTATGTGGTGCCCGGGGGCGGCTCCAATGCGCTCGGTGGCCTGGGCTATGTGGCCTGCGCGCAGGAGTTGATGGCGCAGTGCTTCGAGACCGGCATGCGCTTCGACCGCATCGTGCTGGGATCGGGCAGT
>RGQD01000235.1 GCA_010030205.1 Betaproteobacteria bacterium
CACCATGCCCAGCGCGGCCATCAAGAAGCCAGCCAACTGGGCCGGAAAGGCTTCGCCCGCGGGTGTGAGCATGAACAAGAGCCAGGTCAACACGCCCAACACGATAGAGAACACCGCCCCCTGGGTGGTGGCGCGCGACCAGTACAGGCCGGCCAGCAGCGGCACGAAAGCGCCGACCAAGGTGATCTGGTAAGCGCCCGAGACCATGTCGTAGATCGGCGTTCCCTGCGAGGCGATCGCGTAGGTGCAGACGCAGGCCGAAAACAGCAGCACCGCGATGCGCATGGTCATCAACTCCTGCCGGTCGCTGACACGCGGGTAGAACTGGCGCCAGATGTTCTCGACGAAGGTCACCGACGGCGCCAGCAGCGTGGCCGAGGCCGTGCTCTTGAGCGCAGACAACAGTGCGCCAAAGAAGATCACCTGCATCGCAAAAGGCATCTTGGTCATCACCAAGGTTGGGATCACTTTCTGTGGGTCGTCCTTGATCAGCGCGGCAGCGGTCTCGGGCATGATGATCAGCGCACTGACGACCAGGAACATCGGCACGAAAGCGAACAAGATGTAGCAGACGCCGCCGATCACCGGGCCTTTGGTCGCAGCGCCGACGTTCTTGGCCGACATCACGCGCTGGAACACATCCTGCTGCGGGATCGATCCCAGCATCATCGTCATCGCCGCTGCGATGAAGAACGCGATCTGCTTGAAGCTCGGTTCGGGCCAAAATTTGAACAAGTCCTTTGACACGGCCAGCGCCAACACCTTGTCGCTGCCGCCGGCAAGATCGCTGGCAAACCCGGCGATGATGCTCAGGCCGACCACCAGAATGATCATCTGGATGAAGTCAGTCACCGCCACCGACCACATGCCGCCGAACAAGGTGTAGGCCAGGATCGACGCCGTGCCCAGCACCATGCCCATCGGCACCGAAATTGCCCCGTCAGACAGCAGATTGAACACCAGGCCGAGCGCGGTGACCTGGGCCGAGACCCAGCCCAGGTAGCTCAGGATGATGATCAGCGAGCACACCACCTCGACCGCCCGGCCGTAGCGCTCGCGGTAATAGTCGCTGATCGTCAGCAGCGTCATCTTGTAGAGCTTGCTGGCAAAGAACAGCCCGACCAGGATCAAGCAAGTGCCGGCGCCGAACGGGTCCTCGACCACACCGCTCAAGCCGCCCTGCACGAACTTGGCCGGGATGCCCAGCACGGTCTCGGAGCCGAACCAGGTGGCGAAGGTGGTCGTGACAATCATCACCAGCGGCAGGTGCCTGCCGGCAATCGCGAAATCGGCGGTGGTCTTGACCCGCTTGGCGGCCCACAGGCCGATCGCGATCGTGACGAGCAGATACAGGAGAACCAGGGTCAGCAGCATGATGGCGAAGCTCCGCGAAAAGCTTGAGGACGGACGGCCGCAGCAGCGCGGCCGGCGGCATTATCAGACGACGCCGCAGCCGCCGACGAGCAGTCGGTTGGTTCGGCGCTGCTCGACCAGCAGCGCCAGCGTGGCCGGGTCGCCGGCCTTGTTGCGCAGCAATGCCTGGTGCACCAAGCGAGGCAACTCGGGCAGCAACTGGGTGTAGCGCGGGGCCTCATTCTTGAAGCGCTCGATCAGACCGGTCCAGCCGACCTGGCGGTGCATCCAGGACTCGAGGAACGGTTTTGCAGTGGCCCACAGGTCCAGTTCCGGGTCGAGTTGGCGACCCAGGCCCTCGATGTTGAGCAAGGTCTTTTGCAACAAGACGAGCTGCGGTTGGATCTCGACATTGAAGCGGCGCGAGGTCTGGAACAGGCGCATCAGCACCTGGCCGAGCGAGATGTCCTTGAGCGGGCGGTCGAAGTGCGGCTCGCAGACCGCGCGGATCGCGCTCTCGAGTGCGTCGACCCGGGTGTTGGGGGGCACCCAGCCGCTCTCGACATGGAGCTCGGCCACGCGCTTGTAGTCGCGGCGGAAAAATGCCAGGAAGTTCTGCGCCAGGTACTCCTTGTCCCAGTCGGTCAGCGTGCCGACGATGCCGAAATCGAGCGCGATGTAGCGACCGAAGCTGCGCGGCGCCAGGCTGACCATGATGTTGCCGGGGTGCATGTCGGCGTGGAAGAAGCCGTCGCGAAAGACCTGGGTAAAAAAGATCGTCACACCATCGCGCGCCAGCTTCGGGATGTCGACACCGGCTTCGCGCAGGCGGGCGACCTGGCTGATCGGCACACCGTGCATGCGCTCCATCACCAGCACGGTAGAGGTGCAGAAATCCCACACCATCTCGGGCACCATCACCAAGTCCAAGCCTTGCATGTTGCGCCGCAGTTGGGCTGCGTTGGCGGCTTCACGCACCAGGTCGAGTTCGTCATGCAGGTAAACATCAAACTCGGCCACCACCTCGCGGGGTTTGAGGCGCTTGCCGTCGGCCCAGACCCACTCGACCAAACGCGCCAACTGATGCAGCAGCATCAAGTCATGCTCGATGACCTCGAGCATGCCGGGGCGCAAGACCTTGACCGCAACCTCACGGCCGCTCTTGAGGGTGGCGAAGTGAACCTGAGCGATCGACGCACTGGCCACCGGCACGCGGTCGAAATCGTCGAAGATCTCGGCAAGGCGCCGGCCAAAAGCCTTTTCCACCATCGCCACCGCCTGAGCGCCAGGAAAAGGCGGCACCCGGTCCTGCAAATGCGCGAGTTCGTCGGCCACGTCCAGCGGCAGCAGGTCGCGCCGGGTGCTCAGCACCTGGCCGAACTTGACAAAAATCGGGCCCAAACGCTCCAGCGCCATGCGCAGCCGGGCCCCGCGCGGCGCGTCCAGGCTGGACCTGCGACCGATTGTCGCCACCCGCACCAAGGCCCTGACCCAGCCCTGGCGGAAGCCCGACAAAGCGACCTCGTCCAAGCCGAAGCGCAGGATCGTCAGGCCGATGAAGATCAGCCGAAAGAAGTGACCCATCGCAGCCCTGGGTTCTCAGCGGCCGAGGGCTCGCCCAGCGACTGCCGAGACACCCTGCACCGCAGCGCGCAAGCCAGCGGCCAGCGCCGAGCCCAGTCGTTGCAACTCACGCGCCACCGAGGCGCCGAAAAGCCGATCCAGATCGTCGGCCACATCCCAGCGCAAGTTCTTGATCAACCAATCGACGTCAGCGGCCAGTTGGGCATCGCCGTCGATCACCACCGGCGGCATCTCGCCGCTCATCAGGCACTGACCCAATGCCAAGGGATTGCCCAGATCCAGGCTGACTTGCAGATCGGCCACGCCGGGCTCGGGGCACCAGGCGACCAGACCGGCCGGTGTCACCGTGAAGGCCAACGGCGGCGGTGGCGGCAACAGCCGCGGCCAGTTCGGCAACACCAGTTGCAAAAGCTTGCCGCTGTGCGGCGCCAGGCGCGCCATCGCCTGAGGCTCGGACGCCAGCACATGGTTGACCACCAGCACCAAACGGTCCATCAGCGCGGGCGCCAGCAAGGCGTTGAAATTTTGCAGCATTGAGTGAGATTGTAGGCAGGCACCAGCGCGCCAGTACCCGGCGCTGCCAGAACGCGGTGGCAAATTGCCTGAGAATAAATTCCGACAGATCGCACCGCTCCGGCAATCGATCGAACACAGACTGGTTCAGTCTCGCCACGGTCAGACTTTTCATGAACCAAGAGGCGCACAAGGGCCCGCGCTTGATCCAACTACCCTGATGTTCGAGACCCGAAGCAAACGCAATTTCAGCAGCGCGCCGCCATCGGTCACGTCGCTGATCGCCACCTTGCTAGAGCCAGCCATCACCGTGCTGGTGTACGTGATCGCGATGCGTTGGCAAGACGAGCCGATCGGCCGCGCCGACCTGACGCTTTGCTTCCTGGTCGTGGCCCTGACTTGGCCTGGGGTCAACCGCTTCCACGACCGGCTCAGCTCGGCTGCAGTGGGCATCTTTGGCTCCTGGCTCACACTGCTGGCGATCCTCGCGGGCTTTGGCTACGGTACCCGGAGCTTCAGCCTGTTCGATCGTGATGTGATGACCTTCTGGGTGCTCGTCACGCCGGTATTGCAATTGCTGGCGGTGCGCTTGGGCCACGTCATCGCGCATCGCGCCAGCAAGCGCAGCAGCTATCGCCGCAGCGCGGTGGTGATCGGCGCCGGCGCACTGGGCGCCAAAGTGGCCAACAGCATGCTGACCCGACCCGGGATAGGGCTGGATTTCGCCGGCTACTTCGACGACCGCCACGGCGCCCGCACCGAAGTCGGCAGCGCCCGCAGGCAACTGGGCGATCTGAACGATGTAGCGTCGTTCATACGCCAGAACGGCATCAAGGAAGTCTTCATCACCTTGCCGCTGGGTTCGCAGCCCCGCATCATCGCGTTGCTGGAGAGTCTTCAGCGCACGACCGCATCGATCTACTTCGTGCCCGATGTGTTCGGCATCAGCATCATCCAGGGCCGCCTGCAAGACTTCAACGGCGTGCCGGTGGTGGGCATCTGCGAGACGCCGTTCACCGGCACCCACCTGCTGATCAAGCGCATCAGCGATCTGGTGCTGGCCAGCCTGATCCTGTTGCTGATCTCGCCTGTGATGCTGGCGGTGGCCCTGGGTGTCAAGTTCAGCTCACCAGGGCCGGTGATTTTCAAGCAAAGGCGCAACGGGCTCGATGGCGGTGAAATCGTGGTCTACAAGTTTCGGTCGATGACGGCGCTAGACGACGGCGCCGAGATCAAGCAAGCCACCCTTGGCGATGCCCGCGTCACGCGCTTCGGCGCCTTCATCCGCAAGACCTCGCTCGATGAGTTGCCGCAGTTCATCAACGTGCTGCAAGGCAGCATGAGCATCGTCGGACCTCGGCCGCACGCAGTGGCGCACAACGAGATGTACCGCCAGCTGATCAAGGCCTACATGGTGCGCCACAAGGTCAAGCCCGGCATCACCGGCTGGGCCCAGGTCAATGGTCACCGAGGCGAAACCGACACCATCGGAAAAATGCAGGCGCGGGTGGAGTACGACCTCGAGTACTTGCGCAACTGGTCGCTTGGGCTGGACCTGGTGATCATCCTGCGCACCGTCAAGGCTGCGTTCTACGACATCAAGGCGTATTGATGGCCAAGCCCTCGCCGATCCACGCCGCAACAACAAGCAAAAGAAAAACCATGTCCTGTCACCTTCGCAGCATTCGCAGCCTTGGCCTGTCGCGGCGCGCCGCACCAACCCGAGGTCGGCAGGCGGCTTGGGCCGGCGCCACTTGCCTGGTCTGCCTGGCGGGTGCGACGCCAGGCACAGTGCAGGCCGATGAGCCCAACCCCTGGTACCTCGGCGCCTCGCAAGCGCTGACCCTGCAGCCCAACCTGTTTCGCATCGGCAGGAATTTGGCCGGCGCCGAACAGACACTGCCGGCTGGCGTCAGCAAGTCCGACCTGGTCTCCACCACAGCATTGGTCGGCGGCATCGACCAGCCGATCGGCCGCCAACGCGTCTACGGCAGCATCAACCTCGCCAACAACCGCTACCGGCACAACAGCCAGCTCAACACGCCCAGCCACAACCTGAACCTGGCCTTGGACTGGTCCACCGTCGAGCGGCTGTCGGGCAGCCTGGGCTACACCGACAACAAGCGCCAGGTGCAGTTCAACACGATCAACAGCGCCAGTTCAGTCGAGACCCGCCGCAACATCATCGACACCCGGCGCGTCAATGCCGTGGCCAGGTTGGGGCTGGTCACCAAACTGACCGCAGAAGCCCAATGGGCCCATGAGCGCGTGGACTACTCGGCGCCCGAGTACGCGTTCCGCGAATACCGCCAGGACAGCCTGTCACTGGGCCTGAACTACAAGCCCAGCGGCTTGCTCACGCTGGGCGCTGCCTTGCGCCAGACACGCGGCGAATACCCGCTGTTCAGTGCGCTGGGAGCAGACCGTTTCACCCGCGATGACCTCGACTTCAGCGCCAATTGGCAACCCAGCCAGGTCAGCCAGCTCAGCGCCCGCCTGAGTGCGACCCAGACCCGCTACGAACAGGACAGCCTGCGCAACTCCTCAGGCCCGACCGGCAACATCAACTGGAATTGGCAGCCGACGGGCAAACTGAGGCTGCGCGCCGATCTCGAGCGCGACTTTGGCCAATCGGCTTATGCCGCCAACTTCGGCTTGCTGGGCACCGGGGTGATCGACTACAGCAACACCCGCACCACCTGGCGCCTGCGCGCCGACCAAGACATCAGCGCCAAGATTGCCCTGAGCGCCTCGCTGGCGCAGGTGCACCGGGCGCTGGTGAACACCGCGGCGACAACAGCCGCAAAACTGGGCGTTGTCCGCGGCAGCGACGACACCGTCTCGGCCAGCCTTGGGGCGCGCTGGACCCCGACGCGCAACAGCTTGCTCAGCTGTGACCTGAGCCACGACCAGCGCCGCACCAGCAGCGCGCTGTCGACGCGCATGAGCGCTGCGGTATTGGGCTGCAGCGGGCAGCTCACGCTGCAATGAGCGTTACTGAGCGCCCCAAGGCCGGCCGAAGCCGACCGCCCCCCGTGGCGATCAAGCAAAGTGGCAAAGCCACATTTGCGTGAGAGACAATCCTTCGCATGCCTCTTGTCCTGCTCACCGGCGCCACTGGCTACATCGGTTCACACACTTGGCTGGCACTGCAACGAGCCGGTTTCGACGTCGTTGGCGTCGATGACTTCTCCAACAGCTCGCCCGAGGTGCTGAACCGACTGCAGCAACTCAGCGGCAGCAAGCCGGTTTTCGAGCGCGCCAACGTGTGCGACGTGTCGGCGATGAGCGCCTTGCTGGCGCGCCACAAGATCGATGCGGTGGTTCACTTTGCCGCTTTCAAGGCGGTCGGCGAGTCAACCGCTCTGCCTCTGGCCTATTACCGCAACAACGTCGGCGGGCTGGTCAGCACCTGTCAGGCGATGCTGGCCGCGGGCTGCAAGCGCATGGTGTTCTCCAGCAGTGCGACGGTCTATGGCGACCCGCAGCAGCTGCCGATCAGCGAGCACAGCCCGCTGTCGGCGACCAGCCCCTACGGCCAGACCAAGCTGATCGGCGAGACCTTGTTGCGCGACCTCGGTGCTGCCGATGCGCAGTGGCAGACGGCCTGCCTGCGCTACTTCAACCCGGTCGGCGCGCACGAGTCTGGCCTGATCGGTGAGGATCCGCGTGGCACGCCCAACAACCTGATGCCTTACGTGGCCCAGGTCGCCATCGGGCGGCGCGAGCGGCTCAGCGTCTACGGCAACGACTACGCCACGCCCGACGGCACCGGCGTTCGAGACTACATCCATGTCACCGACCTGGCCGAAGGCCATGTCGCAGCGCTGCGCCGCCTGCT
>RGQD01000236.1 GCA_010030205.1 Betaproteobacteria bacterium
ATCGTCAGGATCTGGCGGGCTTGGAAGACAGTGGTGTCGGTCATGTCGGATGGGGGCAGGGGTCGGTCGAGAGGCTGGCAAAGTATTTCATGAACGCCGGCGGCGCTCGGGCTTGCCTGAGCCGGCAGGCCAATCAGTTGCGGAGTTGCTTGGCCGACAGCAGCGAGTTGCTCGCCGCAGGGTTGAACCAGGTCTGCGGGTCGATGGCCGAATGGGCGCGGATCTCGGCTTTGATACGCCTGGCGCTCTGCGGCGGGCAAGCCGCAAGCTGTGCCGCCAGCGCCTCGGCCCGGGCGCGGACCTGGTCGTCGTCGACCACCTCGTGCGCCACGGCGAGCCTCAGCAACTCGGGGCCAGCAACCCGGTCGCCGATCAGCGCCAGCCTGGCCATCAGATGCTCATGGCCCTTGATGCGCAGCCAGGCCGCGTTCATCGGCATGCGCGCGCCCTGGTGGATCTCGCCGATCTGCAGAAAAGCCGTCTGCCCCGCGACGATCAGGTCGCCCGACAAGGCCAGCGCCGAGCCGCCATTGATCGCGAAGCGCTCCAGCGCGACGACGATCGGGCAGGCGCAGCTGTACAGCGCGATATGGGCGCGCCGCACGCTGAGGCCGAAGTTCGGCACCCAGGGTTGGGGCGGCTGGGCCTGCAGTTCGGTGAGGTCAACGCCCGAGCAGAACGCACTGCCTTCGCCGCGCAGCACGATCGCCGCAACACTGGTGTCGGCGCTCAGCGCGTCCACTGCATCGGCCAATTGGTCCAGCATCGGGCCGGTGAAAGCGTTGCGGCGGCGCGGCCGGTCCAGCACGACGCTGGCCCAGCCGTCGGCGCGCTCCACCCTGATCGAAATCTCTGGATTCATGGACTCTCCATCTTTGTTGTCGGGGTCGGTCGCCGGTGCCAGTATCTGGCCTGCGGCGCGCAACCATTGCAGAAGCGGCGCCCGTCAGCGGATCGGACCGGTCTTGGCGGAGGGGCCGGGCTGTGTCAGGGTAAGACTCATTCTCGGCCATCGTCGGTAAGACCGGGAAATCGGGGTGGCGTTGGCGGGCGGTGACAACGATCACCTTGACCAGTTTTACGCCAGCCGGTGCCAGCCGAACGCCAGCCGAACGCCAGCCGGCGCTGCAAGCCGGATGGCTGAAGCCGTTGCTGGCGGCCGCCTGCTTGAAGTGCTTCTGCCGGAGCAGCACGCCCAATCTAGAACGCGATTGGCAAAGTAGATTCGGGCTGTTGACGGCCGCTACGGTCCGGGCCGACGAAGGCCACGGCGGGCGCACGCGACACCTCGATGCGTCCGATCTGCGCGCCTGGCTGGGGCGCGTTCAAGCCAAGGCCTTGAGGCGCTCGATGCGCTGTTCCATCGGCGGGTGGGTGGAGAACAATGCCATCAGGCTGCTGGGCCGGGCGCTGATGCCCATGGCCTGCATCGCTTTGGGCATCTCGCCAGGGTCCAGCCCGCCCAGGCGGGCCAGGGCGTTGATCATCGGCTGCTGGCGGCCCATCAGCTGGGCGGCACCGGCGTCGGCGCGAAACTCTCGTTGACGCGAGAACCAGGCCACGATGATGGCGGCCACCGCGCCCAGCAAGATGTCGAGCACGATGGTGGTGATGTAGTAGCCCATGCCCGGGCCGTCGTTGGTGTTGCGCAGCACCACCTTGTCGACGAAGTTGCCGATCACCCGCGACAGGAACACCACGAAGGTGTTCATCACGCCCTGGATCAGCGCCATCGTCACCATGTCCCCATTGGCCACGTGGGCCACCTCGTGGCCGAGCACCGCCTCGACCTCTTCGCGCGTCATCGACTGCAGCAAGCCGGTGGACACCGCCACCAGCGCCGAGTTCTTGAACGCGCCGGTGGCGAAGGCGTTGGGCTCGCCTTCGTAGATGCCGACCTCGGGCGTGGTGATGCCGGCTTTTTGCGCAAAGCGCTCGACGGTGGCCACCAGCCAAGCGTGGGTGGGGTCGGTCGAGCCGTTGATCAGCTGCAGCTTGGTCGTCCATTTGGCCATCGGCTTGCTGATCAGCAGCGAGATGAACGCGCCGCCGAAGCCCATCACCAGCGCGAAGCCCAGCAGCGAACTCAGGTTCAGCCCATTGGCGCTGAGAAAGCGGTTCAGGCCCAACAGATTGACGGCCAGGCCCAGCACCAGCATCACACCCAGGTTGGTCAACACGAACAAGGCAATGCGTTTCATCGTGGCACTCGCTGGAGGCGAGAAGAGTCGGAGGTGCTTGGATTGTTGTGGATTTCAAAGTTCTGAAAAATAATCTTAAACCGCTTCGATGGTTCGGCTTTGCATGGTGTGTTGCCGTCTTGCGGTGGGCTTTGGTCAATGGGATTTCGGCAGGCCGGGCAACTTCTTGGCGATGAAACACAGGATCAGCTGCGGGCTGAGTGGCGCCAACCGCGGGAGGCGAGTGGGCGATGCCTTGGTTCTGGCCTGAGGACGGGCTTTTCAAACGCCAATTCCCGTGCCGACGGCACGCCTTGGCTGGCGCCGAGTCGCTAGATTCGGTCGGCGTCTTTGAAGCGGCTGAGCGTTGTTGAGCGTTGCAAGCGTTGCTGAGAATCGACTTTCTCGGGCGCCGTCTGCGGCTCATCCTCTGTCGCCAGCGCAGGACCGGGGTCGATATCAGCGCAGGTCGCGCCCAAGCACCTGCTGGGCGTAAAGCGCCGTGGCCTCGCGGGCAAAGGCCAGTCGCTCGGGCTGCCCCGGCAGGTGCTGGCCCAGCGGCCCGTCGACCAGAAGGCCGGCCAGGCCGTGCACTTGGGCCCAGTGCATGGCGGCCAGCGCCGGGTCGTCGACACCACCGTGGATCAGGCGCACCAGCCTGAGCAATTCGGCGTGTGCGCGGGCGCCCGCGGCCTGCGCCGGCGGGAAGCGCCCGGTGTCGCACAGATCGGCGCGGAACATGACGCGGAACACGCCAGGGTGGTCCAGCGCAAAGCCGACGTAGGCCATGCCGGATGCCGCCAGTGTGTGCTGCGGGCTGTGGCCCGCGCTGTGGGCTTGCGCCAGACGCCGCTCGAGTTCCAGGAATCCCTGAGCCACGAGTTCGGCCAGGATGCTTTCGCGATCGCTGAAGTGGTGATACGGCGCTTGGTGCGTCACACCGGCGCGACGCGCCACCTCGCGCAGACTCAGCGCCGCGGCTCCCTGCTCATCCAGCAGCGTGCGGGCGGTGTTCAGGATGCGCTGGCGCAGGTCGTCTGGGGCGGTATTGCGGGTGGCCATGCGATGAGGATTGCGGCGACTCTGCCATGCAAAAGCAGGTGGCTTGACACTGTCTAGAGGGCATCGTAGCATTCCGTTCGCGTCCTAGACACTGTCTAGTTAATCCAATTGAACCTTGACTCGATGCTCCTCGATCCTGATCTCTCTTTCAAACTGGCCAACGGCGCGGCGCTGTTCGGCTGGCTGGCGCTGGCCTGTTCGCCTGGCGGCGCGCGCTGGGCGCCGCTGGCGCGCCGCGTCGCCGGGCGCTGGTTGCCCCTGGTACTGGCCACTTTGTACGTGGCGCTGCTGGCCACGCACTGGCGCGGGCAGGGTGGCTTCGGTTCACTGGCCGCGGTGCGCGCATTGTTCGAGGTACCCGGCGCGCTGGCGGCCGGTTGGGTGCACTACCTGGCTTTCGATCTCTTCGTCGGCGGCTGGATCGCCACCCGGGCCGCCGAGCTGCGCATGTCCCACTTGCTGCTGGTGCCGGTGCTGCTGTTGACCTTCATGCTCGGGCCCATCGGGCTGCTGAGCTTCGCGATTCTCAAGCCCCGCGAGGCGCTGTCGTGAGCCGCGCCGACAACCAGCCAGTCATGGCGAGTCGGCTGTCGCCGCCAGCCTTGTGGCGCGAAGCCGCGAACCGCGAGCGTACCTTGACCTTTTTTGCGTTGTTCATGGCTCTGGTGCTGGTGCCCACCCTGATCGCCATGGGGCTGGACGGGCGCGAGCTCCGGGGCGTCAGCATCTGGGCCAAGCCGGCCAAGTTCATGGCCTCGGTGAGCCTCTTCGCCATCAGCACCGCCTGGTTTGTCGGCCTGCTGCCGCCGGCACAGCGGTGCTCACGCGGCGTGCGCCTGGTGGTGTGGACGATCGTCGCCGCCGGCGCAGCGGAGGTCGGCTACATCAGCCTGCAGGCGGCGCTGGGCCAGGCCTCGCACTACAACGTCGACGATCGACTGCACATGCTGGCGTATCAGCTGATGGGCCTAGTTGCGATGTCGCTGATGCTGACGCAGCCGCTGTTGGCCTGGCAGATCTGGCGCCATGGCGATGCCGGCGTGCCTCGGGCCTGGCGCGAAGCCGTGGTGCTCGCTCTCGTGATGACATTCATCCTCGGCGTCGGCGCCGCCGTGCCGCTGGCCAGCGCGCAGCCTCCGACCGGCGCCGGACTGCCGGTGCTGGGCTGGCACCTGGCTGGCGGCGATCTGCGGCCGGCGCACTTCATCGGCTCGCACGCCCAGCAGTTCGTGCCCTTCTTCGTCGCGCTGATGCTGTCGGCTTGGCCGTCACGCGCGCGCGTCGGGCTTTGGCTTTTTGCGTTGGCCTACACGGGGCTGTGGCTGGCGGCGCTGCTGCGGGGCCTCCACGGCGCCGTGTGGTTGCCGCCGCCGGTGTGACGGCGCCTACTTGGTGGGCCAAGAAGGTCGAGGAAGCGATGAACTCACCCGAAGTCAAGCTGCTCAAGCGCAACGCCGATGACGCGGCGACCCATCTGGCCCAGCCTCTGGCGTGATCCGCGCTCAGCGCTCAGCGCAGTGGCGCGATCGCCTCCTCGACCTCGCGCAGTCTGTCCTTGCCGAAGTAGATGTCGTCTCCGACGAAGAAGGTCGGTGAGCCGAAGGCGCCGCGGGCATGGGCCCGCTCGGTGTTGGCCAACAGGCCGCCGCGCGATGTCGATTTGCTGAGGTCTTGGCGCTGGGGTCTTGGCGCTGCGGGCTTGGTGTTGCAGGCTTGGCGTTGCGAGACCGCGCGACTCAGCCCATCGCGCGCGACAGGTACACCGCTTCGCGGCCGATGATCGGCTCACGGGTGGGCATCAAGATCGTGCAGTCGTCGCAGGGCGCGCGGATCTCGTCGGCGCCCTGGCTGGCGATCAGCTCGCCCTTGGCGAAGGTCTCGAAGCCGATCGCCGGCCGGGCAAAGCGAAAGTCCTCGTGCGTGACCATGCAGGTCTGTAGCAGCTCGAAGCGCCGCTGCGGTGCCGGCGATAGCGCAGCGCGCTCGACCAGGCCGAAATAGGCCAGAAAATCGAGCGCCACCTCGGTGGCGAGGTCGGCGCTGGCGCGCAGAAAATGCTGGCCACATTCGGCGACCAGCCCGACGCCGCTGCCTCCAGCACTGCCCAGCCGGCCATGCTGGATCATCGGCGTGCCCGATCCCATCCCTTGCGGCATCACCAGGTGAACTGCGGGCCGGCCGATGGCCAGCGCCACCGCGCCGTTGCGGTCGGACTTGGCGTAGACCCAGAACGGCTGCACCGGCTGGCTGGTCGAATGGAGGTCGAGCACGTGGTCGGCCGCAGCCACCACTGGCCGCAGCGCGCGGGCGCGTCGCAGCTCAGGGCTGTCCTGCGCGCCGTCGAGCAGCTCAGCCGACCAGATGCGGTTGAGGTTGTGCACCAGCTGCCGGCTGTCGAAAGGCCGGCTCACATCGAAGCTCTGGTAGGCCTCGACATTGGCGAAGCTGACCGTCAGCGTGCCGACCCGCGGCCTGACGCCTTGGTCGAGCAGGTGGCAGGCCGCCACCATGCCGCAGAACTCGTTGCCGTGGGTCAGTGCGTTGACCAGCACATGGGGCCCGGGCCGGCCCGAGTCGAAGCGGTGAACGTAATCGACACCGACGTTGCCGGCGCGGTAAGGCAACAGATCGCGCGGCAAGACTTCGAAGCTGGGGTTCATGACAGGCCTGGGGTCGGTGGGGCAGCGTGCCGACGATGATGGCACAGGACGGACGGTGCGCGTTGGCAACGGCCTCAAGCGGTCGACTTGGCCGAAGTCGCCTCAGCGAGCTGCTCTTGCCATCTGGGCATGGGCTGGTCGCTAGCTTGCGGCCGTGCACCGTCCGCACCCTCAAACCAAGCGGCCACCCGCGCTGCTCATGGCCTTGTTGAGTGCTTCGTCATTGCTTGCCAGCGGCAAGCCCTGGCGCAGCGCCAGTTCCAGGTATGACGCGTCGTAGGTCGACAGGCCGTGACGCCGCGCCAATTGCAAGGTGTCGCCCAGAGCCTGCGCGTTGCTGCCCAGGTCGGCCTCGATAGCCATCTCAGCCAGGATGCCGACAAAAGCCGCAGCCCTGGCTTCCTGCAGCATCGCTTTGGCCTCGGCGCGGACGATCACATGGCCGACCTCCAGCGCCCACACCGTGGGCACCAGCGCCAAGTGGTCCTGCTGCGTCAGCAAGTCCAGGATTCGAGCCGCGTAAGCCTGCGCCTGGGCCGTTCCATCACCGAAAAGCCAGCGCATCACGACCGAGTTGTGCAGCACAAATCGCATCAATCGCGCCCGTCCTGCATCAAGGCCTTCACGTCCAAGCCGGCGACCGGTGTCTGCGATTGCATGAACTGCAGCATCCTCTGCGCGGCGTTCGTCCGGTCCGTCGTGGCGCTGGGCGGACACAGATCGGCGACATGCTCGCCCCGATTGGTGATCCTGAAGGTTGTCCCCGCGCGGGCCTTGCGCAGGAACTCCGGAAAATGCGTTTTGGCGTCATAGGCGCCAACCTCGACGAACTGGGTCATCGCGACAACTCCATGCTGTTCAATCCGACCAGTTTACCGACTGGTTGGTGAAAATCAAGCCCTGACTGGCCGGTTGAAGCGCGCAGGTCGATCACTTGCGCCGTTGCGGCGAACGCCGCCTCGCGGCCGGTCATCTGGCCCAGAGGGGGTTCAGATTCAAGACCCGGTACCGTCATCCGCAGGGTTGCTGAACCGGATTTCGCCGCTACGACGAGCAATCCACCCGGGCAATCCCCGTGCGTTGCGGCAGGCTGCGCCCGGTATGCTCCGGGGGCAGCAACCCCGACACCCGATTCCATCAAACATACCGAGACTAGACACCCCATGAAGATGCCTCTTGAAGACGTTGTCGTCCTTGACCTGTCGCATGCGCTCGCAGGCCCGCATTGCTCGACCATGCTCGCCGATTACGGCGCGACGGTCTACAAGCTCGAATCGCCCGACGGCGGCGACATCTCGCGCGCCTGGGGCGCCGCGACCGAAGGCGGCGGGGCGGAGTCGGCGTATTTCGTCTCGCTTCACCGCAACAA
>RGQD01000237.1 GCA_010030205.1 Betaproteobacteria bacterium
AGTCGACACGCCCCTGCTGACGGCAGTGAACTGGTAGCCGCGGCCGGGCACCGTGGCGATCACCGCCGCGCCGCACAAGCGGCGCAACAGCGACACATGGACCGGCAGATTGCTTTCGTCCACCACCAGGCCTTGCCAGACCTTGTCGAGCAGTTCGTCCTTGGACACCACGCGGTCGCGACTGCTGACCAGCACCATCAGCAGGTCGAAGGCGCGTGCGCCGATCTTTGCCGACTTGCCGTCGATCAGCAGGCGGCGCTGGCCGGGCAGGATCGAAAATCCGACGAAGTGCAGCGCGTCGGGGGCGGCGGTGGCGGTGCCAGACGTTGCAGTCCCGGCGCCCTGGGGCGAGGTGTCGGGCAGGGTCGTCATGTCCAGGCACCCAGTGGATCGGGATGAATTGGGTTCAAACGCAACGCACTGGCATGGCCTTGATTTCGCGGAACATCATGGCGCCGGTCCAAAGCGGTTGAAAGCCGGCTGGCAGCGCCGGCACAGGATCGGCGTTGCGCAGCGTGTGAATGAGCTCGGTCAGGACAGCCAGCACCAGCACCTTGCCCAGGCATTCAAAGCCGTTGCCCTTGCCAAAGGCCCAGCCCGGGCCACGATGGCGGCTAAAGTCGATGCTGTCGGCGTTGGCACCAAACCCTGCACTGTCGCGGCTGGCACTGGCCCAGGCCAGCATCACCCGGTCCTTGCGTTGGATGGCGACACCACCCAGTTCGTGGTCCTCGGTGGCATAACGCAGCGACATCGGTGTGGCGGTATCGAAGCGCAGCAACTCTTCGGCGGCGTCGCGGTCGGTGATGCCCGCGTCTTCGCGCAAGACCCGCAGCAGCGCGCCACCGTTGTCCAGCAAATGCCAGGTGGCCAGCGTGATCGCCCATTGGGCGGGCAGCACGCCGGCCAGCACCATGATGGTGGCGTTGGCGACATGCTCGACCGCCGCCGAATTGGCCGGGTCATGCGGGCCGCCCATGCCGAGAATCCGCTTGAGCAGACTGCCGGCCGGGGCTTTGAGGGAGAGGAATACCAACTTGCTTGCGACGGCCTGGATCGCGTCATGGGTCGATGTATCGTCGATCGGCGAGACCTTGGTCAGCGCCAGCCCGACGGCTTTCATCAAATCGCCAGCGTCCTGAATGGCCACGCCGAACAGGCTGAAGAACAGCGTTCGCGCCACCGGCTCGGCAAAGTTGGCCACCCAGTCCAGCGGCTGCGGCTTGGCCCGGCAGGCTGCAAACTGCGCCGCCACCGTGGGCGCGACCCGCGGCAGCACCTCGGTCAGTGCTCTACGGAACAAGGGCTCCAATTCCTCCCGACAGGCGGCGTGACACGGATCGTCCATGTTCAACAAGCCGGCAGGTTCATGCTGGCCAGGCGCTTGCTTGTGGTAGCGCGTCGAGTCGCCCGCCACCTTGTCGACCATCGCGTGGTCGAACACCCAGACCGTCTTGACGCCGCTCAACGTGAATCGCTTGACCGGCGCCAGCGACCGATAAGCGGCGTAAACAGCGAAGGGATCGCGCCGGAAATCTGGGTCGGTCGGGTCGAAGTCGGGCAGGGCGGCGAATGTTGGGTCAATTGGTGCGGCCATTGGTACGGCCATTGGTGCGGCCATTGGTGCGGCCATTAATGCGGAGAGTGGTGCGGCGAGTGAGACCGCAGCCGGCTGCCGCGCGGGCGGTTGGCTGAGGGCAGCCAGCGCGGCCATGCCGGGCATGAAGAGGTAGGCGCTGCCCACCGTGCTGACCAGCCTGGGCATCTCGAGCACGATGTCGTCTCGCCCGCCACCGCGCGGGATGCGGAATTGCTGGCGCATCGGGTGATCGTCACCCAACAGTGCTTGCTGCGCGCCGATGATCGGGTCTTGCTCGGCACGCACCCCGCTGGTGGCTTGCACAAGAACATCCCGACCAGTCCGCGCTCGACCGCCGGATCGTCAGCGCCCGGCACATAGGCCGGGCCATAAGGCATGCCGCGACGCAGCAGGCGACGGCTATAGGGCTTGCCGGCGACGGTGGCGCTGCGCGGATTCATGCGGCGAACATGCGCCCCCACCGGGCAGCGCAAGCCAATGGCATCGTCGGCCGTCACCGGATTGGCCTGGCTGGGGGCGTAGTCGAAGCTGTTGCGCAAAGGCGCGCTGGCTTCAGGCAGCGGCGCATCGGGCGACTGCGACAGCGGTGTGCCGTCGCGCCAGCGGCCCATCAGCTTGGCTGCCAGCCATTCGCGGCTCACGCCGTGGCGCGCACTGGCCTCGTCGAGCAGGCGTTCGAACCCGACCACGTCCTGCGCCATGATGCGCAGCGCACAGAAGCAGGCGTTCTGGGCCAGGCCCGGGCTGAGGCCACCCAGCGAATCAGCGCCGCCGTAGACATTGGGGTAGCCCGCGCCGAGCAGAAACTCACCCACCCGCGAAGCTGGCTGCATGTCGGGCTCGCCGGCTGGCGCACCCAGGATCGCCAAGCGGGGCTGCGACAGCCCGTCCTGGTAGCCGAAGTGCACATAACGCCGATCAACGCTGTCTGGCCCGGCCAGGGCATCGGCGGGCCAGGCCACCACCTCGCGCACACCGTGCGCGGCCATCCCCTGCCGCAGGGCGGCAGTCTGGCGTGCCAACTCGCCAGGATCTTCGGCGTACAGCGACAGCACCAGGCGCACCGCGTTGTTGGGCCCGCCCAGACGCCAGTAAACCGGATTGCTCGAACCGGTGTCACCGTTCAGCGGCGCTGCATCCGGGTCTTCAGGCCCCGCCACAAAGGCCGGAAACGACGACTTGAAGGCCGCGTCGTCGGCCGGGCTCAGGCCCAGTTCGCGCAGGCCTCGGATCGTCAGGCCCACGGTCAGCGCGTAAGCCGGCGTGACGTCAGGCGCCCAGGCTGCGCCATGGCTGATCTGCGGCAAGCCGTCCGCGCCACTGAGTAGCCTGGCCAGGAAAGCCCGGGCGCCGTCGGCCTGGCTGAACTTCAGGCCCAGGTGCATGGCATGCGCCATGTGCAGCCCGCGCAGCACATTGGCCTGCACATCGCTGGGGTTCACCGCCACCGGCGCGGGCGGCGGCTCGTCGGCACGCGGCAGCACGCCGCCATTGCCGATGATGTCGATCACCGTGAGGCCGGGGTAGGCCGAGTTGACCTGGATCGGCAACTTGATGCCGCTGGCATAAGCGACGTTATGACACCGGATGAACTGGAGGAACTCCGCTGGGTGGTCTTTGACCGGGGAGGTCGGCCGCTTCTTCACGAAGCCGAGGATGTACTCGAACTGCTCGCCGATGACCATTGCAAAGTCCAGCACATAGGCGTCGAAGTCACCGTCGAACTCGGTGATGACTTGCAGCGCCACGACGGCCGGCGGAGGCGTCGAGTCCCAGCCTGGCGTGGGCAGGAAGCGCGAGAAATGCACATAGTGCAGCGAGCGCAAGGCCTGCTGGATCGCGCCTGTTTGGGCCTCCAAGCCGGCCAGCAACTCGGCCATACGGCCCGGGTCTTCCAGTTCGAGCCACAGGTTCAGCCCGGAACTGACCTTGCGCGGGGGCATGTTGTCGCTCTGGGCCGATGTCAAACCGATGTCGGGCATGTCGTCTCTTCCATTGAAGTTCCTGGGCCTATTGCGTTCGTAGGTTAGCCGTGGACGGGTAGGTGGGATGGTGAACTGGAACGTCCTGAACGACAGAGCGCTGCGCAGTGACCGGCTGGCGGCAATTCTGGAGGGGACCCCGTTATTTTTAATGCCGATGCGCATTCTTTGGAACGTTTAAGAACTGCCCCGACCTTTTCAGACCAAGCCATAGCCAGTCGGCATCCCGGATCCGCAAGATCACTTCCAGCGGCAAGCAGTCAATTCAGCATCCGATTGACAGCTACTCGGGCCAACCAAGCCGCTGCCCACGCAACCAAGGAAAAATCGTGCACCACAAGCCAACTTTCCAGTTCAGCTCTCCTGCTCTTGCAAGCCAGTGCGGCTCGCGCCCCCGTGCAGACAGAAGTCTGCTGCGTCCCCGCTTGCCTGCACCGCTCGGCATGCTGGCCACGCGCCTGTTCGACGCCGGCCTGCTGGTGTCACTGCTGGGCTCTGCAACCCTGTTGACGGCCTGCGGCGGCGGTGGCGGCAGCAGCAGCAGCAGCGAAGCGGCCCTCACCCCCGAGACCGTGGCGCAAACCCTGCGGGTGACCGACGGCCCAATCGAGGGGGCGCTGGTCTGCCTGGACGCCAATCGCAACGGCGTCTGCGATATCGGTGAAACCCAGGGCAGCAGCTTGGCCGATGGCAGCGTGACGCTCAGCGTGCCAGTCGCCGATGTCGGCAAGTATCCGGTGCTGGCGCTGGTGGGCACCGATGCGGTCGATGCCGACAATGGCCCGGTCATGACCGCCTACAGCCTGCGCGCGCCGGCTGACAAGATTGGCGTGATCAGCCCGCTGACCACCCTGGTGGTGGTGCAGGCCGAGGCGTCGGGCCTCAGCAGCGACGATGCCGCCCGGGTGCTGGCCGACAAGCTCGGCATCACAACGTCGCTCTTTGCCGACTACAGCCAGGCCACCGATGAAGCCGGCAAGCTGGCTGGCGCTGTGGCCCGCATGGTGGTACTCAGCACCCAGCAGCAACTGATGGCCACCGCCGACGCCAAGGGCCAGGACGGCAGGGTGCTGGCGAGCGCCGACCGGGCCCTGGCGATCGAGCAGGCGCTGCTGTCCAAACTGGAGGCGGTGGCGGTCGCCGCCAGCGCGTCAGCGATTACCAACGCCGCCACACCCCAGGCAAAGGCCGAGGCCATCGTCTCTGCGGCCACCGCCCTGAGCGCCAACAGCGGCATCAGCAAGGACACTGTGGCCGCCGCCGTCACCGCCGCGAAGCTGCCGCCCGCGCCCGATGCGACCAACGCCACACCCATGGGCGGGTCGAGCCTGCGCTGGTTCAGCTACACCGATGCGCAGAACTACGGCTACCGCCAGTTCAAGGCCAGCGCAGCGCAGAACACCCTGGTCGATGGCAAGCGCCAATTCACCGAATACCGGGAGCAATCGCGCGGCAGCGCCGGCAGCGTGACAAGCTACCAGCAGTGGGGCGAAGGCCTGAACAACTGGGCCCGAAACCAGGTGATCTGGACGGGCACCGACTGGTTCGATTGCCCCACCGACTGGGTCCACGAGGCCACGCCGTGGGACGCTAACGGTGTGTCGAGCAGCACCTACTGCAAGGCCTACAAGAGCACCAACAGGCGCGCCGTCCGCGACATCGCCGGCATCAGGATGGCCGACATGGTCCAGGAAATCCGCGCCTATGCCCTGGCCGACACCGAGGGTCGCTTCAACGCCTGGGGCCCCGATCCGGTGCTGCATGCCGAAAAGCTGACCGGCACCTTCCCGACCGGCGCCACGCTGTATTACTACGCTGGCGCCGACACGGCTCAGCCCGACCGCTACAACACGACGCTGAACAACGACCTCTACATCCCGTACATCAGCGCGGTGGCCAAAGGCAGCAAGGCAGCGTGCGACAAGGTCAGCAGCAGCAACTTCGCGCAGTTCCAGACCAGCGCCAAGACGCTGGAAGACATGATCGCCGTGACCACCGGCACGCCCTGTGTCTACCAGCCCAACGCCGTCACCGGCGAAGCCAACGAGTTCTGGAGCCAGAGCACGATCAACCTCGGCGACGTGGCCAATGCATTTGTCAGCAGCAGCGGCAACTTCAAGAGCGGTGTGAAGGACTTGCGCGTGTCGTTTGCCGCAGGCAACCTGGCCAACTATTGGCTGTGCCTGCGCCGAAGCAGTGACAACTCGCCGCGCAACTGCAGCGCGGCCGGCAGCGGCAGCTACCGCATCGAGTCACTGGGCGACGCTCGTGTGCTGCGCCTGTCGGGCGAACCCAAAGTGGCAGACACCCTCAACTTCGTGCGCACGATGGTGGAACGGGGCGGCAAGGTCTGGTACGGCAGCCGCGGCCGCCTGACCACCAACCACCAGCTGCGCCTGAACAACGTGGCGAGCGATGCCTTGTTTGCTGCGCTGGGCATGCCAGCGCCACGCGCCGCAGCGCCGCTGTCTGCCGACAAGCTGATGGCCTCGTACCTGGGCACGGCCGGCCCCGGCACCGTCAACCGCAACGCAATCGCGCTGATGGAAAACGACAACACCCGCCTGACCGGCGCCTGGGCCTTGAACTCAGCCACCGACCCGCAGGCAC
Organism: Betaproteobacteria bacterium; assembly: GCA_010030205.1. Lineage (GTDB taxonomy): Bacteria > Pseudomonadota > Gammaproteobacteria > Burkholderiales > Burkholderiaceae_C > Pseudaquabacterium. Next base: position 6,193 of record RGQD01000237.1, read on the forward strand.
AGGTGTTCTTCTTCTTCGCCAACGGTGACTATGTGATGGCCGATCCGCAGGGCGACACCGCAGCCAGCCACTGCGGCGGCGCGGGCTACGAGCGCGGCACCTACAGCTTCGACGCCGCCGTTGGCATCCTGCGCGCGCTGACCATCAGCGTCGATACCAACGGTTGCGCCGGCCTGCACGACCTGCCCACAGCCAGCGAGCCCTTTGCCACCGTGCCCGGGGTGCACATGTCGGCCGATGGTCGGCAGATCACCGTCAGCTGGCCGGACGGCAGCGGCACCGACACGCTGGTCCGGCTGACGAAGTAGATCCGAGCTGGCGCGCTTCGGCCCAGGGCATTGAGGCCGAAGCGTCAGCCGCAAACACCTATTTCGCAACGACAGACATTCGAGGAGTTCGTCCATGAAAACAGGCCTCCCTTCCTTTCAGATACTTGGGCCCCGCGAACGAGTGGCCTCTGCCGTGGCGGCGCTGACCTGCTGCGTCGGCACGGTCGGTGCCATCGTGCTCTGCTTCTATTCTGACGCGCCCGAGACCTGGAGCCTGCCGACTCCAAAACTGATGGCAGACGTGGCTCGGTGCGAATTGCAGCGGTCTCGCACCGCGCGAGACCAATGCAAACAGCGTCTGGCCACCCAAGGTTTGGCGCGAGAACCGAACTACGCCAGGCTGGCCATCCCGGATCACTGAGGCCAAGCTGGTTCGCTCAATGTCGCGCAAGAGGGCGTCTCCCCGCATACCCTGAGGCACACGACAGCCATGCACCTGCTGCAAAGCAGCGTGCCGTTCAAGGTGATCGCGCTGTGGCTCGGCCACGAGAGCGCCAACACGACACACTGCTATGTCGAGGCCAAGCTGGCAATGAAGGAGAAGGCCCTTGCCCGACACCAGGCGCCCGATATCAAGCGCCCGCGATTCAGCGCCGACGATGACCTGACGGAGCGCACCGCGTCGAGATCGTGGACGACCACTAGGACTTTGAAACATGGCCAAGTTGCTTGACGAGATTCATCCGGGCGAGATCCTGCTCGAAGACTT
>RGQD01000238.1 GCA_010030205.1 Betaproteobacteria bacterium
GTCGGGTGGTGCTGCCGCAGCGATGGCGGGCGGGTTCAGCGCGCTGGAATTGGGCAGCGACATCGGCGCCTCCATCCGCAACCCGGCGCATTACTGCGGCGTCTGGGGCCACAAGCCGACTTGGGGCGTGCTGCCGATGGCCGGCCACGAGCTCCAACCCGAGGCCTGCGCCGACAGCTTTGACATCGCCGCAGTCGGCCCGATCGCGCGCAGCGCATTCGACCTGACGCTGGCGATGGACATCCTGGCCTCACCGCTCGAGACGATGACGACCATGGGCCGGGTGCCGCTGGCCTGGCGCGACCGCGGCAAGCCGCCACGGCGCTGCCGGGTGGCTGTTCTCTACAACGACGACCAGGCCGAGGTCGACACCAGTGTGCAGCGCGCGCTGCACGATCTGGTCGACTTCATGCGAGCAGAGGGCGTGGTGGTGACCGAGGATGCCAGGCCGGTCGACAGCCGCGAGTGCCACCAGGTCTACATCCACATGCTGCGAGCGGCCACCGGGGCGCGCTACGACGACGCGGAATACGGCCAGGCACTGCTGCGCTCGCAGGATTACGCGGCGCACGACGAGGGCTACGCGGCGCGCTTGTACCGCGGCATCGCCTCATCGCACCGGACCTGGATACAGGTTGAGGAAGCGCGGGCCAGGATGCGCAAGCAATGGGCCGAATTCTTCGAGACCCATGACCTGCTGATCTGCCCGGTGGCCACGACGCCGGCTTTCAAGCACAACCAGCAGGGCGAGCGCTGGGAGCGGATGATCCCGGTCAATGGCCACACCCAACCCAGCACCGATGCGCTGTTCTGGGCCGGCTATCCCGGCGTCGTCGGGCTACCGGCCACTGCGGTGCCGCTGGGCCTGAGCCCCGAGGGCTTGCCGGTCGGGGCGCAGATTGTTGCGCCAGCTTTCGGCGACCCGGAAAGCCTGCGTTTCGCGCAGTGGTTGGAGCGCGAGTACCGGGCTTTCGTGCCGCCGACGATGGCCTAGGTGCTGGCTTTAGCGCAGTTCGTCGATCAGTCGGCCGATGATCTGGCGCGCGATAGCACTGTCGTCGGTCGCACCTTGGCTGTTCTGCATACTGACCTGCGTCTTGGCGCCAGCGGCCTTGACCAGCACGCGGTAGCGCTGCGGCCGGCCCGCATCTTTGTCGCTGCTGAAGAACTTCATGAAGAAGTTGGGTTCTTCTTTGCCGGCCAGTTTGGGGTCGATGTAGCGCACGAAATACATGCCGGCGCTGCGGTCACGGTCTTCGACCGTGAAGCCGCTGCGGTCCAGCGCCAGACCGACTTGGCGCCAAGCGCGGTCAAAAGTCTGGTCGAGTTCCATCGTCGAACTCGTCGCCGCGGTACCGCGAGCCTTGGGCGGCGGCGCCGATGCATTGGCCACGGTGGCGCGGGCAAGGTCGTCCTTGGCGCCGAGCCTGACCATCAGCCGGGTCAGGAACTCGGCCTCGAGCTCCGGGTCGGTCGGTCTGGCTTGCCAGACGGTGCTGACCTTCTGGATGCTGTCATAGACCTCGACCACGCCACGGTGGCTGATGAAGACCTCGCTGCCTGTGGCGGTACGCTCGACCCTGGTGCGAAAGCGGTCTCGCTCGCTGCTGCTGAAAGCGTTGTCGAAGATCTTGCCGATCGTGCCGCGGATGAAGTCCATCGGGATCTTGGCGCGGTTCTCGGCCCAGTTGGTCTCCATCAGCCCGATCTCGGCGTTGTCCTCGACGAGGGCGAAGCCGCGCTCTTTCCAGAAGGTTCGCAGCAGCGGGAACAGGGTCTCCGGCGGCAGGTTGGTGACCAGCCAGCGACTGTTGCCTTGACGCTCGATGCGCATGTCGCTAGAGACGGCCGGCATGGCCACTGGGGCTGCCGTGGCCTGGACATTGCCGGCTTGGCGCATGTTGGATGCGCTGACCACACCAGACTGGGTCTGGTAGCGGCCGTCACGAGAGAGCTGGCTCAGATCCGGGGGCACCTCGAGCGTGTCGACCTTGACCGCCTTGGTCTTGTAGTCCAGTTTGTCACCCGACATCAGGCCGTCCAGCGACGAGCAAGCGGCCAGCGTCAACGCCAGTGTCAGCGTGGCTGCGCGCAGCGTGGTGATGGCAAAAGCGGAATTCACGTTGAAGTTCTCCAGAAATCGTTCGGTCGAGCCGTCAGGCCTGTCCAGGACTTGGTGCCGGCGCTCGGGCAGCGGGGCGGGTTTGAAATCCAGGATCGGCTTCAAAGCAGCCCGGCATCGCGCAGCGCAGCATCGACCAGTGCTTGCCCGCCAGCCGTCAGCGGCGTGATCGGCAGCCGCACCGTGGGACGGCATTGGCCCAGGCGCGACATCGCCCACTTGGTGGGGGCCGGGCTGGGCTCGCAGAACAGTTGTTTGTGCAGCGACAGCAGGCGGAAATGGATGTCGCGTGCGAGTTTGACATTGCCGGCGATCGCCGCGACGCACAGTTCGTGCATCAAGCGCGGTGCAACGTTGGCGGTGACGCTGATGTTGCCGTGGCCGCCGAGCAGCATCAAGGCCACAGCGGTGCCGTCATCGCCTGAGTAAATCTTGAAGCCCTCAGGCGCCTGCTTGACCAGTTGAGCTGCGCGCTCGATGTTGCCGCTGGCCTCCTTGATGCCGATCACGCCGGGCACCTGGGCCAGACGCAACGCAGTCTCAGGCAGCATGTCAGCGACCGTGCGGCCCGGCACGTTGTACAGCACCACCGGCAGGTCCACCGCCTCGGCGATGGCCTTGAAGTGCTGGTAGATGCCTTCCTGCGAAGGCTTGTTGTAGTAAGGCACGACTTGCAATGTGCAGTCGGCGCCGACTTCCTTGCTGAAGCGGGTCAGCTCGATCGCCTCACGCGTTGAGTTGGCGCCTGCGCCGGCCATGATCGGTATCCGGCCGGCAGCATGCGCCACCGCGACGCGGATGATCTGGCAGTGCTCGTCGACCGACACCGTGGGCGACTCGCCCGTGGTGCCGACCACGACGATGCAGTCCGTGCCCTCGGCGATGTGCCAATCGATCAGGTGACGCAGTTGCTCGTAGTCGACGCTGCCGTCCTCGAACATCGGCGTGACCAGTGCGACGATGCTGCCAACAATGGGTTTCATGTCAGGTTCCTTGCGAAGCGCCGATTTTAGCCGGCGACCTGCGGGTGACTGCGGCCGTCGTTTGGCACGGGGCGCTCAACACCAGGCCTGCAAGCCGTGGCGCGGCGGCGAGCCGGTGCCGGCGCTGGGTGCTATCGCGACCACTCGCTGCACGAAGCGTGCTGGGTCGTCGAGAAAACCATCTTCATAGCCGACGATGCGCAGCCCGGCGCAACGTGCCAGCAGTTCGCCGGGCTGCAACAAGAAATCGGGCCGCGACGGCTTGCCCACGGACTCGTTGCCGGCAGAGAAGGTCTCGTAGACCAGCAGGCCGCCGGGGGCGAGCGCTGCCCGCAGAGACGGCCATAGTGGGCGCCAGAGGTAGTTGGTGACCACAACAGCGTCGAACTGCCGGCCAGTGCAGGGCCAGGGCGCGCCCTCGATGTCGGCGGCGATCAATTCGGCGCGGCCGGCCTCAGCCAGGTCCTGGGAGGCAGCCAAGGCCGCCGCGTCGCGGTCAATGCCGGTGACCCGAAACCCGCGATCCGCCAGCCAGCGCAGGTGGCGACCACGGCCGCAGGCCAGGTCCAGCACCCGGCCGCCTTTGGGCAACAGATGGGCCCAGCGCAGCAGCCAGGGCGAAGGGGTCGGGCTGGTGTGCATCGCTTGTTTTCTGGTTGTTTTCTACAGGCAGGCCCAGACCCGCGAGGCCAGATCGACCACCAGGTGCGGGCTGAGGTAGGCGCCAAACACCGTGGCGAGCAGCACTGCAGCGGCGACCCAAGATAGCAGGCGGGCGCTCAGGCGTCTGATGTCGCGCATGGTCAGGCTGCCGCCGGCAGCACATCGCTGCGAACGATCGGTGACTCACGCACCGGCAGGTTGCAGGCCGCTGCCACCACCCCCAGCATCACCGCGATCCACCACACCAGGTCGTAGTTGCCAGTAGCGTCATAGAGCTTGCCGCCCAGCCACACCCCCATGAATGAGCCCATCTGGTGGCTCAGAAACACTACACCGCCGAGCATCGACAGGTACTGGACGCCAAAAATCTGAGCCACCAGTGCGTTCGTCGGCGGCACCGTGGACAGCCACAGCAAGCCCATGGCGGCAGCGAACAGGTAGACGCTGGCCGGGTTGAGTGGCGCCAGCAGAAAAACCGCGATCACCAAGGACCGCAGCGCGTAATTGCCTGCCAGGAGGAAGCGCTTGGGCCAGCGCTGACCCAGCCAGCCTGCGGTGTAGGTGCCGAAGACATTGAACAGACCGATCAAGGCCAGTGCGGTGGTGGCCACACCGGGCGCCATGCCATGGTCCTTGAGGTAGCTCGGCATGTGAACGCCGATGAACATCACCTGGAAGCCGCAGACGAAATAGCCCGCCGTCAACCAGCGAAAGCTCGGGTTTGCGAAAGCCTCGCGCAGCGCAGCGCCGACGCTTTGCTGGAATCCGTGGTGTGCGGTAAAGGGCGCTTCGCGCAGGCCGCGCGCTATCGGCAGGATCATCAGCGCCGCGCAGCCCAGCACGAACAAGGCGTTCTGCCAGCCCCAGGCACTGATCAGCCAGTTCTCGACCGGCACCATCAGGAACTGGCCGAACGATCCCGCTGCGGCCGTCGCCCCCATCGCCCAGGATCGCTTGTCGGCTGCAACGTTGCGGCCGATCACGCCATAGACCACCGCGTAGGTGCAGCCCGACTGCGCCATGCCGAGGATCACACCGGCGCTGCCGGCAAATGCCAGCCCCGTGCTCGACAGCGCCATCAGCACCAGGCCCAGCGCATACAGCAGTCCGCCCACCACCAGCACCCGGTAAGCGCTGTAGCGGTCGGCCAGCATGCCGGCAAAGGGCCCGGCGATGCCCCAGGCCAGGCTTTGCACCGCCAGCGCGAATGCAAAGGTCTCGCGGCTCCAAGCGCGATCCATCGTCATCGGCTGCAACCACAGGCCGAAGCCATGGCGTATGCCCATCGACAAGGTGACGATCAGCGCGCCGCACAACAGCACTTGGGGCATCGAGAGCTGGCGCGCGGAAGTCACTGGAAGGTTCATGCCGAGACTGTAGCCAATGCGGTCTGCAGCCGTCATTGAAGGGCGATCGGCAGGTCGACCCAGGTGCTGGCGGCGCACCTGGCGCCGGGCTGACGCAGACCGTCCCTAGAATCGGCGGCCATGGCCACGACCCCCAAGCAAAGCGCGCAATACGGCGAAGCATCGATTCGCGTTCTCAAGGGGCTGGAGCCCGTCAAGCAGCGGCCGGGCATGTACACCCGCACCGAGAACCCGCTGCACATCGTCCAGGAGGTGATAGACAACGCGGCCGACGAGGCGCTGGCCGGCACTTGCCGCCGCATCGACGTCACGCTGCATGCAGACGGATCGATCACGGTCGACGATGACGGCCGAGGCATCCCGTTCGGCCTGCACCCCGAAGAGCAGGTGCCGGTGCTCGAGATCGTCTTCACCCGGCTGCACGCGGGCGGCAAGTTTGACAAGGGATCGGGTGGCGCATACAGCTTTTCGGGCGGTCTGCACGGCGTCGGGGTGAGCGTGACCAATGCGCTGTCCAAACGCTTGCAGGTCAGCGTCTGGCGCGAAGGCCAGGCAGCGACGCTGGCGTTTTCGGGCGGCGACGTGGTCGAAGCGCTGGTGTTGCGAAAGGCCAGCGCCAGCGAGCGGCGCCACGGCACCAGCGTGCGGGTCTGGCCCGACGCCCGGTATTTCGAGGCCACCGAACTGCCGCGCCACGAGCTGACCCATTTGCTGCGCAGCAAAGCGGTGCTGATGCCCGGCGTGACGGTGACGCTGACGGTCGAGAAGACCGCCGACAAGCCGCCCGAGGTCCAGACCTGGCTCTACCAGGGCGGGCTGCGCGACTACCTGAGCCAAGGGCTGACGGCCGACCCGATCATCCCGTTGTTTGAGGGCTCAGGCTATGCCAGCGGCGCCGAGAGCGAAAATTTTGCTGAAGGCGAGGGCGCGGGCTGGGTGCTGGCCTTTACCGAGGACGGCGCTGTGTTGCGCGAAAGCTATGTCAACCTGATCCCGACGGTGGCCGGCGGCACCCATGAGAGCGGGCTCAAGGATGGCTTGTTCGGCGCCGTCAAGACCTTCATCGAGTTGCATGCGCTGCTGCCCAAAGGCGTCAAGCTGATGCCCGAAGATGTGTTCTCGCGCGCCAGCTTCGTGCTGTCGGCCAAGGTGCTAGACCCGCAGTTTCAGGGCCAGATCAAGGAGCGGCTCAACAGCCGCGACGCGCTGCGTCTGGTCAGCCAGTTCACCCGGCCGCCGCTAGAGCTCTGGCTCAACCAGCATGTGGAGTTCGGCAAAAAGCTCGCCGAGTTGGTGATCCGCCAGGCCCAGACCCGCCAGCGTGCCAGCCAGAAAGTGGAAAAGCGCAAAGGCTCGGGTGTGGCGGTGCTGCCGGGCAAGCTGACCGACTGCGAAAGCCGCGACCTGAACCTGAACGAGGTCTTTCTGGTCGAGGGCGACTCGGCCGGTGGATCGGCCAAGATGGGCCGCGACAAGGAGACGCAAGCGATCCTGCCGCTGCGTGGCAAGGTGCTCAACGCCTGGGAGGTCGAGCGCGACCGCTTGTTTGCCAACAACGAGATCCACGACATCTCGGTGGCGATCGGCATCGACCCGCATGGCCCGAACGACAGCCCCGACTTCTCGGGCCTGCGCTATGGCAAGGTCTGCATCCTCAGCGACGCGGATGTCGACGGCTCGCACATCCAGGTGCTGCTGCTGACGCTCTTTTTCCGTCATTTCCCCAAGCTGATCGAGCGCGGCCATGTCTACATCGCCAAGCCACCGCTGTTTCGCATCGACGCCCCGGCGCGCGGCAAGAAGCCGGCTGCCAAGTTCTACGCGCTCGACCAGGGCGAGCAAGATGCCACGCTAGACAAGCTGCGCAAAGAAGGCGCGAAAGAGGGCAGTTGGAGCATCAGCCGCTTCAAGGGCCTGGGCGAGATGAACGCCGAGCAGTTGTGGGAGACCACGCTGAACCCCGAGACCCGGCGCTTGCTGCCGGTGGCCTGGGGGCTGATGAGCTTTGCCGAGACGGTGGTCTCGTTCACCAAGCTGATGGGCAAGGGCGAGGCGGCCTCTAGGCG
>RGQD01000239.1 GCA_010030205.1 Betaproteobacteria bacterium
ACAAGCCCACCAGCACCCCACTCCAATGCACCCGGCGACCCTTGAGCCTGAAAACCGCGCTGCGCACCAGCAACCAGGCCGCGACGGCGATGCAGACCAGCAGCGACAAGCTGCCGATGACCTGTGCCAGCACCGGCGGCAGATGGGCATCGTGGGTTGGGGTCACCAAGCGCACGACATGGTTGTTGGTCAGCCCGATCAAGCCCGCGATGCCCACCAACGCGACGATCAACAGCAACCAGGGCCTGGCCTCGCGCTGCTCCTTCATCGACAGCCAGCCGAAGAGTCCCAGCCAGCCGACCAGCGAGAACAACACCACCGGGTAGGCGAAAGGCACGCCAGGCTGCAGCAGCGCGACCGCGCCGCGCAGGCCTACCGCCAATGCCAGCGCGATCAGCGGCAAGCTGACCGGGCCAGGGCCGCCAGCCCAGGCCAGGTTGTACTTGGCAGCCTTGATCGCAGCGACCCAGTTCGGCAGCATCGTCGGGTCGTCGTAATAGTCCGGCGACGCCGCGCCCGCCGAGACGCGCTCGCGCCCCCACAGGAACAGCAGGCCACCCAGCACGCAGGCCAGGCCGAAGACCAGCAGCACCAACGGCGACGCGACCTGGACCTCGCGCAAGCGCATGCCGGCCCAGACCGCGTCGCGCGCAGCCAGCGCTGCCAGCAGCGCCGCGGCGAGCAGCGGCAAGACCCCGAGCAGCCGAGCCATGCCCTGCGCCGCGTCGCGCAGCGCCGACTCCACCGCCGGCAACAAAGGGTCGCGGTCAGGCCCCGGCATGCGGCAGGCCAAGCGTGCCCACAACCAACAAGAAAACGACATCGCCCAGACCGCGACGACCGACAAGGCCAGCGCCAACCAGGCCCATAGTGCTTGCGGCCAGACGAACAAGCCATCGGCCACGCCGATCATCACGTCGCGGCACTGGTCCGACACCAAGGTCATGCCCACCAGCAGCACCAGCGCCGTGAGCACATAGCGGGTGCGCCAGACGATGTCGGCCAGGCCGCGACGCAAGGACGCACGGCCAGGCCCCGGACCGTCGCTGGCGTAAATCCAGGTCAGCAAGAGCGCAAGAAATATCAGCGCCAGCGCAGCAAGCAGCCCGAGTTTGGCCAGGTGGCTGGCAGCGCCAATGGCCAGCACCGCGCCCAGTGCGCCATCGAAAGGCGCTGCCACCAGCAGACCGATGATCACCAGCATCGCGACCCAGACCAGGCCGCGCAGCAGCGTCGGCATCCTCGACCAAGGCCCGCCGAGCCGGTGCAGACGCTCGAACACCAAACGGCCTTCGGTGCCGCGATGCCACAGCCGCCAAGCCAGCAGCGGCGCGGCCAGCGCGCTCGGCCAGTACAACCAGATCGGCATCCCGGTCAGGCCGAGCTTGACCAGACCCGATGTGTTCTCCACCCCGTCCACCGCCATCAGCAACAGCGTGATCGCAGCGACGAGCAGCGCAGCGTGGCGACCTAACAGCCATCCACGCAGCTCAGATGCCGCATCGATACGCCGCGCGACCTCGAGCAGAAAAACGCCGTACAGCGGCAGCAAGAACACAGTGTCGAGCACGAAGTACAGCCAGGCCGCCAATCGCAGCGTCGCGCGGACCGGGCCCCAGCTGATCAGCACCAACCTGTCCCAGGCCTCGGCGACCGATCGCATCAGCGCCAAGTCGGCCCGGCCGTGGCCTAGAAAATCCTCGGCCCCCAGATCGCCAGGCAAGCCCAGCACGGTCTGCAACACCAGCAGCGCCAACATAGCCAGCACCAGCACCAGCAGCATCCGACCCAACTTGGGCGACGGGGCGCCAGGCGTCGAATCATCAGCAAGAACGTCCGGCAGTCTGGGTCTATCCATGGGCATGTCTCCGTTGCGATCTGGACCATAGAGGCCGGCAAGGCTATCGCCTTGCGATCAAGCAACTCAAACCCGACGGACGGAGGCGCAGGCGCCCAAGGTCGACCTGACCTGTCGGCAGCCGCTCACAAGCAAATGCGGCTTGGCGGCTTGATCCCCACGGGGGGCGGCCGGCTTCAGCCGGCCTTGGGGCGCTCTCAAGCAAATGTGGCTTTGCCACTTTGCTTGATCCCCACGGGGGCGGCCGGCGTCGGCCGGCCTTGGGGCGCTCAAGAGCGCTGGCGCTTGCCGGCAGGCCCGTCAGACGCTGCGCCGCAGTGCCTCGAAGAACAGCTCTGACTGCAGCCGCTCGCTCAGCGTCTGCTCGCCCACCCGCGCCGCCAGGTCAGCGGCCACCGGCATCAGCGCCCGCCCGGTCGACATCGCCAGCACCTGCAGCGCGCAGGCGCGCTCGAGGTAGTACAGATCGTCATAAGCATGGTCGATGCGCTCGCCGCAGACGACCACGCCGTGGTTGGCCAGAAACACCACATCGGCGCCGTGCATAGACCGCGCGATGCGCTCGCCTTCGGACGGGTCGAGTGCCAGCCCGTTGTAATGCCCGTCGACAGCGACCCGGCCGTGAAATCGCATCGCGTTCTGCGACAGGCAGGTGTCTAGCCCGCGGTCTGCCGTCAGCGTCAGCGCCGTGGCCTGCGGCATGTGGGTGTGCAGCACGCAGGCCTTGCCGGCGATGCGGTGGATCGCGGCGTGGATGTGCATCGCGGTCGGCTCGACCGGGTGGCGCCCGGCCAGCGGCTGACCGTCGCCGTCGACCATCACGATGTCATCGGCACCGACCTCGCGCCACAGCAAGCCGCGCGGGTTGAGCAAGAAGCGGCCCGAGCCGTCGGGCAACTCGACGCTGAAGTGGTTGCAAACGCCCTCGGACAAGCCGTGCTGCGCTGCGGCGCGCAGCGCGACCGCCAGATCGGCGCGCAAGCGGCTGACCGCTGCTGAGTTGAAATCCTGTTGATGCAGATGCGTGCTGGTCATGGCTGGGGAACTCCTGGCACTGGGCCTGTCGTGTCAACGTGGGGCAAGAGAGCTTTCGCCGCTTCGATGCGCAGGCGCAGTTCAACGGCGTCATTGTTCATCACCTCGAGCAAAAAGCTTTTCGGATCCAGCCACGGGCCGGCGGCCGCCTTGCGCTGGCCCATCGGGCTGACAACAGCGTCCGGCACAGCAGGCGCTGGCGTATCAGGCGCCGACGCCTGGGCCGGGTTGAGCCTTTGCAGCGCGAGCTCAAAGTCGGCGCGTGGGATGCTGGACAGACGCGCCAGCAAGCTGGACTGGCTGCTGGCATGCAGCCATTGCGGCAGCGACGCGCCATCCCTACTCGGCATCAGGCCAACGCGTTGCGGCTTGATGTCGCCGAGATAGCGCAGACGCAAGGACTCGAGAAACACCAGGGCTTGCGCGGCAGGCAGCGGCTGCGCGAGCGAGAACCAGAGTTGATAAGCGTCGGTGCCCGAGACCGCAATCGCTGGCGCTGGCAGGTCCAGGTCGACCTGAACGCCTTGCCAGACTTTGGCCAGCGCTGGCCAATCGGCTGGCCTGGCGAGCGACAGCACCATCGCTCGCACCTGTCCGCTGCCGTCGATCAGGCGCAAGGCCTCGGGCGCCGTGTCGGGGCCCGGTGCTTGCGCTGCGTACAGGCGGTGCAGCTCCGATGGCAGTCTGTTCATGGCGAGGTCGAGGCATCGACGGGTTGAGAGGTGCACACTCTAATCGGCGCGCAGGCCGTGACAATCGGGAGATGTCCACCAACCTCGCCCACAGGACCATCGCTGCGGGCGTGCACCAGGTGCCGCAACCCTTCAGCGCCTTCGCGGTTCGCAGCGACGAGGCCCAGCACGCGTCGGACGCGCGCTCGCCCTACGGGCTGGTGCATGTCGTGCAAACCGATTTTCTCGATCCCGGCTCGCTCGCAGGCCTCGCCGCCGAAGGTCGGTCGCGGGTTCAGATCGAGGCGTTCTCTGACATCGACTACGCGACCACGACGCTGGCCGCGCTGGCCGCAGCAGCGCCGCGGGTGGTCGACCTGGTCGGCAGCATCGCCGGCGCGCTGCAGTTGACCGGCGTGCTGGGGCCTGAGCCTGCGGACTACCGGCGCAGCGTCGCGACCCGTATCGATTACCTCGCATGCTGCGGCGCGGGTTTTCACAACGACGTCAGCCGGCATTGGTCGCGCTGCCTGTTCTGGGTCCTGGCGCTGGCTGTTGCCGATGTCGAGTTCGTGATGCCGCATGCCGGCGTTCGCCTGTTGTTGGCGCCCGGCGACCTGGTCGTTTTCGACCAGACGATGGCGCACGGACTGTGTCGACCGGCAGACGGTGGGCAGGCGGTTGCCGCGTCCTTCGATGCCGGCCAGGCCTGCCACCAGATCTTCCTGACCGGCGAGCTTGTGCTCACCGACGCGCAATGGGCCGCCATCGGCTCGCCTTGGTTGCCGGTGGAAGCGCAGGAGCGCCGCGGCGCGCTCGACCTGATGGTGGCCGAGTTCGACGACCGCAGCGGCGCGATCAAGCGCCCGCGCGCGCTGCGCGACAGCATGAAGCGCAGCACCTGCCATGTTGACGGGCTGACGGGCTGACGCTGCAATCGTCGGCTTGATCAGCGCGTCGCCCAAGCCTCACGGACAGACCGAGGCAGGGTTCCCGCGCGGGGAGGAAAACCAGGTTAATCGTCAAAACTGCCTTTTTATTTCAAAGCCTTGAACAGTTATTTCAGCTGATTTCACGGCGCGCGGCCTGCGCAGCAACCGACCCGGTCGGCTGGGCAGACATCCTAGGGAACAGCGATCACCGACAATCACCCATGAACGATCTCTCTGCGCCCAAGATCTCTGCCGCCACCGCAACGAACGGCCCGGCTTTCAGCGAGCTGCCGCTATCGCCTGCAGCGCTGGCCAATCTGCTGTCACTGGGCTACACCACGATGACGCCGATCCAGGCCGCGAGCCTGCCGCTGGCGCTGGCCGGGCACGACCTGATCGCCCAAGCCCAGACCGGCAGCGGCAAGACCGCCGCGTTTGCGCTGGCGCTGCTGGCCCGGCTGCAGACCAGGAAGCCCGACACCCAGGCCCTGGTGCTGTGCCCGACCCGCGAACTCGCCGACCAGGTGACGCAGGAGATCCGACGCCTGGCCCGGTCTGAGGACAACATCAAGGCCTTGACGCTGTGCGGCGGCGCGCCGATCCGCAGCCAGCTCGACAGCCTGGCGCATGGCGCGCACATCGTCGTCGGAACACCCGGGCGCATCGTCGACCACCTCGAGCGCGGCTCGCTGCAACTGGCCAGTCTGAACACGCTGGTGCTCGACGAAGCCGACCGCATGCTCGACATGGGCTTTGCCGAGGAGATCGCCGCGATCGCAGCGCAATGTCCGCGCGACCGGCAAACCCTGCTGTTTTCGGCCACGTACCCGGAAGGCATCGAGCAGATCAGCCGCAAATTCCTGCGCAACCCGCGCGAGGTCAAGCTCAGCGCGCAGCCCAACGCCAACAAGATACGCCAGCGTTTCTACGAAGTGGCCGAGGATCAGCGCCTGCATGCGGTCGGCCTGCTGCTCAACCACTACCGGCCCGAGCGCACGCTGGCGTTTTGCAACACCAAAGCGCAGTGCCGCGACCTGGTGGCTGTGCTGCAGGCCCAGGGCATCGCCGCGCTGGCGCTGCACGGCGACCTGGAGCAGCGCGATCGCGACCAGGTGTTGATCCAGTTCGCCAACCGCAGCTGCCCGGTGCTGGTGGCCACCGATGTGGCCGCGCGCGGGCTAGACATCAGCGGGTTGGAGGCGGTGATCAACGTCGACATCACGCCCGACGCCGAACTGCACACCCACCGGGTCGGGCGCACCGGCCGCGCCGATGCGCAGGGCTGGGCCTTCAGCCTGGCCAGCCTGGACGAGATGGGACGGGTCGGCCGCATCGACGAGATGCAGGGTCGGGCCGGCGAATTCCACCCGCTGGCCGAGCTCACGCCCACGGGCAGCGGGCCGCTGCGCGCGCCCATGGTCACGCTGCAGATCTTGGGCGGACGCAAGGAAAAAATCCGCCCCGGCGACGTGATGGGCGCACTGACCGGCAGCGCCGGGTTTGCCGCCGCGCAGATCGGCAAGATCAACGTCAACGAGTTCTCAACCTATGTGGCGGTGGCGCGCGAGATTGCCGACGCGGCGCTGCGCGCCCTCAACGCCGGCACGGTCAAGGGCAAGCGGGTCAAGGCGCGGCCGATGGAGGGCTGAAGCGCCGGGCGGCAATCCGGTGCTTGTTGGCACGCCTGCCGCGGCCTTCGATACGTCTTGATGAATATCAACCGTCGCACTCGCAGGCCTTGCTAGCCTAGGCTTTTGCCTAGCCAAGGAGTGAGAAATGCCTGACGTAAGCACGGCCCAGAAAGACCGCCTGATGAACGATTTGCGGGTGGTGATTGCCGACGCCGAGGAGTTGATGCGCACGACGGCCAGCGAAGTGGGCGAAGGCGCTGCCGAAGCGCGTGGGCGCATGCAGCTGCGGGTCCAGCAAGCCAAGGAAAACCTGTTGCACCTGCAAGAGGCCGCGTTGGCCAAGGCCAAGGCCGCTGGCCACGCCGCCGACGACTATGTGCACGACAACCCTTGGCGCGCGATTGGCGCGGCGACCGGGATCGGCCTGGTGGTCGGCCTGCTGATCGGCCGCCGCTGATGCGCCCAGGCCGATGAGCGGCCCGGCGGCCGGGCCCGGCCTGCTGGCGTCGCTGCGGCGCTTGGTCGCCACCTCGATTGAGATCGCCCAGGTCAGGATCGAGTTGCTCGCGGTCGAGCTTGAGCAGGAAAAGCTGCGTGTCTTCGACGGCTTGCTGTGGGCCGCGCTGGCCCTGCTGCTGCTGGCCGTGGGCCTGAGTTTGGGCGCCGGGCTGCTGCTGATGCTGTTCTGGGACGGCTACCGGCTGCCCGCACTGGCCTTGCTGAGCGCGCTGTTTCTGGGCGCCGGGGTCTGGGTGGCGCGGCTGGCAAGACGCTGCTTGAGCAACCCGGGTGGCAGCGCGGTGGACGCCAGCCTGGGCGAACTGGCACGCGACCGAGAATCACTGCGGGGCCGCGAATGAACGACAGCCCCCGGCGATCGCCACCCGCGCAGCGCCGCGAACAACTGCTGATCCGCAGCACCACGCTGCGCGAGCAACTCGCGCAGCAGGCCCAGGTGCTGGCCGCACCGCTGGCAATCGCCGACAGCCTGCGCAACAGCCTGCACTGGCTGCACCAGCACCCCGAATGGCCGCTCGGCGGCCTGGCCTTGCTGGCGCTGCTGCGACCGC
>RGQD01000240.1 GCA_010030205.1 Betaproteobacteria bacterium
GCGACCGATTCTGCGAACATCAAACGGGTATCGACCTGCGGCTGGCTGAACAGCCGGTGGTTGACCAGCACCTGGCCCTCGCCCGCCAGATCCTGGACCTGGCTGACGAGCCGATCCCGAACCCGCGCCGCCACGAGCTGTTCGGGCAGCGAATGGGCCAGAACGAGAAACAACTGACCACCCAGTGGCATCAGCAGGTCTTCGTCGCGAAGCAAAGCGCGAATCCAGATGTTGGCCTGTGCGCCTTGTTGCTGAGGGGTGAGCCACCGGACCACCAGCAACACCACCCAACCCGGCAGGTGCCGCATGCGGTCCAGCGCCCGGTGGGTCTGATCGAGTTCGTCGTCGCCCAGCAGAGGTGGCACCGAACGCCGATAGAAGCTGCGCCGGGCCTGACGCACCCTGCGCTGGCGCAAGCCTGCGGTGCAAGCCAGTCCGACCAGCGCACTGGCCAGCCCTGCAGCGAGCTTGAGCATCAGGCTGCCAGACCCAGCGCCCTGCGGCAGTTCGACCGACAAGATCCAGCGCCGCTGCGGCAACTCGATCGACGCCGTTGCCACAGCCCCCAAGGTCGGCGCGGGCAATGGGAAAAACGCGGCGCGCCGACCGGTGCCGGTGTCAATCGCCGACAGCGTGTAACGCTCGTCCCGGACCGTGACGCCTGCGCTGGCGAGACGGGCCACCACATCGGGCAACTTGACCTGCACCAGCACAAAGCCCCAAAGCGCAGGCGCTTTGTCGGGATCGGTGGCGTTTTTGAACACCGGTATTCGCGCAACCGTTCCGATACCACCGCCGATCAAGGCCTGAGGCTGGGCGATGACCGCCGAATGCTTTTGGACCGCCTCCTGCAACTCGGCGCGGGTGGCCGCATCATCGAATATCTGTTTGCCGATCAGCGCGCCCATCGCGTCCATCGGCGCGCCTTGCCGGATCACACCGCCTGGCGCCAGCGCGATCGCGGTCACCAGGGGTTGGCGCAGCATCAAGTCCTGGGCCAGCTTGTCGAAGCCGTCGACTTGTCCGGTCGTTCGTATCAGCAGTTCGAGTCCATCGGCCACCGCCAGCGCCCGGGTCAGGTCGGCTTGCACCAGCGTCGCCGCAATCGTCACCGACCTTCGGAACCGGTTCTTCTGCACACCCGAGACATCGTCCTGCGACAGGCTCAGCGCCCACAGGCTGGCCGCCATCAGCAAAGCGCCGACGGCCAAACCTGCCAACCAAGGGCTGGCGCGCTGCCATTGGAGCCATCGTCGTCCAGCAACAACACCGCTGCGGCGCCGGCGGTAATAGCCGACGCTGTTCAAGGCCAAGCCTCATCCGCAGCTACGCCCGAAGCGGCGCCATTGGCGGCAGAAGCAAGGTGAACGATCACACCAAATCTTGTCCCAGATCATCCTAGGCGGGCGAGAAAGTTGCGCCTGAAATGTCACGCTCGCCGGCAGCAGGCCTCAGCCTGCGGGTCGAACTCAGCCGCCGCCGCGCATCGTGTAGAGGTCGAAGTAGTGCATGAACTCATCGCGGTCGACGTCGGCCACGGCCTCAAACCGGTATTGCATCGCCATGCGCGGAAACCGCGCCAGCCCGATCTGACGCGGTGACAGCGTCTGCCATTGCAGCGTGAGCCAGCCTGCGCCGATTTGCACCCGGGCCCGGCCGGGCTGGCTCAGGTCCAGCGGCCGCAGCCCGACCGCGCCTGGCAGGCAACGCAGCCAGTCGCGCTCGGTAAATCCTTGCTCGCGGTCGAATTCAGCGGGCAGTGCCACGGCACAGCCTCATCCGAGGCGATTCAGCGTTCATTCAGCCGCCGCCATCAGCCGCCGCCATCAGCCGCCGCCAATCGGCGGCCAGATCGCCAGCACATCGCCTTCGACAAAAGTGCGGGTCGCGCGCCCCTCAGGCGGCACGTAGACGCCGTTGACCAGCACCAGGTGCACCAGCTTGATCGGCATGCCATAGGGCTCGATGATCTTGGCGATGGTGGCATCGGGATCGATCTCGAGCTCGATCCGGTTGCCGCGTCTGGCCTCGGCCGGCAGGTACTCGGTGAGGCTGGCAAAAAGCTTGAACGTGATCTTCATGAGCGCTGAATTGTGCTCCGCCAAGCATCAGCGCAGATGCGCCATGTCTTGCTGGGCCTGCGCGTTGGCCAGGTAGGCCTCCATCAGCAGCGTCGGGTCGTCCAGCAGGCGCTGCTTCCACTCGGCGCTCAGGCGGACCTGGCCTTCGACCAGCCCGCGCATCACGCCCACATGCTCGGTCCAGCCGATCGCGTTGCAGCCGATCAGCTGGTCGCCCGAGAACTGCAGGCTCAGCAACTTGCCGGCGGGTCGGTCGACCAACTCGACATGCTCGCCGCCTGGCACGCCTTGCCAATTGCCGAAGCTCGCCGAGATCAGTCCCAAAGTGTCGAGCACGTTGATCTGCGTGACGCCTTTGAGCGCGGTCGATCGGCCCGCCATGTTGAGCGCCGCCACCCGGGCCTGCTCAGCGGCGTTGGGCTGGATCGCGCTGACGATGGTGGTGCCGCTGACCTTGTCAAAAGCCTCGGCACAGTCGCCCGCCGCGTAGATACCGGGCATGTTGGTCTGCAAGTGCTCGTCGGTGAGCACGCCGACCAGGCAGGTGATGCCCGATCCCTGCAGAAAGCCGATGTTGGGCTTGACCCCGGTCGCGCTGATCACCAAGTCGGCCTCCAGGCGCTGGCCGGTGGACAGGCGCACCGTCATCGGCGCGGGCGGCGCGGCGGGCGCCGGATCGGCACCAAATCCCAGGACCTGGGCGATCTTGCCCAGCAGGCCGGGTTCGGCCGCAGCGGACGCCTCAGGCCGCTCGACCGCCTCGACCCTGGCGCCGGTGTAGACCGACACGCCTTTGGCGTCGCACCAGTCCTTGATCATGCCGCCGGCGGTCGGGCCCATCATGCGCGGCACCATCCGGTCGCCCATCTCAACCACGCTCAACTTGACGCCACGCGCGGCCAGCGCTTCCATGATGATGCAGCCGATGAAGCCTGCGCCCATCTGCAGCACGCGGGCACCCGGCTTGGCCAGCGCCATGATCTCGCGCGCGTCGGCCAGGGTCCAGCAGGGGTGGACGCCAGGACCGGCGATGCCGGGAATCGGCGGCGTCGCGGGTGAAGACCCGGTGGCGATCAGCAGCCTGTCAAAAGCCACGCTGCCGCCATCCTCGAGCAGCACCTGGCGCTTGACCGTGTCGACCGACTTGGCGCGGCCTTGACGGACGACGATGCGCAGCTTGGCGTAATGGTCGGCGCCGTGACGCAGCCTGGTGCCCTCCTCGCCGACATTGCCGATCAGCAGGTAGGGAATGGCCATGCGCGAATAAGGCGCTTCGGGCTCGTCACCGATGACGACGATCTCGTCGCCGGGGGCGTTCTTGCGCAGGGTTTCGGCGGCGATCACGCCGGCCGGACCGGCACCCAGGATCACGTGCTTCATGGCTTGGACTTTCAGGTTTCGCAAAAAGACAAGGCGGTTCGAAAACCGCCTTGGACTCAAGAGCTTGCGCGAAGGGTCACAAACCGAGCTTGGCGCGGGTCTCGGGGGTGAGCCTGCCGCCTGAATCCCAGCCACGCAGGTCGTAGTACTTGGGCAGCATCTCGGGCAGCTTGCTGACCAGGCCTTTGGCCGGGCCGGTCTTGACGGTCTCGTTGAGCAGGCGCGGCGGCAAGGTGTCGTCCTTCTCGGTGAAACCGGCGCGGTTGTTGAAATCGCGCTCCATGTTCCAGACCCGCTCGCCGATCAGGCTCAGGTTGTCGAGCGTGAACTCGTCACCGCAAGCCGCCGCCACTTGTGGCGCGACATCGGCCAAGCCCCAGGCGAAGCTGGTGAAGATGCACAGGCCAGCCGAATCGAAAGCTGCCGTGACGTCCTGGAATGCCTTGACCAGCTCGGGCTTGCCGTCGGCCACCAGCGGGTCGGTCTTGACCGGGATGCCAAACACCTCGGACGAGACGGTATAGCCGCGCAAATGGCAGGCGCCGCGGTTGCTGGTCGCGTACGCCAGACCCATGCCCTGGATGCCGCGAGCGTCGTAGGCCGGGAATTCCTGGCCCTTGACGCTCATGCTGAGCTCGGGGTGGCCGTACTTGGCGGTCAGGCGTTTGGAGCCCAAGCCCATTTCCTTGCCGAAGCCGATGTTGTTGGCCGTCATGTCGGCCAGCTCGCACAGCGCCTTGGCCGAACCGAAGGGCGCTGCCAGGCCGAGCATCTCCTGGGTGATCACGCCCATCTCGAACAACTCCATCACCGCACCGACCGTGGCACCGAAGGTGATCGGGTCCATGCCTTGCTCGTTGCAGATGGTGTTGGCGTACTGAAGGGCTTCGAGATCATTCACCCCGTTGGCAGCGCCCAGCGCCCAGGCGGCTTCGTATTCCAGGCCGCCGGTCGCGCCCCAGTACTGCGGCTTGTTGACGACCGAGAAGTGCGTCGGGTCTATCTTGCTGATGCGACCGCAGGCGATCGTGCAGCCGAAACAAGCCTGGTTGGTGACGAGCTGCTTCTTGCCGTCGCTCTCGCGCGGCGTGGCCATCGCCTCGGCACCGATGTCCTTGGCGCCTTCAAACTGGCTGTCGCGGTGGTTGCGCGTGGGCAGCGCGCCTAGCTCGTTGATCACGCTCATCAACACCTGGGTGCCGTAAGTCGGCAGGCCTTGGCCGGTGACGGCGTTCTCGGCCAGGATCTTCTTCTTCTCGTAGGTGACGCGCATGAACTCCTTGGGGTTGGCGATGTTGCCCACCCCGATCGTGCCGCGCACCGCGATCGCCTTCAGGTTCTTGCTGCCCATCACCGCGCCCACGCCCGAGCGGCCGGCGGCACGGTGCAGGTCATTGACGACCGCGGCGTACAACACCTGGTTCTCGCCCGCCAGCCCGATCGAGCTGATGCGCAGCTGCGGGTCCTGGTGCTGCTTCTTGAGCATCGCTTCGGTGTCGAAGACGCTCTTGCCCCACAGGTGGGCGGCATCCTTCAGCTCGGCATGGCCGTCGCTGATCGACAGGTAGACCGGCTTGGCCGACTTGCCTTCGAAGATCACCATGTCCCAGCCGGCCATCTTGAGCTCGGCACCCCAATAGCCACCCGAATTGCTGCAAGCGATCGCGCCGGTCAGCGGGCCCTTGGTGACGACGGTGTAGCGACCGCCGGTCGATGCCATCGTGCCGGTCAGCGGGCCGGTGGCCCAGATGATTTTGTTGTCTATCGACAAGGGGTCGACGGTGGCGTCGATCTCTTCGACCAGGTACTTGGTCGCCAGACCGCGCGAGCCCAGGTACTGCTTGGCCCAGCCCATGTTGAGAGGTTCCGACGTGACGCTGCCGGCACTGAGGTTGACGCGGAGAATTTTTCCTGCCCAGGACATGTGGTGTCTCCTTTTACGCAGCGGTGGGTTGGTTGCCGAGCTTGTCAGCCCAGGCCTCCATCTTGTTCAAACCGGTCCAGTTGGCGTCGATGTAGGTGATCGCGCCGGTCGGGCAGGCTTCTGCGCAGGCGGGTTCGCCACCGCACAGGTCGCACTTCTGAACCTTGCCGGTTTCCTGGACGTAGTTGACGGTGCCGAACGGGCAGGCGATGGTGCAGACCTTGCAGCCGACGCAGGTCGACTCGTTGACCACCTTGGCGCCGGTGGCTTTGTCGACGGTGATCGCCTCGACCGGGCAAGCGTGCAGGCACCAGGCCTCGTCGCACTGGGTGCAGGTGTAAGGCACTTTGCGGCCCGTGTGGTGAAAGTCGAACACCTTGATACGCGACTTGGCCGGCGCATAAACGCCGTAGTTCTCAAACGAACAGGCCATTTCGCATTGCAGGCAACCGGTGCATTTCTCCGGGTTGATGTGCAGGCTTTTCTGCATGGTGTTCTTCTCCGCAAGGGTGAAACCCGCCCGCGCGCCATGCGAGGACTTTTGGCTTATGCAATCATGAACATAGCGAGAGCGGGTGAAAACCCTGGGAAAACCCTAGTGCGGTATATGGCGTGCGCCTTTTGCCACTGTTTCGAGGTCGCCCCGGGTGCTGCCGCTCACTTGCCAGCGCTGGGGAAGAACAAAGGCGCACCGCCGATCTTGTAATCCGCGATCACGGCCTGGCCGGCTGGCGACACCACCCAGTTGACAAACCCTTGAGCCAGCGCCGCCTTCACATGCGGGTGTCTGGCCGGGTTGACGACCATCACGCCATAGGGGTTGAACATCCGTGTGTCGCCCTCGACCAGTACCGCGAGGTCGGCACGGTTCTTGAATGCCAGCCAGGTGCCGCGGTCGGCCAGCACATAGGCGCCTGACGAAGCGGCGATGTTGAGCGCAGGACCCATGCCGCAGCCACATTCCTTGTAGCCGGCGGGCTTGGCCGCGGCGAGGTCGGTGCCAGCAGCCTTCCAGTAGCGCAGTTCTGCAGCGTGCGTGCCGCTGTTGTCGCCGCGCGAGATGAACGACGATCCCGAGGCCACCAGCTTGCGCAGCGCGCCAGCGATGTCCTTGCCGCGCAGCTTGGCCGGGTCGGCAGCCGGGCCGACCAGCACGAAATCGTTGACCATCACCGGCAGACGCTTCAGGCTGAAACCATCGGCGACGAACTTCTCCTCGGCCGCCAGGTCGTGCACAAAGACGATGTCGGCATCGCCACGGCGACCCATGTCGAGTGCCTGGCCGGTGCCCAGCGCGACCACCCGCACCTCGGTGCCGGTGGCGGCCTTGAAAGCCGGCAGCAGATGCCCGAACAGGCCCGACTGCTCGGTCGAGGTGGTCGAGGCCATCACGATGAAAGGCGTCTGCGCTTGCGCCAGCAGCGCGCTGACCAGCAAGCCCAGGCCTAGGCAAAAACGCCGGCTCATGTCCATGACAGTTCACCCTTGAGAAATTGCGCCAGCTCGCGCGGCAGGTCTTGACGGCGGAAAAAATCGTCAACGCCCAGGTCGGCGATCAGCCGGCCGGCGTCGAGATAAATCACCCGTTGCGCCAGGCGCTTGACCTGGCCCAGGTTGTGGCTGGCAAAGACCATCGCGGCCTGTGTGTGGCTGAGGGCGAAATCTTCCATCAAAGCCTCGACCTCGCGTTTGGCGTGCGGGTCCAGACTGGCCGTGGGTTCGTCCAGCAGCAGCAGCGCGGGTTCCATCGCAAGCGCCTGTGCCATGGCCACACGTTGTTGCTGC
>RGQD01000025.1 GCA_010030205.1 Betaproteobacteria bacterium
CCCAGTTCTTCATTTCCACCCTGAAGGAAGCCCCCGCCGACGCCGAGGTGGTGAGCCACCAGTTGATGATGCGCGCCGGCATGATCAAGCGCCTGGGGGCAGGGATCTACAACTACATGCCGATGGGGCTGCGGGTGATCCGCAAGGTCGAGGCGATCATCCGCGACGAGATGAACCGCGCCGGCGCGGTCGAGTTGCTGATGCCGGTGGTGCAGCCGGCCGAGCTCTGGCAGGAGACTGGGCGATTCGCCAAGATGGGTCCCGAGCTGCTGCGGGTCAAAGACCGCCATGACCGCGACTACATCATCCAGCCCACCAGCGAAGAGGTTGTGACCGACATCGCCCGGCAAGAGCTGCGCAGCTACCGCCAGCTGCCAAAGAATTTCTACCACATCCAGACCAAGTTCCGCGACGAGCGCAGGCCGCGTTTCGGCGTGATGCGCGGACGCGAGTTCACGATGAAGGACGCTTACTCCTTCGACCGCGACCCGGCCGCCGCCGCCAAGAGCTATCAAGCCATGTTCGACGCCTACAAACGAATCTTCGACCGCTTCGGGCTGCAGTACCGGGCGGTGGCGGCCGATACCGGCGCGATCGGGGGTGACTTGTCGCACGAGTTCCAGGTCATCGCCGACACCGGCGAGGACGCCATCGTTTACTGCCCGACCAGCGACTACGCTGCGAACATCGAGCTGGCCGAAGGCGTGGTACCGGCTGCGCCGCGTGCTGCACCCATGCAGGCGATGGTCAACACAGCGACGCCGGGCAAGAGCACATGCGCGGCGGTGGCTGAACTGCTGAGCCTGCCGCTGCAGCAAACCGTCAAGAGCCTGGTGCTGGCGACCGACGAGCTCGACGAGGCGGGCGACATCGCCCGCAGCACCGTCTGGTTGCTGCTGGTGCGGGGCGACCATGAGCTCAACGAGGTCAAGGCTGGCAAGTTGGCAGGCTTCAAGTCCGGTTGGCGCTTCGCGACCGTCGCCGAGATCGACGAGCACTTCGGCTGCAAACCGGGCTACCTCGGTCCGATCGGGTTGAAGAAGCCGGTCAAGGTGATCGCTGACCGCACGGTGGCGGCGATGAGCGATTTCGTCTGCGGCGCCAACCAGGAAGATTGCCACTTCACCGGTGTCAACTGGGGCCGTGACCTGCCTGAACCCGACGCGGTGGCCGATCTGCGCAACGTTCAGGCCGGCGATCCGTCACCCGATGGCGCTGGCGTGCTGGCGATACAGCGCGGCATCGAGGTCGGCCATGTGTTCTACCTCGGCACCAAGTATTCCGAGGCCATGAACGCCAGTTTTCTCGACGAGACCGGCAAGCCCAGGCTGATGGAGATGGGCTGCTACGGCATCGGTGTGACCCGCATCCTGGGTGCTGCGATCGAGCAGAACCACGACCAGCGCGGCATTGTCTGGCCGACCTCGATCGCGCCGTTTGCTGCCGTGATCTGCCCGATCGGCTACGAGCGTTCTGCCGAGGTCAAGGCCGCCGCCGATGCGCTGCACGATGAGCTGACGGCAGCCGGCATCGATGTGATGCTCGACGACCGCGGCGAGCGCCCTGGTGCGATGTTCGCTGACTGGGAGCTGATCGGCGTGCCGCAGCGGGTGGTGATTTCCGACCGTGGCCTGAAAGCCGGCACGGTCGAGTTGCAGGGCCGGCGCGAAGACCAAGCCAGCGTGGTGCCGCTGGCCCAGGCTGCTGCGCTGGTGAAGGGCAGACTCACGGCATGACTTCAGCATGAGCTCGCGGCGCGCGGTGCTGCTCGGCGCAGCCGGCGTGCTGCTGCAGCCGCAGGCTGCGCAGGCGGGATCTCAGGCCGAGGAGGCTTTGGCCGATGCGGTGCGCACCGCGCTGTCTGCGGCGATCGCCAGCGAGGCGCCTCCGAAGCTGTCGTTTGTCGATGCCGACGCCAGGCTCGCTTTCCTGCGCTGGCAGGTCGAGATGAGCGAGCGGCTCAAACCCCACAAGACCGAGGCCGTCACGCGGATCGAATTTCTCGAAACCCTCTGGTACGAAGCCACCCGCGCCAGGCTCGAGCCGGCCTTGGTGCTGGCGCTGGTTCAGGTCGAGAGCGGCTTTCGCAAGTACGCGATCAGCTCGTCCGGCGCGCGCGGCTACATGCAGGTGATGCCGTTCTGGGTGCGGCAGATTGGCGACGGCGATGCAGCACGCTTGTTCCACTTGCAGACCAATCTGCGCTTCGGCTGCGTGATCATGCGGCATTACCTGGACCTCGAACGAGGTGACCTGAGCTTGGCGCTAGGCCGCTACAACGGCAGCCGTGGCCGCCCCGAGTACCCGAACGCGGTGTTGTCGAGTCGCAAGCACTGGATCGTTTGAGCCGCGCCGGTTGCAGGCGCCGCTAGCCCAGTCCGCCCCAGGCCTTGGGCTGGGCGTTCTGTGCGCCCAGCAGTTGCAACACCCGTTCGACCGTGTCGTCCACCAGC
Source organism: Betaproteobacteria bacterium (assembly GCA_010030205.1). Taxonomy (GTDB): domain Bacteria; phylum Pseudomonadota; class Gammaproteobacteria; order Burkholderiales; family Burkholderiaceae_C; genus Pseudaquabacterium. The sequence continues at coordinate 2,454 of RGQD01000025.1, forward strand.
TCGGCGATGCTGGTCGGCCGATGGTAGAACGCCGGCAACGGCGGGAAGATGATGCCGCCCATCTCGGTGACCGCTGTCATGTTACGCAGGTGCGCCAGGTTGAACGGTGTCTCCCGCACCATCAGCAGCAGCGTGCGACGCTCCTTGAGCGTGACGTCGGCGGCACGCGTGACCAGGTTGTCCGACAGGCCGTGTGCCACTGCGGCCAGCGTCTTCATCGAGCAAGGCGCGATCACCATCGCTGCGGCCTGGAAACTGCCGCTCGCCACGCAGGCCCCGATGTCGCCAGGTGAGTAAGCAAAGTCGGCCAGCGCATCAAGCTCGGCCCGGCCCAGCCCAAGCTCATGGTGGGCGTTGATCACGCCTGCGGGCGTGACGATCAAATGGGTTTCCAGTGCCAGCTCGCGGGCGCGCTGAAGCAGGCGCACGCCGTACACCGCACCGCTCGCGCCGGTGATCCCGACGACCAGGCGGCGCCTGGCGGGTGGGTTCACTGGTCGAGCAGTTGCTGCAACTCGCCGGACTGGTACATCTCCATCATGATGTCGGAGCCGCCGACAAACTCGCCCGCGACATAGAGCTGCGGGATCGTCGGCCAGTTGGCGTAATCCTTGATGCCCTGGCGGATGTCTTGGTCCTCGAGCACGTTGACCGTCTTGATTTCGGTCACGCCGCAGGCTTTGAGCACCTGGATCGCGCGGCCCGAGAAGCCGCACTGCGGGAATTGCGCGGTGCCCTTCATGAACAGCACGACGCGGCCGCCCTTCACAATGCTGTCGATACGTTCTTGCACATCAGTCATGGTCTTGGTCCGGCTGTTGGTATGGATGGGTGGACTTTATACGTCAAAGCGCCCTGTGGAGCCGGGCGGGTCAGTATTTGCCTTGGCGCGGGCGGTCCCGTGTCAGAAAGCGACGTTCATGCCCAGCCGAACCATGGGCTGCAGCCGGATGGCGCCGTCCAACGTGAGTCCGCCGCCGCTGATCAGTCGATCCAGCCGCCATGATGCCAAGCCTGGTGCGGCCAAGCCGAGATCGGCGCTGAAGCCCCATTCGCCGCGGTTGTTGCCGCTGCTGTAGCCGATGCCGGCATAAGGCAGCGCGGCGGCGTTGTCAGCGCTGCTGCCGATGCTCAAGCCGGTGCGCAGGTTGATCAGCAGGCCACCGGTCAGGCGAAGGCCGCCAATGTCGCCCAGCCGCAAGCTGCTGAACTGGTAATCGCCGAACATGCGCAGCGTCTGCGCGCCGAAGCTCGGCATCGCCATGCTGGCCTGGGGCATCGCGCTGCTGTCACGCTCAAAGCGGGCTTGCCAGAATGCGCCACCCAGAGCGGTGGCTGGCGCAGTCAAGCCGCGGTCTTGTGCAAGCACGCCCGAGGTGGCGGCCATCAAGGCCAGGCACAGGTGGATCTTGCGCATCACATCACCCTTCGAAATCTTGCGGCGACCCCATCTGGGCGACCTGGCTTGATCCTACGCCGCTTGGCCTGCATTGTGGGGCTCGAAATGGCAGGCGATACGCTGTTTTTGGCGTCAGCCGCCACTCAACTGGCGCTGCGTTGCCGCCCGCTGGTGCAGCGCAGCCGGCCTGCTATGTCGGGTCGGGTGGCGATCTGCTCTAAGCCGGCGCTTTGCAGCATCCGCGCCACCGCTTCGGCTTGGTCCCAGCCGTGCTCGAGCAGCAGCCAGGCATTTGGCGCCAGATGCGCGCCAGCGCCGGCGATGATCTGGCGCAGCGCGCCCAGTCCGTCGCCGCCCGGGCTCAGCGCCAGCAGCGGTTCGTGGCGCAGCGCCGGCAGGTGAGGGTCGTCGGCGGCGATATAGGGCGGATTGGACAGCACCATGTCGAATTCCAGGTGCGCCGGCAATGCCTGCCACCAACTGCCGCGTCGCCAATCCAGCGTCAACCCGAGTCGTTCGGCGTTGGTCCGGGCCACGGTCAGCGCTGCATCGCTGATATCGGTGGCGGTGACCCGCGCGCTGGGGTGGCGGTACGCCACCGCCAAGGCGATCGCGCCGCTGCCGGTGCCGAGGTCCAGCACGCGCGGCGCGCGCTGGCCATCTTGCGTCAGCAGCGCGAGCGCCCAGTCGACCAGGGTCTCGGTGTCGGGGCGCGGTATCAGCACGTCGGGCGTCACGCCCAGCGCCAGGCCGTGGAATTCCGATTCGCCCACCAGGTAGGCCAGCGGCTCACCGTCGGCACGGCGTTGACACAGTGCGGCATAGCCCTGCGCTTGGTCGGCTGCCAGCTTTGCGTCGTCGTGGGCGATCAGCCAACTGCGGGGCCGCTGCAGCAGGTGACCCAGCAGCCACTGGGCATCGAGTCGGTCCAATCCCAGCGCGCGGGCTTGTGCGATCGCTTGCCCCAGATTGAGCCCGGCGGGGCCTGCTGCCGCCGGCGCGGCCGTCATGCTGCGCCTTCGAGTGCCGCGAGTTGGTCTTGCGCCTGGGCCGCTTGCAGCGCGCTGAGCACATCGCCGAGGTCGCCTTCCATGATCGCGCCCAGCTTGTAGAGCGTCAGGTTGATGCGGTGGTCGGTGAGCCGGCCTTGCGGGAAGTTGTAGGTGCGGATCCGGTCCGACCGGTCGCCGCTGCCGACCAGGCTTTTGCGGGTCGCCGCCTCGGTGGCGTCGCGCTGGGCGCGCTCTTTGTCGCGCAGCCTGGCTTGCAGCACAACCATCGCTTTGGCCTTGTTGCGGTGCTGCGAGCGGTCGTCCTGGCATTCGGCCACCAGACCGGTGGGCAGGTGGGTGATGCGTATCGCCGAATCGGTCTTGTTGATGTGCTGGCCGCCGGCGCCACTGGCGCGGAAGGTGTCGATGCGCAGGTCGGCGGGGTTCAGCGTGATCTCGGTCGCGGCGTCGGGCTCGGGCATCACGGCGACCGTGCAGGCGCTGGTGTGGATACGGCCTTGCGACTCGGTTGTGGGCACGCGCTGGACCCGGTGGCCGCCAGACTCGAACTTCAGTGCGCCGTAGACATCCCGCCCTTCTATCCGCAGCACCAATTCCTTGTAGCCGCCCAAGTCGGAAGTCGACTCGCTCATCACCTCGGTGCGCCAGCCGCAGCGCTCGAAATAGCGCAGGTACATGCGCACCAGATCGGCGGCGAACAAGGCCGATTCATCGCCACCAGCGCCGGCACGGATTTCCATGAACGCGTTGCGTTCATCGTCGGGGTCGTGCGGCAGCAGCGCAGTCTGCAGTGCTGTCAGCTCATCGGACAGGTCTTGCTGTGCGGCGACGATCTCCTCGCGCGCCATCTCGGCGATTTCGGCGTCATCGCCGGACTCGGCCAGCAGGTCGCGCGCAGCGGCCAGATCGGCTTCGCGCCGCTCGTAAGTCCGCAAGCGCTGCACCAGCGCCGCAGCCTCGGACTGTTCGCGTGCCACCGCACGGTAACGCGCGATGTCCTGACCCAGCTTGGGGTCGCTGAGGTGCTCGTCGAGCTCGGCCAAGCGCATGGCCAAGCGTTGCAATTGAAGTCTAAGAGAGTCTTTCATGGGCGCGATTGCAGCACGCCCGACGCTAGAGTCGATGGCGTGCCGGCAGTGCAGCTAGCTGGCGTCGTCCGCCGCTGGGTTGCGCGGTGCCTGGCGCAGGAACAGGCGGGAAACCGTCTGCGCCATCTGCACCCGGGCTTCGCCGTCGCTGGCATGCAACTCGGCCAAGGTGCCGTGCAGCAGTTTCTGTGTCAGGCCGCGCGACAGGGTCTCGAGCACGCTGTCGATGTCGGCCCCTTTGGCCAGCAACTTGCGGGCGCGGGCGATCTCGGTCGCGCGCCAGTCATTGGCTTGGGCCTGCAGCGCTTGGATCAGCGGCACGGTGGCGCGCTGGTTCAGCCAATGGGCAAAGCTCTGCACCCCGGCGTCGATGATGGCCTCGGCCTGGGCCACTGCGGCCTGGCGCTTTTCGCCCGCCGACTGCACCACGGCGGCGAGGTCGTCAACGGTGTAGAGATAGATGTCCGACAGGCTGCCGACTTCGGGTTCAATGTCGCGCGGCACCGCCAAGTCGACCATGAACATCGGCCGATGGCGGCGGGCTTTGAGCGCGCTCTTGACGGCGCCCAAGCCGATGATCGGCAGGCTGCTGGCGGTGCAGGAGATGACCGCATCGAATTCGTGCAGGCGCTGCGGCAGGTCGGCCAGTCGCAAAGCCTGGCCGCCGAAACGGCCGGCCAGTTTCTCGCCCCGTTCGAGGGTGCGGTTGGCAATCGCGATGGCCTTGGGCGCACGCGCCGCAAAGTGCGTGGCCACCAGTTCGATCATTTCACCGGCGCCGACAAACAGCACCCGGATGTCGCGCAGGTCTTCGAACAGCTGCGCTGCCAGCCGCACCGACGCGGCCGCCATGCTGATCGAGTGCGCGCCGACCTCGGTCGAGGTGCGAACATCCTTGGCGACCGAGAACGAGCGCTGGAACAGCTGATGCAAGGTGGTGCCCAGGGTGCCTGCAGAATCTGCTTCGCGCACCGCTTGCTTCATCTGGCCCAGGATCTGCGGCTCGCCCAACACCATCGAGTCGAGCCCGGAGGCGACCCGGAAGGCATGGCGTGCGGCATGTTGCTGCTCGAGCACATAGGTGTGCTGGCGCAGCTGTTCGCTGCCGACACCGCCCTGCGCCGCGAGCCAGTCGATCGCCGGGCTGATCAGCGCGTTGACCTGGGCCGGCTCGGCAGCGACATAGAGCTCGGTGCGGTTGCAGGTCGACAGCAGCGCCGCCTCAGGCAGTGCCCGCATCAGGCGCTCGCGAAAACCCCGCAACGCCGGAGAGAGCTGTTCGGGGGCAAACGCAAAACGACCGCGCAGATCAACCGGCGCGGTCATGTGGTTCAAACCCAGCGTGAACACATTCATGGATGAATTATAGAATTCGTCGCGTGCAGCAGTCGCTGTGTGGCCCGCGTCACCCGCTTGGCTTGACCTGGGTCAAATCCGCCGCCTTGAACGGCAGCGTTCACCCCTCCATGGATTCTGTCGACGCGTTCTGGCACCTGGCCAATCTCTTCGCCCCTGCGCTTGGCATGGGCTTGATCGCGCCGACGCTGGCCAAGCTCTTGTGGCGGCGCGAGCTGCGGGCTGCGCGATGGCTCGAATTGGCGATCTGGACTGCTTGCAGCTGCGCTGTGGTGCTGGTCGCCGGGCTGGTCTTGCTGGGCCGAGACGGCCGGATGGCCACTTACGGCTCAATGGTGCTGGTTGCCGCGTTGACACTGTGGTGGCGCGGTTGGCGTCGCTGAGCTTCAGGTTGGCGGGGCCTTGAGCCGCAGGCTCGGCTGAATCTCAGCTTGCGATGGCGTGCTCGCGGGTCATCACCGCGCCGCGCAGCGAATGCGGCAGCGCCTGGGTGATCTCGAGGTCGATCATCTGGCCCACCAAACGGTCCGAGGCCGGTCCACCGTCGAAGTTGACGATGCGGTTGCACTCGGTGCGGCCCATCAGCTCGGCGGCGCTCTTGCGGCTGGGGCCTTCGACCAGGATGGTTTGCGTCTTGCCCACCCGGCTCGCGCTGATGCGCTGCACGTTGACCTCAAGCAGGGCTTGCAACTGCTGCAGCCGCTTGAGCTTGAGTGGCTGCGGCGTGTCGTCTTGCAGGTTGGCCGCCGGCGTGCCGGGGCGCGGGCTGAAGACGAAGCTGAAGCTGGCGTCGAAGCCGACGTCCTCGATCAGCTTGAGTGTCTTTTGATGGTCTTCTTCGGTCTCGCCTGGGAAGCCGACGATGAAGTCCGACGACAGGCTGAGTTGCGGCCGCACCGCGCGCAGTTTGCGGATCGTGCTCTTGTATTCGATCGCGGTATAGCCGCGCTTCATCGCCATCAGGATCCGGTCCGAGCCGTGCTGCACCGGCAGGTGCAGGTGGCTGACGAGCTTGGGCAGTTCGCCGTAAGCGTCTACCAGTCGCTGGGTGAACTCATTGGGGTGGCTGGTGGTGTAGCGGATGCGCGCGATGCCCGGGATCTCGTGGACATACTCGAGCAGCAGCGCGAAGTCGGCGATCTCGGCGGTCTGTCCCATCTTGCCGCGGTAGGCGTTGACGTTCTGGCCCAGCAGCGTGACCTCCTTGACGCCCTGGTCGGCGAGCCCGGCGATCTCGACCAGCACGTCCTCGAAGGGTCGGCTCACCTCCTCGCCTCGGGTGTAGGGCACGACGCAGTACGAGCAGTATTTCGAGCAGCCCTCCATGATCGACACGAAGGCCGATGCGCCGTCGACCTTGGCCGGCGGCAGGTGGTCGAACTTCTCGATCTCGGGGAAGCTGATGTCGACCTGTGCCCGGCCCAGCGACTGGCGGCGCTCGAGCAACTGCGGCAGCCGGTGCAGGGTCTGGGGCCCGAACACCACGTCGACATAGGGCGCGCGGTCGAGGATGGCCGCGCCCTCCTGGCTCGCGACACAGCCGCCAACGCCGATCAAAACGCCCTTGGCTTTCAGGTGCTTGACCCGGCCCAGATCTGAGAAGACTTTTTCCTGTGCCTTCTCGCGCACCGAGCAGGTGTTGAACAGGATCAGGTCGGCTTGCTCGGGGTCGGCCGTGGGCTCATAGCCTTCGGCCGCACGCATCACGTCGGCCATCTTGCCGGCGTCGTATTCGTTCATCTGGCAGCCGAAGCTGCGGATATAGACTTTCTTGCTCATCGGGGGCGTCTCGGTGGCGTCAGCGCTCGGTCCAGGTCTGCGCAGCGGGGTCTGGGACCCAATCAAAACTCAGCGCGGACAGCAGGCGCAACAGCGCCGTCGAGACACAGCGGAACATGGTGTGGATCCAGGGGCTGCGGGCAGCGCCGGAGTTCCGGCACGGGGTCGCAGTGTAGTGGTTTTCAGCCCGCGCGCAGCTGCAGCACCGGCCAGTCCTGCGCCAGCGCATGGGCCAGCAAGCGATCGTCGGGGTTCACCGCGACCGGCTTGCGCACCATTTGGAGCAGCGGCAAATCGTTGATCGAGTCGCTGTAAAGCGTGGACTCGCAGTCCAACAGCTCGATCTGTCGCGCTGCCAGCCATTGCTGCAGCCGCATCACCTTGCCCTCTCGCATGTTGAGGGTGCCGGTGGTGCGTCCGGTGAAGCGCCCGTCGGCGTCGGTCTCGCACTCGGTGGCGATCAGGTGCGGCAGTCCCAGGTGCGCTGCGGTCAGCGCGGTCAGGAAGCGGTTGGTGGCGGTGGTCAGCACGACCAGATCGCCAGCGTCGCGGTGGCGTTGCACCAGTGCGTGGGCCGCTGGCGGGATGCGCGGCGCGACCACCGTGTCGAGAAACTTGCGCCGCAGCGGACCCCAGTCCGCCGCGCTGCGGCCGGCCAGCGTGGCGACATAGAAGTCGCAAAACACCTGGGTGCTGACCTTGCCGCTGCGGTACTGGCGCGCCATCTCGGCGTTGCGGGGCTCAAAGGTCGCGCGGTCCAGCAGCCCCTGGTCGATCAGGAAATCGCACCACAGCACATCGCTGTCGCCCTCGAGCAGCGTGTGGTCGAGGTCGAACAGCGTAAGCCTGAGCCTGCCGGGCATCGCGGTCTGGCTCAGGGCTGACGCAGGTGCCAGGCCTTGGGGCGGGTGAAGGTTTGGATGCCGGCGGTCGACAAGGTCAGTCCGATGCCCGAGTCACGCTGCCCTGACCAGGGCAGGCGCGGGCTGACCCGATCGCAGCAGTTCCAGTACACGCTGCCGGCGTTGACCTGGTCGAGCAACTCGCGCGACCTCGCCTCGTCGCGGCTGTAGACGCCAGCGGTCAGGCCGTAGCGGCTGTCGTTCATCAGCGCGACCGCTTCATCGTCGCTGCCGACCTGCTGGATGCCGATGATCGGGCCGAAGCTCTCTTCGCGCATCAGCGCCATGCGGTGGTCAACCCCGGTCAGCACCGTGGGCTCAAACCAGTTGCCAGGCCCCGGCAGACGGTGGCCGCCGCAGCGCAGCGTGGCACCCAGCGCCATCGCCTCGTCGACCTGGGCCTGCAGCAGGTCGAGCTGCGGCGCACGGGTCAGTGCGCCGACGGAGGTCGCGGGGTCCATGGTGTCGCCGATGCGCAGGGCTGCCACGGCGGCCAGGAAGTGGCCGACGAAAGCGTCGTGGACCGAGGCGTGCACATAGATGCGCTCGACCGAACAGCAGCTCTGGCCGGTGTTGTACATCGCGCCGTCGGCCAGGCTTTCGGCGGCCGCGCGCGGGTCGGCGTCGGCGCGCACATAGCTCGGGTCCTTGCCGCCGAGCTCGAGCTGGAGCTTGACCATGCGCGGCGCGACCAGCGCGGCAATGCGTGCGCCGGTGGCATGGCTGCCGGTGAAGAACACGCCGTCAACGCGCTGCCGGGTCAACGCGTTGCCGACCGCCCCGGCGCCGACCAGGCATTGCAGCGCATCGGCCGGCACGCCGCTGGCGTGCAGCAGCCGGGTGATGTGCAGGCCGCTCAGCGTGGCGTGTTCAGACGGCTTGTACAGCACGGTGTTGCCGGTCAGCAGCGCTGGCAGGATCACGTTGCAGCCGACGAAATAAGGGTAGTTCCAGGCCGAGATGTTGGCCACCACGCCGAGCGGGATGTGGCTGATCTGCTCGTGCATGCCACCGCCATCGAACACATGCTGGTCGCCGACCGCGACCTCGGCCTGTTCGAGGAAGAAGTCGATCCGCGGCAACAGGCCGTTGAGCTCGTTGCGCGACTGCGCGATCGGCTTGCCAACCTCTTGGGTCAGCGTGGTCGCCAGCGTCTCGAGCTCGGTGATCAGCATCGCCCGGAAGCGCTGGACCATCGCCAGCTTGTCGGCCATCGGCACGCGCTGCCAGGCCGGCTGCGCGGCGCGCGCTGCGGCGGTCTTGGCCGCCACGCTGGCGTCGTCATCGCAGGCCAGCTCGGCGATCAGCGCGCCGGTGGCGGGGTTGTGGATCTGCAGCAAGGTCATGTGGTGATCAGCTTGGCTGGTGTGGCGGCGCTGCGCGCAGCCTGCGCCGCAGCGAGGAAATCGCGCAGCATTGGCGCATCGTCGAAGGTGCCCAGCGCTTGTGCGTCGTGGAATTCCGGGTGCCACTGCACGGCAGCGACATAGCCAGGCCCCGGCTTGCGGATCGCCTCGATCATCCCGTCCTCTGGGCAGCGCGCCTCGACGATGAAGCCAGGCGCCAGATCTTTGATGCCCTGGTGGTGGATGCTGTTGGTGACGACTCGGCTCACCCCGGGGTAAAGCGCTGCCAGCCGGGTGCCCGGCACCAGATCGACTGGGTGGACATGGCGCTCGTAGATCGACACGTCGCGGTGCGACTTCGAGGCCGGTCGCTGCGTCGCGATGTCTTGCAGCAGCGTGCCGCCGTACATCACGTTGATCAGCTGGAAACCCCGGCAGACACCGAACACCGGCTTGCCGGCCTTGACGAAAGCTTCGATCAGCTCTAGTTCGTAGCGGTCGCGGATGCGATCGCCGTGCCAGTCGACGTGCTGCGGTGTCTCACCATAGCTCTCAGGTGCGACATCGTTGCCGCCTTGCAGCACCAGGCCGTCAAGCGCTGCGGCGTAATCGTCGAGCCGGATGTCCGAGCGCCTGACGACGCTCTCGGCGTCCACCGCCGGCACCATCACCGCCATCGCGCCGCCCGACATCACCCAGTGCGCGACTGATTGCTCCAGGTAGTGCAGCGTCTTGGTCCAGACGCCGCTGACCTTGATGCCGGGTGTGCCGGGGTAGTAGATCCGCGCCGAGACGCCGATCAGCAGCGGTCTTGCGCTGGTGGCTTCGTCGGGCGCGTTCACATCGCCTCCAGGAACAAGCGTTCGTAGTCGGCTGCGGTGGCGGGCCTTGGGTTGGTCTGGCCGGTGAAGTCCGTCACGGCAAGCGGCACCAGGCGCGGCAGCATCGCCGGGGTCACGCCGCGTGCGGCCAGGCCGCCGTGGATGCCGACCTGCTGTTTGAGTTGTTTGAGCCAGGCCAGCAGCGCGAAGCCGCCGCCGCTCACGCCGGCGGCATGGGCGAGCTCGTCGAATTTGGCCGGCACGGCCTCGAAGTTCCAGGCCAGCACCGGCTCGATCATCAGCGCATTGGCCAGGCCGTGGTGCAGGTCGCAGACGGCGCCCAGCGCATGGGCGCAAGCGTGAACCGAGCCGAGGTCTTTCTGGAACGCAATCGCCCCCATCATCGAACTCATCATCATGTCGGTTCGAGCCTGTAGACTGCCGGGCTCGTTGACCGCGGCCACCAACGCGCGCGCGCCAATGCGCAGGCCTTCGAGCGCGATGCCGTCGCACAGCGGGTGGTAGGCCGGCGAGAGATAGCTCTCGATGTTGTGCGTCAAGGCGTCCATGCCGGTGGCCGCGGTCACTGCGGCGGGCAGCGCCAGCGTCAGCTCAGGGTCGGCAAACACCGCGCCGGCCAGCAGCTTGGCGCTGAACACGGTGCGCTTGTGATGACTGTCGTTCTCGCTGACCACCGACGAGCGGCCGACCTCCGAGCCGGTGCCCGAGGTGGTGGGCAGCGCGACCAGGTAGGGCAGTGGCTTGACGATGGGCCGCACCGCAGGGTGGTCCCAGACGTAGTCGAGCACGTCGCCGTCGTGCACGGCCATCAGCGCGACCACTTTCGACACGTCTAGCGCCGCGCCGCCGCCGAAGCCGATCACGCAGTCGGCGGCATGCGCTTTGAACGCCGCCGCACCGGCCATCACCTGCGCGCAACTCGGGTTGCCGAACACGCCGTCGAAGACTGCGACGGTCAGGCCGACCAAGTGGGACTTGAATTCGGCTGTCACCGGCAGCGCGGCCAGCGCCCGGTCGGTGACGATCAGCGGGCGTTTGAAGCCGAGTTCGAGCAGGTGGGCGGCGACCAGCTTGCGCGCGCCGGCGCCGAAATGGATCGCGGTGGGGAAAGCGAAGCGCTGGATGTTCATGGGGTGTTCACAGGAGGGTCTTAGAGGGATGCCGTCGTGGGCCGGCTTCAGATGATCTCAAGATAGCGCTTGAGCTCCCAGTCGGTCACCGCATCCTGCCACTGCCGGTGTTCCCACTCGCGGGTCGCGGCGAAGTGGTCGACGAAGGTGTCGCCGAACCAGTCACGGGCGATCGTCGAGACCTTGAAGTTCTGCGTGCTGCGGATCAGCGAGCGCGGCGCACGCGGGGTGTTCTCTGCCCCCTGGTTGGTGCCGGTGATCGGCGGCGTCGTCAGCTTCAGTCCTTGCTCGACGCCGTGCAATCCGGCGGCGATCACCGCGGCCATCGCCAGGTAGGGGTTGACGTCGGCGCCCGGGCAGCGGGTCTCAAGCCGGGTGGATTTGGGCGACCCGGCGATCACGCGGAAGCTGGCCGTGCGGTTGTCCAGCCCCCAGGTCGGCTTGACCGGCGCCCAGAAGCCGTCGACCAGTCGTTTGTAGCTGTTGACGGTGGGCCAGAACATCGGCGCGAACTCCATCAGGCAGGCGACCTGGCCGGCGAGGTAGCTCTCGAACACCGCGCTCATCGCGTTCGGCCGTTTGGCGTCGTGGAAGACGTTTTTCTTGCCGTCGCTCAGGCTCTGGTGGATGTGGCCCGAGCAGCCCGGCAAGGCCTGGTTCCACTTGGCCATGAAGCTGGGCATGATGCCGAAGCGCTTGCCGATCTCTTTGGCGCCGGTCTTGAACAGGATCGCCCGGTCGGCCGCCTCCAGCGCCTCGCTGAACGTGATCGCAACCTCGTAGACACCGGGGCCGGTCTCGGTGTGCAGGCCCTCGATCGGCACGCCGAAGGCCAGCATCTCGTCCATCAGCGCGTTGAAGAAGGGTTTGTTGTCGGCCATGCGCAGCAGCGAGTAGCCGAACATCCCTGGCGTCAGACTGGTCGGGCCGACACCGCGCTTGTCGGCCCAGCTTTGCGGCGTCTCGGCGAAGTTGAACCACTCGAACTCCATCCCGGCCATCGGCAGCAAGCCCAGCTTCTCGGCCCGCTTGAGCACCCGCTTGAGCGTTTGCCGCGGGCACACCGCGTAAGGCGAGCCGTCGGCGTTGACGAAGTCGCCGAGGAAAAACGGCACCTGGTCGTCCCAGGGCACGCGGCGCGCGGTCGCCAGGTCGACCCGTGCCAGCGCGTCCGGGAATCCATGCTGCCAGCCGGTGACCTGGGCGTTGTCATAACACTGGTCCGACGAGTCCCAGCCGAACACCACGTCGCAAAAACCGAAGCCGCCCTGCGGGTAAGGCTCGGCGGCGCCGAAGAACTTGTCCTTGTGCAGGTACTTGCCGCGCAGGATGCCGTCGATGTCGCTGCACGCGACCTTGACCTTGTTGGCGCCGGACTGGCGCAGCGCGACGATCGCCGGGTGTTCGAGCTTGGTCTGGCGGGCCATGCGTTCTCCTGGAGGGTCAAGCGGCCTGGCGGGTCAGGCCGAGCTCGCGCATCGCGTCGGCCACGGCGGCGACAGCCTGTTGCATCTCGATGCGGCCGATCGCGCCGATGCAGCCGACGCGAAAGGTCTCGACCTGGGTCAGCTTGCCCGGATAGAGCATGAAGCCGCGCGCCTTGACCGCATCGTAGAAGCGCTTGAAGTCGTAGGCCGGATGGTCGGGAGCGTGGAAGGTGACGATGATAGGTGCCTGATGCTCGGCCGCGAGAAAAGGCTTGAGTCCTAGCGCTGACAGGCCGTCTATCAGCGTCTTGCAGTTGTCTTGATAACGAGTAAGACGGGCGGTCTGACCGCCTTCCTCCTCGAACTGGGCTATCGCTTCACTGAGCGCGACCACCACATGGGTGGGCGGCGTGAAGCGCCATTGGCCGGTCTTTTCCATGTATTCGAACTGGTCGTGCAGGTCCATCGCCAGGCTCTGGCTGCGGCCTGCACAGGCCTCGATCACGGCCTTGCGGATGAACACAAAGCCCATGCCGGGAACGCCTTCCAGGCATTTGCCGCTGGCCGCGACCAAGGCGTCGAAGCGGATCTCGCGGGCGTCGATCGGCAGCGCGGCAAAGCTGCTCATCGCGTCGACGAGCAGGCCGCGGCCATGGCGCTGGCAGACCTCGGCCACTGCGGCGAGCGGGTTCAGGACGCCGGCGCCGGTCTCGCAGTGGATCAGCACGACATGGCTGATCGACGGCTCAGTGATCAGCCGTGCTTCGAGCGCAGCGGCCGAGACCGGCTCGTCCTCGGGGAAGGGCAGCACGCTGCAGCGCCGGCCCATCATCTGCGTGAGCTTGCTCGCGCGCTTGCAGTAAGCGCCGTTGTCGAGCACCAGCACATGGCCGTCCTTGGGCACGACGGTGGCCACGGCGGCCTCGACGCTGAAGGTGCCGCTGCCTTGCAAGGGCACGACGACATGGCTGTCCTGGCCGTGCACGATCGCCAGCAGACGGCGGCGAACGCTGGCGGTCACGGCGATGAAGTCCGCGTCCCAAGAGCCCCAGTCGTGCAGCATCGCCAGCTTGGTGCGCAGCGTCGTCGTCAGCGGTCCGGGCGTTAGCAGGATGCGGTCTCGGTCCATCAGTGTCTCCAGGCTTGGGTTTTTCGGTCGACCATCCAGGCCAGACCCATGAAGGCGAGCATCGCCAGGCTCGATGCGGCGGTGATCAGCACGGCGCAGGCCGCGGCAGCCCCCATTTCGCCGGCTTCGTCGAGGTTGAGGATCGCGATCGCCGCGACCTTGGTCTCGGGCGAGTACAGAAACACCACGGCCGAGATCGTCGTCATCGCGTTGATGAAGAAATAGCGTGCAATGTCGACCAGCGCCGGGCTGCAGATCGGCAGCGTGACGCGTCGAAAAGTCACCCAGAAAGGCACTTTCAGCGACGCCGACACGGCTTCGAATTCGGCGTCCAGCGCTTTCAGCGCCGTGACCGCGGTGAGGTGCCCAGTGGTGTAGAAGTGGACGATCGTGCACAGCGTGAGCAGCGCCATCGAGTGGTACAGACCACCCAGCGGGTTGGTGGGGGCGTTGAAGAAGAAGATGTAGCCCAGGCCCAACACCAGTCCAGGCACGGCCATCGGCAGCATCGCCAGCAAGCGCGCCGCGCTGCGCAGCGGGTCTGCGCCCTGGGTTTTTTCGAGCAAGTAGGCGCCGATGAAGACCAGCGCGGTACCGAACAAGGCGGTGCCGGCGGCCATCTTCAGGCTGTTGACAAAGGCCTCGCCGACCTCGGCGTCGACCAGGCCCATCGTGTAATGCTTGAGCGTGGGGCTCAGGTTGTAAGGCCAGAAACTCGCAAAAGACGCGAACACCGCCATCGCGATCATCGCCAGCACCAGTGCGGCGACCAGCGCGCAGTAGCCGGTGGCCAGGCCGTCGCGCCAGGCCGAAGCCTTGGGTCGGTAAGGCAGGGCGCGCGCTGTCAGCATCGCCGTCTGCTTGGACGCGATCAAGCGGTCGACGCCGAAGGTCAGCACCGCAGGTGCGAGCAGCAGCAGCGCGACGACCGCGCCGCGCTGGAAATCTTGCTGGCCGATCACCAGCTTGAAGACATCTGTCGCGAGCACGTTGAAGTTGCCGCCGATCACCTTGGGGATGCCGAAATCGGTCATCACCAGCGTGAAGCTCACCAGCGCGGCTGAGATCAATCCGTACTTGGCGCCTGGCAGCGTGATCGTGCAAAAGCGCCGCCAGGTCTTCGTGCCCATCGCTTCGGCGGCCTCGTACAGGCGGCCGTCGGCAGCGCTCAGTGCGGTGATCAAAATCATCAGCGCATGCGGGAACACCGCGAAGCATTCAGCCAGCACGATGCCTGGCGCGCCGTAGATCTGCGCGATGCCGGTCGCCTGCATCGCGTCCTTGAGCAGGCCCTGGTTGCCGAACCAGTAGATCAGCGAGATCGCCGACAGCAGCGAGGGTGCGAGCAGCGGCAACAGCGTGATGCCGCGAAACAGCGGTTTGCAGCGCATCCGGCTGCGCTGCAGCGCGTAGGCAAACGCGAAAGCCAGCGGCAGCGTGATCGCGGTGACCAGCGCCGAGACCCACAGGCTGTTGTGCAGCGAGTCGAGCAGCGCCGGCGTTCGGGCGTAAGCGATGAAATTGGCCAGCCCGACAAAGCGCCCGCTCGCATCCTCTAGCGCTTGCTTGAGGATCGCCCCCAGCGGGGCGGCCAGAAACAGCAGCAGCAAGGCGACCAACAGCGCCAAGCCGGCGTGGGCGACGCGCTCGCTTGGGTCGGTATGGCGGCGGGCTGGCACCAGCGCCATGCTCACGCGAAGATCCTCATGCGCTCTGGCAGCAACCGCAGCGGCAGGCGAGAGCCCAGCCTCAAACCCTGCTCTGATAAAAAGTTAGGCGACAACGTCACCGACAAACGCTGCTCGCCCAGCGCAGGGCTTGCCACCTGCACCAGGCAGTAAGAGCCGAGGAACTCGATTTTCTCGATGCAGGCCTCGAATACATTGCTGTCGCCGGGCCGCAGCGGCCCGGCCAGCACGTCCTCGGGCCGCAGGTAGACGGTGACATCGCGACCTGCGGGACCCGCGTGTGGGCCCTCAAATCGCGAGGGGCCCAGCTGAATGCCGCCGCCGGCCAGCAGCGTGGCGGGCAGCGCGTTGACCCGGCCGACGAAGTCGGCGACGAAGGCTGTGGCGGGTTCGCGGTAGACCTGCATCGGCGTGCCCACTTGTTCGATCGCGCCGTGGTTCATCACGACGATGCGGTCGGCCATTGCCAGTGCTTCTTCCTGGTCGTGGGTGACCATCACCGTGGTCACCCCCAGTCTGCGTTGCAAGCTCTTGATCTCATCGCGCAGCTTGACGCGGACGATCGCGTCCAGCGCCGACAGCGGCTCATCGAGCAGCAGCAGGCCGGGCGAGGTGGCGAGCGCACGCGCCAGCGCGATGCGCTGCTGCTGGCCGCCCGAGAGTTGCGCCGGCAGCCTGGACTCGCTGCCGGGCAGGCCGACCAGTCCCAGCAGCTCGGTGACGCGTTCGCGGATCTGCGCCTTCGGGCTGCGGCGATTGACCAGACCGTAAGCGACGTTGTCGGCTGCGCTGAGGTTGGGAAACAGCGCGTAGGACTGGAACACGATGCCGTAATCGCGCTGAGCTGGCGGCAACTGCGAGATGTCACGTCCAGCCTGTCGGATGCGGCCTGCGCTCTGTGTCTCTAGCCCTGCAACGATGCGCAGCAGCGTGGTCTTGCCGCAACCCGAGGGCCCGAGAAAGCAGACGAACTCGCCCTTGGGGATCGCCAGGTCCACGCCTTTCAGCGCCGTGAAGCTGCCGAACTGCTTGGCAATCCCCTCGAACTGCAGGTAAGGCTGTTCCGTCATCCGCAAGGTCTTACTTCTTCGGCTCCGACTTCGCGCTGTAGCGCTTGTTCCATTCGGCCAGCACCCGCTCGCGGCTGTCGGCGGCGACGTTGAAGTCCATCTTGACCAGCCGCGCCTCGTAGTCCTTGGGCACGTTGGCCAAGGGTGCTGCCACGCCCGGTTGGGCGGTGATCGCGAAGTTCTTGCCGTACAGCAGCATCGCATCCTTGCTCGAAGCCCAGTCGGCCAGTTTCTTGGCAGCGTCCAGCTTTTTCGTGCCCTTGTGGATCGCGAAGGCTTCCAGGTCCCAGCCCAGGCCCTCTTTCGGGAACACGAGGTCGATCGGCGCGCCTTTGGCCTTGTTGGCGTTGCCGCGGTACTCGAAGCTGATGCCCACGACATATTCGCCGGCCGCCGCCATGTTGCACGGCTTGGATCCCGAATGGGTGTACTGGCCGATGTTCTCGTGCAGCGCGTCCATGTACTTCCAGCCGCCGCCCTTGCCGTTGTCGTCGCCCCAGAGTGTGAGCCAGGCGGTGACGTCGAAGAATCCGGTGCCCGACGAGGCCGGGTTGGGCATCACCACCTGGCCCTTGTAGACCGGCTTGGTCAGGTCTTTCCAGGTCTCGGGTTTGGGGATGCCTTTTTTAGCGGCTTCGACGGTGTTGAAGCACACGGTCGCACCCCAGACGTCCATGCCGAACCAGGCCGGTGGATTCTTCTTGTCGCGGTAGGTCGACATGATCGCGTCGAGGTTGAGCGGTTTGTAAGCCTCGAGCATGCCGTTCTTGTCGAGCAGCGCCAGACTGGACGCGGCCACGCCCATCACCGCGTCGGCCTGCGGGTTGGCTTTTTCGGCCAGCAGCTTGGCGGTGATCACGCCGGTCGAGTCGCGCACCCATTTCAGATCGATGTCCGGGTAGGCCTTGTTGAAGCCTTCTTGGTAGGCCTTGAGCTGGTCGGTTTCCAGCGCGGTGTAGACCAGCAGCTGGGTCTTGCCTTGGGCGGCAGCGCCGCCGGCGGCGAGGGTCAGCGCCAGCATGGCGATCAGGTGCAAGTGGTGTGGCAGCGCGCGCGAAAGTCGCATCGGAATCTCCTGGGTCGGTTATTGGATGGGGTCAGACCGTTGAGCATGGGCTTGCGACGGTGACAGCACGATGACTGCAGCGAGCGCAGCGGCCGATGTTGTCGGTGTCGTCGTCAATTGTCAACGGTTGTCGGTAGATTGTTGACAATCTACCGTGCCCAGCGTCCAATTGGAGCTATGAGAGCTTTGGTTTCAACCCGGCCCGCGCGAGCGCCTGTGGTGGCGATGGCCACCGCAGAGCCTGCCGCGCCGCAGTCCACGATCGCCTTGCTGCAAGCCCACTCACTGACCTCGGCGGTGCAGGCCGAGATCGAGCGGCTGATCCTGTGCGGTGAACTCGCGCCTGGTGCCAAGCTCACCGAGGCCTTGCTGGCTGAGCGCCTGGGCGTGTCGCGTGGGCCAATCCGCGAGGCCTTCCGCAGCCTGGAAGAAACCGGCTTGGTGCGGCTGGAGAAGAACCGCGGCGTTTTTGTCCGCAGCATCGCGCTCGACGAGGCGATGGAGATCTACGACCTGCGGGCGATGATCGACGAGGCGGTCGGCCGCCAGCTGGCCGAGCGCATCACACCCGAGCAAGTCCAGTCCTTGCAGCTGCTGGTCGAGCAGATGGAGCGGCTGGTCAAAGCCGGCCAAGACACCTCGGCCAGCGACGCTTACCACCGGCTCAACCTCGAATTCCACGACCGGTTGGTGTTGCTGGCCGGCAACCGCAAGCTGCTGGGCTTGTATCGGCGTCTGGTCAACGGCGACGCCGACGCAGCTGGGCTGGCGTTGCGCAGCCATGTGCTCGAAAGCAAGGAGCGAACCTTGCGCAATCAGCTTGCCGAGAAACCTGCCAACAAGCTGGCCGCCCGATCCGACTCTGTAGCTGCACCGGCCGCCGTGCCGGCCTCCCGAAGGAACCGACATGCCTGAGACCCAGACGCTGAGCGTCAACCAGCGAAGCTATCGACTGCCCACCCAGCCCACCGTGGTCGTGTGCGTAGACGGTTGCGAACCCGACTACATCGCCCAGGCGGTGGCTGCTGGTGTGATGCCCTGGATGGCGCGAACCCTGGACCTGGGCAGCGCGCTGGTCGCCGACTGCGTTGTGCCGAGCTTCACCAACCCGAACAACCTGTCGATCGTCACCGGCGTGCCGCCGTCGGTGCACGGCATCTGCGGCAACTACTTGTTCGATGTCGCGACCGGCACCGAAGTGATGATGAACGACCCCAAGTGGCTGCGCGCGCCGACGATCCTGGCCGCGCTGTCGGGCGCCGGCAAGACCTGCGCGGTGATCACCGCCAAGGACAAGCTGCGCCGCTTGCTCGGCCACGGCATGACCGGCATCTGTTTCTCGTCCGAAAAGGCCGATGTCGCTTCTGAAGCCGAAAACGGCATCAGCGGCTTGCTCGACTTGGTCGGCATGCCTGTGCCCGATGTCTACAGTGCCGAGCTGTCGGCGTTCGTGTTCGCAGCCGGTGTGCAGCTGATGCGCAAACGCCGGCCTGACATGATGTACCTCAGCACCACCGACTACATCCAGCACAAGCACGCGCCGGGCACGCCGGGAGCGAACGACTTCTACGCGATGATGGACGGCTACCTGGGCCAACTCGAGGCCCTGGGCTGCGTGATCGCGCTGACGGCCGACCACGGCATGAACGCCAAGACCGGGCTGGACGCCAAGCCCGATGTGATCTATCTGCAAGACCTGCTTGACGGGTGGCTGGGGGCAGCCGAGGCGAGGGTGATCCTGCCGATCACCGACCCCTATGTCGTTCACCACGGCGCTCTCGGCTCGTTCGCCACCGTCTACCTGCCTGCCGGCACCGACCTGCCGGCGCTCGCCGCCAAGCTGGCTTCGCGGCGCGGCGTCGAGGGCGTGTTCAGCCGCGAGCAGGCAGCGGCCCAATTCGAGCTGCCAGCCGATCGCATCGGTGACCTGGTCGTGGTGTCCGAGCGCTTCACCGTGATCGGCACCAGCGCGTCGCGCCACGACTTGAGCGCGCTCGAAGTGCCGTTGCGCTCGCACGGTGGCACGGCCGAGCAGCGTGTGCCGCTGATCCTGAACCGGCGCATAGCGGGCCTGGACCACCAGCGCCGCTGGCGCAATTTCGACGCCTTCGACCTGGCGCTGAACCATGCGCAATGAGTTGTCCCCCCCCCGCAGCGCCTTCGGCGCTTCCCCCCTAGGGGGGCGACGCCAGCGGCCCGGCAGAGCCGGTTCCGCGGCGTCCGCTGGGTTGCGCCCGACGCATGGGCCTGCGATGGTGCTTCAATGGCAAGGAGAGCTGCGATGAGGCACGAAGGCCTTCGGCTGGCTGGCGAGGTGGTCGGCGCCGGACGCGCCGAGCACATCGAAGTGCGCAACCCGTTCAACGGCGCGCTGGTCGGCACGGTTCCGAAGGCCACGCTCGACGAGGTGCGCCGCGCTTTCAACATCGCGCGCGGCTACCGCGCCAAGCTGACCCGCTTCGAGCGCGCCAACATCCTGAACCAGGCTGCCGCGGCGGTGCGTCTGCGCACGCCCGAGATCGCCGCGCTGATCACAGCCGAGAGCGGGCTGTGCCTGAAAGACAGCCGCTACGAAGCGGGCCGGGTCGCCGATGTGCTGATGTTTGGCGCGCACGAGGTGCTCAAGGACGACGGCCAGACCTTTAGCTGCGACATCACGCCACACGGCCGCGCCCGCCGCGTCTACACCCAGCGCGACCCGCTGCAGGGCGTGATCAGCGCGATCACGCCGTTCAACCACCCGATGAACCAGGTCGCGCACAAGGTGGTGCCGTCCATCGCCACCAACAACCGGATGGTGCTCAAACCCTCGGAGAAGGTGCCGCTGTCGGCCTTGTTGTTCGCCGACATCTTGTACGCCGCCGGCCTGCCGCCCGAGATGCTGAGCGTGGTCACCGGCGACCCGCGCGAGATCGCCGACGAGTTGATCACCCACCCGGCGATCGACCTGGTGACCTTCACCGGCGGCGTGGCGATCGGCAAATACATCGCCAGCAAGGCCGGCTACCGCCGCATCGTGCTCGAGCTCGGCGGCAACGACCCGATCATCGTGATGGACGACGCCGACCTCGACGAGGCGAGCACGCTGGCGGTGTCGGGCTCGTACAAGAATTCGGGCCAGCGCTGCACGGCGGTCAAGCGCATGTTGGTGCACGAGAAGGTCGCCGCGGCCTTTACCGACGCGGTGCTGGCCAAGACGCTGGCCTGGCGCCACGGCGACCCGGCCGACCCGGCCAATGACATGGGCACGGTGATCGACGAAGCCGCGGCGCGGCTGTTCGAATCGCGTGTCGATGAGGCCATCGCCGGCGGTGCGCGTCTGCTGGCGGGCCACCGCCGCGACGGCGCGCTCTATGCGCCGACATTGCTCGACCGGGTGCGGCCCGAGATGGCGCTGGTGCGCGAAGAAACCTTCGGTCCGGTGTCGCCCATCATCACCTTTGCCAACATCGACGAAGCCATAGCAATTGCCAACGGCACGGCTTACGGGCTGTCGTCGGCCGTCTGCACCAACCGGCTCGACCACATCACCCGCTTCGTCAATGAGCTGCAAATGGGCACGGTCAACATCCGTGAGGTGCCCGGCTACCGGCTCGAGCTCACACCTTTCGGCGGCATCAAGGACTCGGGCCTGGGCTACAAGGAAGGCGTGCAGGAAGCGATCAAGAGCTTCACCAACACCAAGACCTGGTCCATCCCCTGGGCTTGACTCGGCCGCTGACCCCATGCTGACCTTACACGACATCGAAGTGCTGTTCCTGCGGCGTGGCCACGAGCAGTACAGCGGCGAGCCGGTGACGCAGTTGCAGCATGCGCTGCAGACCGCCGCGCTGGCGCAGGCCGACGGCGCTGACGACGAGCTCGTGACCGCTGCGCTGTTGCATGACCTCGGCCATCTGGTGCATGAGCTGGGCGACGACCTGGGTGATAGCCTGGGCGATAACCTGGGCGATAACCTGGGCGATAACCTGGGCGACACGCCGACGCTGCGCGGCATCGACGACCTGCACCAGTTCATCGCGCTGCCGTTTCTGCGCGGACTGTTCTCAGACCGCTTGCTGGGTGCGGTGCAAGCCCATGTCGACGCCAAGCGCTACCTCTGTGCGACCCGCGCCGGCTATCTGGCGGCGCTCTCGGCCGACTCGCAGCGCAGCTTGCTGCTGCAGGGCGGTGTGTTTGACGCCGCGCAGGCGGCGGATTTCATCGCCCGACCTGGCGCGGCGGACGCGGTGCGGCTGCGACTCTGGGACGACCAGGCCAAGTCGGCCGACGCGCTGACCCCGCCGCTGGCGCATTTCATCGCGCGCGCCAGCCGCTGCGCACTTTGTTGACGCTGACCTGGCCGCTGATCGCCGCCGTGCTGCTCGGCGCGCTGCTGCATGCGGGCTGGAACGTGCTGATCAAGTCCAGCGCCGACAAGCCGCTAGACACCGCGTTGGTGCACTTCATGGGCGCGCTGGTGGCGCTGCCGCTCCTGCTGTGGGTGGGGCTGCCGCGCCCGGCCTCAGCGCCTTTCATCGCCGCGTCGCTGTTCATCCACATCGGCTACTACATCGCGTTGGCTGGCGCTTACGAGCACGGCGACCTGGGGCTGACCTACCCGATCATGCGCGGCTTCGCGCCGCTGCTGGTCGCGCTGGCCAGCCTGCCACTGATCGGCGAGTCGCCCAGCGCGGCGGCTTGGGCCGGCATCGTCGGCATCACGCTGG
>RGQD01000241.1 GCA_010030205.1 Betaproteobacteria bacterium
GCATCGTCAATGTCGCGTCGATCCATGCCAGTGTGGCGGTGGCGAACTCGGTCGCCTACACCGCCTCCAAGGGCGGGCTCAAGCAACTGACCCAGGCCCTGGCGCTGGAGCTCGCACCGATGGGGATTCGCGTCAATGCGGTCGCGCCTGGCAGCATCGCGACCAACATGACGGCGCAGACCCGTGCCAACCCCGAGGCCGGCGCGAAGTTTCTGGACAAGGTGCCGCTGGCGCGCCACGGCGAGGTGGCCGATGTCGTCAACGCGATCCACTTTCTGGCTTCCGACCTGGCCGGCTACATCACCGGTGCGATGCTGCCCGTCGATGGTGGCTATCTGGCGATCTGAAGATTCGATGTGTGCAACCCTGGATTGAATTTCCAAACGTAGAGGACGAGACATGACACGCTTCAACATCTTGCGCATGCTGGCGGCAGCGCTGGCCGCTTTGGTTTTCGGCGCCGCGAGCGCCCAGGAGATCAAGATCGGGTTCCCGGGTCCGGTCACCGGCCCGGCCTCTTTTCTCGGCCAACACATGAAGTGGGGCGCAGAACAAGCGGTCGACGAGATCAACAAACGCGGCGGCGTGCTCGGCCGCAAGCTCAGCTTCGTGATGCAGGACAGCGTCTGCCGTCCCGCTGATTCGGTGGCCGCTGCCGAGAAGCTGCTGTCCCAGGACAAGGTCGATGTCTTGCTCGGTGATCTGTGTTCGGGCGCGACGCTGGCTTTGATGCCGGTGGTCGAGAAGGCCGGCAAGCCGATGATCGTGTCGATCTCGACGCTGCCCGAGATCACCGCCAAGGCGGGGGTCGGCGGCAACAAATGGGTGTTTCGCACGGTGGCCAATGACTTGATGCTGGGCGCGGTGATCGCCCGCCAAGCGGCGGGCTACAAGACCATCTCGGTGCTCGCCGAGGACACCGACTACGGCCGCACCGCCGTCAAACTGCTGAAGGAGCGCCTGGGCGCCGCGGCGACCTTTGTGTCAGAGGACTATGTCAAGCCCAGCGAGACCGATTTCCTGCCGATGCTGACCAAATATCGCTCAACCAAACCCGATGCGATCGCCGTCTACATGCTCGACCAGCAAGGCATGAACGTCATGAAGCAATACCTGCAGTTCGGGCTGACCATGCCTTTGATCGGGCGGCCGCCATTGGTGTCGCCGCTCGTCACCGACATGCTCGCCTCGGGCAAGTTCAACACCTCCTGGACGGTCTATCCCTACTACGACCAGTACCGCTCGGCCGAGAACGATGCCTTCGCCAAGCCCTTCACCGAGAAGAACAAGCAGGGCCCGCACTACGTGGCTTTTGGTATCTACGAGGGCGTGATGATCGCAGCCGACGCCATCAAGCGGGCCGGTTCGACCGATGCCAACGCGGTGCGTGAAGCCCTGGTCAAGAGCAATTACAAGGGCATTCTCGGCCCCATCGTGTTCGACGCGAACCAGCAGTCGCACAACAACCTGATGCTGATGACTGTCAACAACGGCAGCCTGGTCGTCAAGGAATTGGTGTCGGGCAAGTGAGCGGGGCTGCCGCGGGCTGCTGAGTCGGTTCCATGGATGCATCGCTGCTGCTGCAATTGGGCGCCAATGGCCTGAGCGTTGGCCTGGGCTACGGCCTGGCCGCGATCGGCTTGGCCTTGGTGTTCGGCATCCTTGGGCAGGTCAACTTCGCCCATGGCGAGATCTACATGCTGGCGGCTTTTGTGCTGTGGTGGCTGGTCAAGTGGTTCGGCCTGTCTTATGGCGCGGGCTTTGCGTTGATGCTGCTGCTGATGGCGGGGGTCGGCCTGTTGATGGCCGAAGCGGTGTTCCTGCCCACCCTCAACCGTTCATTCGAATCCGTGATCCTGGCCAGTCTGGCTGTCTCCATCATCTTGCAAAACGCTGTGCGTCTGGTCTTTGGCGCGACACCGCAGCGCATCGCCACGCCGCTCGAGTCGGTCAACCTCGAACTCGGCAGCGTGCTGTTGTTTGGTCAGCGCCTGATGGTCGCTGCGATGGCGATCGCCAGCATGCTCATGCTCAGTGCGTTTTTGCGCAAGACCGAGACCGGCCGGGCGATGCGCGCGATGGCCCAGAGCAAGGAGGCCTGCCAGATGGTGGGCATAGACCCACGCCGCATCACCCGCATCACGGCGATGATGGGTGCTGCTTTGTGCGCGCTGGCGGCCGGTGCGATGGCGCCGATGTTCGACCTCTATCCGAACATGGGCACCGACATCGTGTTCAAGAGCTTTGCGGTCGTCATCATCGGCGGCATGGGCAATGTGGCCGGTGCGGCTTTGGCCGGAGTTCTGCTCGGCGTTGCCGAGAGCTACGCCGGCGGCTTGCTCGGAGCCGTGTTTCGCGATGGCATCGGTTTCGCGTTGATGATCGCGATGCTGTTGTTGCGCCCGCAGGGCTTGTTCGGCAAGTCGGTCCGCGTCTGAGCTTGCCGTGATCAACAGCGTCTCGCCCTATCTTCTGCACATCGGCGTGATGGCCGGCATCTATGTCTTGCTGGTGCTGTCACTGAACCTGATGCTGGGTTACTGCGGCCTGCTGTCGCTGGCGACGCCGGCCTTCGTCGGGCTGGGCGCCTATGCATCGGCTTTGTTAACGCTCAGGCTGGGCTGTGACAGCTCGCTGACCTTGGTCGCGGCCCTGGTTCTCGGGGCGGCCTCGGGCGTGATCCTGGGCATTCCATCGTTGCGTCTGTCGCGCCATTCTTTTGTGATCGTGACCTTGTCGGCCACCTTGCTGCTGCAGTTGGTGGCGAGCAACTGGGTCGATCTCACACGTGGTGCGCTCGGTCTGGCAGACATTCCGAGCCTGCGCTTCGGCAGTTTCCGAATCGACGGCAAACCGGCCTGGTTGGCGACGATGGTGGTCGTCGCGGCGCTGGGGATCGGCGTGTTCTGGACCATCGTCTCGTCGCGTCTTGGGCGCGCGATGGTTGCGGTGCGAGACAACGAACCCTTGGCGGTGGCCACGGGCATCGACGTGATGAAGATCCGCCTGTTCGCCTTTGCCTGCTCAGGTGCTTTCGCGGCCTTGGGCGGCGCCTGTTACGCCCATTACCTCAGCTTTATCGACCCCGGCTTGTTCGGTTTCTCGATTTCCGAGGCCTTGCTGGTGATGGTCATCCTGGGCGGTTCAGGCACCTTGTGGGGGCCGGTGTTGGGTGCGATCGTCTTCACCGTGCTGCCCGAAGCCTTGCGCATGGCGCCCGAGCTGCGGTCCTTGCTGTACGGCGTGCTGCTGCTCGGGTTCGTGCTGTTCATGCCCGAGGGACTGGCGCGTTGCTTGCGCCGACCGGTCAATCGCGCCGCCAGCGCTGAGGCGGGGCAATGAGCGCCCCAAGGCCGGCCGAAGCCGGCCGCCCCCCGTGGGGATCAAGCAAAGTGGCAAAGCCACATTTGCTTGAGAGCTGCCTGCTGTCAGCCTCGGGCATTTCGAAATCCTATGGTGGCGTCAAGGCGCTGGACGCTGTCTCGATCGAGGTCGAGGCCGGCAGCATCACCGGCTTGATCGGGCCGAACGGTTCGGGCAAGTCCACCTTGTTCGACTGCATCTGCGGCTTTCAGCGCAGCGACGCCGGCGCCGTGAGTCTGGCCGGTGAATCCTTGCAAGGTCTGTCGGCCCAGGCGATCGCCCGCAAAGGGGTTCGACGCACCTTCCAGCAACTGCGGGTGTTTCCGGCGCTGTCGGTACGCGACAACTTGTTGACGTCCGCGCAATCGGCGCCGGGCTTTGGCTATGTTCAGGAGCTGTTGCGCCTGCCTTCGGTGCGCGCCCACGAGCGAGCGATGCGAGAGCGTGCCGAGGCCATGCTCGAGGAGATCCGTTTGACCCGTCTGGCGCAGGTGTTGGCCGGGCATCTGTCGTACGGGCAGAAGAAGCTGCTCGAGCTTGGCATGGCCTTGATGACCGAACCTCGCTTGTTGCTGCTCGATGAACCGATGGCCGGCGTCAACCCCAGCCTGGTCGAAGACCTGAAAGTCGAGCTGCAGCGGGTCAACGACCGCGGCACCGCCTTGTTGATCGTCGAGCACAACCTCAAGCTGGTGCTCGACCTCTCGCACCAGGTGTATGTGCTGGAGCAAGGACGGGTGCTGATGAAGGGCACGCCGCGTCAGGTGTCCGACGACGAGCGGGTGATGCAGGCCTATTTGGGCGTCCGCCAGACGGCGGGTGCCGAGCAGGATGGCGCGATTGACTGAGCCCGTGCTCGAGATCAGCCAAGCCGTTGCCGGTTATGGCGACCTGGACATCCTGCATGGCATTGACCTTCAGGTGGCAGGTGGTGTCTGGACGACGATCATTGGCGCCAACGGTGCCGGCAAGTCCACGCTGCTCAAGCTGATCGCCGGCAACTTGCCCTGTCGGTCCGGCCGCCTGCGCTTCGAAGGCCGGGATGTCACCGCGTCGAGCTCGGTCGATCGACTGCGTCAGGGCATAGGGCTGGTGCCGCAGGGGCGCTGCAACTTCCCGATGCTGTCGGTGGCCGAGAACCTGAGGCTCGGGATGTTCACCCGCAGACTTGGCCGGGCGCAAAAACAGGACGAGCTGGCGGCGATGGCCGAACGCTTTCCGCTGTTCAAGCAGCGCTGGGCCACGCTGGCCGGCAACCTCAGTGGCGGCGAGCAACAGCTGCTCGAGATGGCGATGGTCTTGCTGGCCAAGCCGCGTTTGATGCTGCTCGACGAGCCCTCGCTGGGGCTGTCGCCCAAGGCGATGGCGCAGGTGTTCGAGGTCATACGCGAGCTGACCAGCGCGGGCCTGTCGGTGTTGATGGTCGAGCAGAACGCCCAGCAGGCCCTGGCCCAATGCGATCGCGCTGTTGTGCTGGAGCTGGGCCAGGTCCGCCTGACCGGTGCTGCGCGTGAAGTCCTCGATCACCCGCAGATCAGGCAGCATTTGTTAGGGCTTTGAACGCACCGACTGCGCCGTACACATTTGACGCGCTCAAGCATCGCCGCGCTGCGTCGACCCGTCAGTGCCAGAAGGCATGAGGCTTGGTCTGTGCGCTTGTCCAGGGGTGACGCCAGATAACATGTAGGTGTAGCGTCTAGTTTGATGAACCCCTCTTCCTCAGCCCCTGGAATCGCGCCGGTGCGCGTGGCTTGCTGCCAGATCGAGCCCCAAGTCGGGCACAAGGCGAGCAACCTGGCCAAGACGGCCGATTTCATCGAGCGCGCTGCAAAGGGTGGCGCACGCATTGTCGTGTTGCCGGAACTGTGCAGCTCGGGTTATGTGTTCGAAAGCAGATCCGAGGCGCGTTCGCTGGCGGACGCTTTCGACGACGGCGCCTCGACCACGCTGTGGGCCGGCCTGGCGCGCGACCTGGGCCTGCACATCGTCGCCGGCTTTGCCGAGCGTGCGGGTTCGACCTTGTACAACGCCGCGGCGGTGATCGGCCCCGGTGGACGCTTGGGGGTCTTCCGTAAAGTGCATCTGTGGTCAGACGAAAACCTGTTCTTCGCGCCCGGCAACCTGGGCTTCCCGGTCTTTGCGACCGAGCATGGCACGCTGGGCGTGGGCATCTGCTACGACGGTTGGTTTCCAGAGTTCTACCGCAGCTGCGCGCTGCAGGGCGCTGAATTGGTTTGCGTGCCGACCAACTGGGTGCCGATCCCAGGCCAGGACCCGACCCGTGAAGCGATGGCTAACATCTTGACGATGGCGGCGGCGCACACCAACTCGATCTACATCGCCGCAGCCGACCGCGTCGGTACCGAGCGTGGCCAGCCATTTGTCGGCCAGAGCCTGATCACCAGCTATGCCGGCTGGCCCTTGGGCGGGCCGGCGTCGGCCACCGAAGAGCAGATCATCTACGCCGACCTGGATCTGGCGTTGGCTCGGCGGGCGCGACGCTGGAACGATTTCAACCAGGTGCTGCGCGACCGCCGCCCTGACGCTTACGTGCAAGACAGCGGCGACCGCTGTTGAACCCCAATTGACCCGAGGCACCCATGTCCGCTACCGATCCCGTTGCCCTGACCCAAGCCCTGTTGCGCATCGACACCGTCAACCCGCCGGGCAACGAAGACCGATGCGTCGAGTTGCTGGCCGACTTGCTGTCGGCCGCCGGTTTTGCCTGCCGGACGCATGAATTCGCGCCGCGCCGCACCAGCCTGGTCGCGCGCATCGGCGGTCATGCCGGGCCGGCCGGTGGCAGGGCACCACTGGGCTTCACCGGCCATGTCGACGTGGTGCCGCTGGGCAATGCCAAATGGCAGCACGACCCTTTTGGTGCCGAGATCGTCGGCGGCAGGCTGTACGGCCGCGGCGCCAGCGACATGAAGAGCGGTATCGCCGCTTTCGTCTGTGCCGCAATCGACCAAGCTGAGCGCTTGCGGCAAGGCCCCGGCTTGAACCTGATCATCACCGCCGGCGAAGAGACCGGCTGCGAAGGCGCTTTCGCGATGGCGGCTTCACCGGACGGCCGTGCGCTGCTGGGCAGCGCCGGCGCGTTGGTCGTTGCCGAGCCCACCGCCAACCTGCCGCTGCTCGGCCACAAGGGGGCGTTCTGGTTGGCGGCCGAGGCCCGCGGTGTGACGGCGCATGGTGCGATGCCAGAGCGCGGTGACAACGCGATTTACAAGATCGCCAAAGCCGCAGTGGCGCTGGAGCAATTCAGCTTCGAGACCGGCCCGCACCCGCTGATGGGCATGCCCACGCTCAACGTGGGCACGGTGCGCGGCGGCCTGAACATCAATTCGGTGCCCGACGCCGCCGAGATGGGCATAGACATCCGCAGCGTCGCCGGCCAAGACCATGGCGCGCTGCTGCAATGCCTTTGCCGTGTGCTCGGGCCGCAGATCGGCCTGCGCGCGTTGCTCGACGTGGGCAGTGTGTACACCGCGCCCGACGACCCGTGGATGCAGCGCGTCTTTGCGATCTGCAGCGCGCGCAGCGGCCAGGCCATCGCGCCGCGCACTGTCTCGTACTTCACCGACGCCGCGGCGCTGCGCGGGCCGCTGGGTGGCCCGCCCGTGGTGATCCTCGGGCCGGGCGAGCCCGAGATGGCACACCAGACCGACGAGTACTGCCAGGTCGACCGCATCGGCGAGGCGGCGGCC
>RGQD01000242.1 GCA_010030205.1 Betaproteobacteria bacterium
CCGACCGTGCGCCAGAGCGCGGCGAGTCGGCGCACTGGATCACGCGCAGCGCGCTGGTGGTCGAGGTGCGCGATCCAGCACGGTCCAACGCGCCCAAGGCCGGGCCCATGAGCAAAGTGCAGGGTGCCGAAGCCGCGCCGCGCGGCCATCTCTATGTCTTCATGCCGCCGCTGGAGCAGCTCGAGGACTACCTCGAACTGCTGGCCGCGGTCGAGGCCACGGCGGCCCAGCAAGGCGTCAAGGTCGTGCTCGAAGGCTATCCGCCACCGCGCGACCCGCGGCTGAAGATCCTGGCCGTCACGCCCGACCCGGGCGTGATCGAGGTCAACATCCACCCGGCTGCCAACTGGGCTGAGCTGGTCGAGCACACCGAGTTCCTCTACGACGCGGCCTGGCTGTCGCGTCTGTCGAGCGAGAAGTTCATGCTCGACGGGCGGCATACCGGCACCGGCGGCGGCAACCACTTCGTGATGGGTGGCGCGCGGCCGGCCGACTCACCGTTTCTGCGCCGGCCCGACGTGCTGGGCAGTCTGTTGGCCTATTGGCACAACCACCCGTCTTTGAGCTACCTGTTCTCGGGCCTGTTCATCGGCCCGACCAGCCAGGCGCCGCGCATCGACGAAGCGCGCAACGACCAGCTCTACGAGCTCGAGATCGCGCTCGGCGAGATCGAGAAGAACAGATTGGTCTACGGCCAGCAGATGCCGCCCTGGCTGGTTGACCGCACGCTGCGCAACATCCTGGTCGACCTGACCGGCAACACCCACCGCAGCGAGTTTTGCATCGACAAGCTGTACTCGCCGGATGCCAGCACCGGGCGGCTCGGCCTGCTTGAGCTGCGCGCCTTCGAGATGCCGCCGCATGCCCGGATGAGCATCGTCCAACAGTTGTTGCTGCGCGCACTCGTCGCCCGCTTCTGGGAGCAGCCGTACCGCGCCGAGCTGGTGCGCTGGGGCACCGAGCTGCATGACCGCTTCCTGCTGCCCACCTTCGTTTGGCAGGACTTCGAGCATGTCATCGAGGAGATGGGCGCATATTCGAGCACACCCGCCGAGGGCGCAGGTTTCGGGTTCAAGCCTGAATGGTTTGCGCCGCACTTCGAGTTCCGCTTCCCCAAGGTCGGCGAACTGAGCGCCGAGGGTGTGCTGCTGCAACTGCGCAGCGCGCTCGAGCCCTGGCATGTGATGGGCGAAGAAGGTTCGTCGGCCGGCACGGTGCGTTATGTCGATTCGTCGGTCGAGCGCATCGAGTTGAAGCTCAGCGGGCTGGTCAATTCGCGCCATGTGATCACCTGCAATAGCGTGCCCGTGCCGCTGCAACCCACCGGCCGGGTGGGGGAGTTCGTCTGCGGCGTGCGCTACCGGGCTTGGCTGCCGCCGACCGCGCTGCACCCGAGCATAGGCACCGACGCGCCGCTGACCTTCGACCTGGTCGACCGCTGGATGAAGCGTTCGCTGGGTGGCTGCCAGTACCACGTCGCCCACCCGGGTGGCCTGAGCTACGCCAGCTTCCCCGTCAACGCCTTCGAAGCCGAGAGCCGGCGCCTGACGCGCTTCGTCACGATCGGGCACACGCCAGGACGGATGGAAGTTGGCGCGCCGAACCGCAGTCAGGAGTTTCCGTTCACGCTCGACTTGCGCAGCGCAAAGCCAGGTCCTGCGGTCAAAGTGCCCGGTTCGGGTGACAGCACTGCGGCGCACTTGGCATGATCGGGTGATGCAAAGAAGCTTCGTGGTCGACGACGCCAAGGCCGTCGAGCGAGTCGCTGCCTCGGCCGATCGGGGCTCGGCAGGGCATTGGGATGAGCTGCGTGCCGGCTTGTCGGCGGCGCAGAGCAGCGCTGGGGTGTCGCCGCTGTGGCGGACCTTCTTCGGCAGCCTGGGCGACGAAGGTTGGGGCGACCTGCGATCGCGCCACCGGCGGGTCCAGCAGCGCGTGCGTGAGGACGGCGTGACCTACAACGTTTACGCCGACCGTGATCAGGGCGACCGGCCGTGGCCGCTGGAATTGCTGCCAGCGCTGATCAGTGCCGACGACTGGGCGCGCATCGAGACCGGTGTCGCGCAGCGCGCGCGGCTGATGGACCGGGTGCTGGCCGACATCTACGGTCCGCAGGCGCTGCTGCGCGACGCGCTGCTGCCAGCGTCGATGGTGTTCGCGCACCCGCAATACCTGCGTGCTGCGCACGGCCTGTGGCAGGCCGGACAGGCCAAGCTGCACATCGCGGCCTTCGACCTCAAGCGCCGACCTGGCGGCGGCTTCAGTGTGCTGGCGCAGCGAGTGCAAGCCCCGTCCGGCCTGGGTTATCTGCTGCAGAACCGTTTGATCATCGGCCCGATGTTCCAGGAGCAGTTCACCGCGCTGCGGGTGCAGCGACTGGCCGCGAGTTTTCGCTCGCTGCTGGCCGGCCTGATGCGTGCCAGCCCGGCCGGTGAGCGAAGCCGCATCGCGATGCTGACCCCTGGACCGCGCAACGAGACCTACTTCGAGCAGGTCTTTCTCGCGCGCTACTTGGGCGTGACCTTGGTCGAGGGCTCGGATCTGACCGTGCGCGCCAACAAGCTGTTCCTCAAGACCTTGCGCGGACTGGAGCAAATTCATGTGTTGCTGCGCCGGGTTGACGAGGAGTTTCTCGACCCTCTGGAACTGCGTCCTGACTCGGCGCTGGGTGTGCCTGGGCTGTTGCAGGCCTTGCGCGCCGGTGAGCTGGTCATGGCCAACCCGCCCGGCGCGGGTTTTCTCGAAAGTCCAGGCATGGCCGCCTTTTGGCCCGCTGTGGCCCAGCGATTGCTGGGCGAGCCTCTGCGCCTGCCGGCGAGCACGAGCTGGTGGTGCGGCGAATCGGCGGTGTGGGCAGCACAGCGCGGCAAGCTGGCCGATTTCGTCGTTGCGCCGACATTTCCTGACAGCGGTTTTGGACCACTGGTGGCGGCTTACCTCAGCGAAGCGCAGCGCTCGGCGCTGGCCGAGCGAATCGATGCCGACCCGGCGGCCTACACCTTGCAGGCAAGGGTTCGGCTGGGTGAAATACCGGTCTGGGCCAAAGGGCGGCTGCAGCCGCGAAGCGCAGTGATTCGGGTCTTCGCGTTGGCCGACGGCGCTGGCGGCTGGCGCGTGCTGCCCGGCGCGTTGACACGCGTGGCGGGCCGCGATAGCGATCCCGAGCCCTCTGCCAACACCCACGACCCTTGGCTGAGCATGCAGCACGGCAGTGCCAGTGTCGACACCTGGGTGATCGCCAGCGGCGCGGTCGACCCCAGTTCGCTGCTGCCAAAGCCTTTGACCGCGGCCGAATTGACCGGCTGGCACCGCAGCGTGAGCAGCCGGTCGGCCGAAAATCTTTTCTGGCTCGGTCGCTACACTGAACGGGCCGAAAACGCGATTTGCCTGGTGCGGCTGACGCTGCTGTCTCTTCACGAGGCGAGTGCGCCAGTGTTGCGGCTGCTCACTGAGTTGTTGCAATTTCATGGCCTGCTGCCTGCCGAGGCGCCGAGTCCTTTGAAAGCGCCGCGACTGTTCGAACGTGCGCTGGTGCAGGGATTGCGAACCGATCAGGACAAGCATCGCCGCGTCACCAGCGTGGCGCACAGCTTGCGCAGCTTGCGGGCTTGCGCTCAAGCATTGCGCGAGCGCCTGTCGCCCGAACACTGGCAGCTGATTCACGAGCTCGACGACGAGTTCGAGCAGCGTCTCGACACCGTGTTGGCCGAGGGCCTGGGCTCTTCGCGGGTACCCGAAGTGCTGGTCTTGCTGGCACGCGCCACCACGCATCTGGCAGCGATCACCGGGGCGCAGACCGACCGTATGACGCGCGACGATGGCTGGCGATTGCTCAGCGTGGGCCGGCAGGTCGAGCGACTGCACATGTTGTCGCATTCGCTGGCGCGGGGTTTCGAGGCCAGGGTGCACGAGGCTGATGACGGCTTCGAACTGCTGCTGGGCCTGTTCGACAGTGTGATCACATACCGGGCTCAGTTCCAGGGCCGACGAGAGGTGCTGCCGCTGCTACACCTGCTGGTGCTCGACACCGACAACCCGCGCTCACTGGCTTGGGTCGCGCGAACGCTGCGCGACCGGTTGCGCAAGCTGACCCGGCGCGACAACGCTTGGGTGCACGATCTCACCGCCGGACTGAGCATGCCCGACCAATGGCTGCTCACCGACTTGGCCAGCACCGATGCCGGCGGCTGCCACAGCGCGTTGATCGGCGCGTTGCAACAGTGCAGTGCTGCCACGAGGGGGCTCTCCGACGAAATCGGCCGACAGCTGTTCACCCATGTCGACTCACCCGACCGCAGGGTCTGGCAATGAGCGCAACGCAGTCGCAGTCGCAGTCGCAGTCGCAGTCGCAGTCGCAGTCGCAGTCGCAGTCGCAGTCGCAGTCGGCGCGTGGGTCGCGATCACTCGCGGTCTGCCACGAAACCCGCTATGACTACGACACACCGGTCGAGGTGGCTCATCACAGCGCTTGGCTGCGGCCGCGCGACACCGCGTTGCAACAGGTGCAGCGATGGGCCTTGCAAATCGATCCACAGCCTGACTGCGCGGTACAGGAAAGCCGTGACGCTTTCGGCAATTGGCGCCATGGGTTCAGCCATTCAAGGGTCCATGACAGGCTGACCGTGACGAGTCGCTTCCAGGTGCTGCTGGCCGCTGCACCGGCCATCGATGCCGAACACAGTCCACCTTGGGAGGATGCGGTTCGGGCACTGCGCTATCACGCGGGCGTTCAGCAGCCCGATGCGGTGGAATTTGCGTTGCCCAGTCACTTTGCGCCCCGCGACGCCCGACTGGCGGCCTACGGCTGTGACTTGTTCAAGCCCGGCAGACCGCTGCTGCCCGCGGCCCAGGCGCTGATGGGTCGTATCCATGAGCGCATGGAATACGCGCCCGAGACCACCGATGTGGCCACCGATGCGCTGCAGGCATTGGTCAAAGGGCAGGGCGTATGCCAGGACTTTGCCCACCTGATGATAGGCGTGATGCGATCGATGGGCTTGGCCGCACGCTATGTCAGCGGCTACTTGCTGACCCAGCCGCCATCCGGCCAAGCGCGGCTGATCGGGGCCGATGCCAGCCACGCATGGGTCTCGGTCTGGTGTCCTCTTCACGGCTGGGTCGCGCTCGACCCGACCAACGATGTCGCCGCAGGCCAGGACCATGTCACATTGGCCTGGGGCCGTGACTATGCCGACGTGGCCCCGCTGCGCGGTGTGATCCGTGGCGGTGGCAATGCGCCGCCAGAGGTGGCGGTGACGGTCGAGCCGGTTTAGGTCGGGCAGCGTGCTGCGCTTGTCCGTGCTGTCCCCGGCCTGACGCTCTGGCGCGGCGTGGCAGCATCTAGACACAAGACGGCAACACAGTCGCCGGCATAGCCTGCACGCCATCGATTCGATCCACTTGGCCACAGGCCACCGCAGGAGACCCGATTGGCCTTTGTGCAACTGCTGATCTCTGGCATCTCGCTGGGCTGCATCTATGCGTTGATCGCGCTGGGTTTCGTGCTGATCTACAAGGCCACCGAGACCGTCAATTTCGCCCAGGGCGAATTGATGATGCTGGGCGCCTTCGGTGGCTTGGTGCTGATGAAGGCGCAAGGCTGGTCGTTCTGGTTTGCTGCGCCGGCCGCGGTGGTCGCGATGTTCATGCTCGGCATGGCGCTCGAGCGCTTGGTGATCAGGCCGATCATGGGACAGCCACAGTTCACGATCGTGATGTTGACGATTGGCGTGGGCTATACCGCCCGCGGGCTGATTTCGATGATCCCGGTG
The DNA here is from genome assembly GCA_010030205.1 of Betaproteobacteria bacterium. GTDB lineage: Bacteria > Pseudomonadota > Gammaproteobacteria > Burkholderiales > Burkholderiaceae_C > Pseudaquabacterium. Next base: position 5,772 of record RGQD01000242.1, read on the forward strand.
ATCGGCACCGAGACCAACTCGCTGGCTGTGCCCTACAAGGGCGAGGTGATCAATCTGGCCGGTGCGGTGATCAGCGTCGAGCAGGTGGCCATCATCATCGTCACGGCTTTGCTGTGCGGCGCGCTCTACCTGATGTTTCGCTACAGCAAGCTCGGCATCGCGATGCAGGCGGCGTCGCAAAACCAGCTCGCTGCGTACTACATGGGGATCCCGGTGCGGCGTATCAACGGCCTGGTCTGGGGCTTGTCGGCGGCGGTCGCGGCGCTGGCCGGGCTGCTGCTCGCGCCGATCACCTTCGTCCACGCCAACATGGGTTTCATCGGGCTGAAGGCCTTCCCGGCCGCGGTGGTCGGCGGATTCGGCAGCCTGCCGGGGGCGATCGTCGGTGGCTTGGTGATCGGTCTGGTCGAGGCTTTCGCGGGCTTTTACCTGCCCGAGGGCTTCAAGGACATCGCCGCCTATGTGGTGGTGCTGGTGATGCTGGTGGTCAAGCCGAACGGTCTGTTCGGCGGCAATCTGCGCAAGAAAGTCTAGTCATGTCCCACCCCCGAAGCGCCTTCGGCGTCCTTGCCGGCCGCGCAGGGCCAGAGGCCCTGCCCTCCTCGCGCTGTGCAGCTGAAAGAGTCTGAGTACATCGATGCGCTTCATCTTCAAGACCGATTACGCGCAGGACATCGCGCTCGTCAAACACGGCGGCCAGGCCTTCTGGTACGGCCTGCTGGTGCTGGCGCTGCTGGCTGCGCCGCTGTGGGCGGGCGAATACTGGCTGTCGCAAATCAGCTTCGTGCTGATCTACGCGGTGGCCGGGCTGGGCCTGATGGTGCTGGCGGGCTTCACCGGCCTGGCCTCGATCGGCCATGCGGCTTTTCTCGGTGTCGGCGCCTATGTCGAGACGGTTCTCGCGGCCAAGGGTTGGCCGTTTCCGCTGAGCTTCGCGGTGGCGGGTGGGCTGTCAGCGGCAGTGGGTGTGGTTGTCGGCTTGCCGGCGCTGCGGGTCAAGGGCATTTACCTGGCGATCGCCACGCTGTCCTTCGGCTTCATCGTCGAAGAGGTGCTGGCACGCTGGGAGAGCGTGACCAAGGGCAATGCGGGCATCGCGGTGGGTTCGCCCGAATTCTTCGGCGCCGAGCTGGGATCCTCGGAGGCTTTCTACTACATCGCGCTGGGCACTTGCGCGATCGTGACCGTGGCGGTGCTCAACCTGCTGCGATCAGCCACCGGCCGAGCGTTCATCGCGATCCGCGACTCCGAGGTCTCGGCGCAGAGCATGGGCATCCATCTGGC
>RGQD01000243.1 GCA_010030205.1 Betaproteobacteria bacterium
AGGTAGAGGCCGAAACTGGTCAGCTGGCCCACGGTGATCTCGCCCTGCCAGACCAGCCAGCCGCCAAAGCCCAGCGACAACGCCATCGCCGCGTTCAAGGCCCCGCCGATCGCCGGCTCGTAAGCCGCTTCCCAGCGCTGGGCCCGCAGGCTGGCATTGGACGCCGCAGCGGCCAGCCGGCCGAACTGTGCGCTGCTGTGCGCCTCAAGCCCGAGCGCGCGCAGCGTGCGAACCCCCGACAGCGTCTCCTGTACTTGGTCGTTGAGCGCACCGAATGCGTCGAGCGACTGGCGCGACGCCGCATGCAGGTGGCGCGAGATCCACCAGAAGGCCAAGGCCATCAGCGGAAACGGCAGCAGCACGACCAGTGCGAGCCGCCAGTCCACGCCCAGTGTCATGGTCGCGACCACCAGCACCAGCGTCATCGTGCCGTCGAAGCCGGCCAGCAGCGCCTCGCCGGCGGCCATCTCGACCGCATCGACATCGTTGGTGGCGAGCGCCATCAGATCACCGGTGCGCTGGGTCTGGAAGAAGCGCGGACCTTGCAGCAGCAGGCGTTGGTAGAGCTCGCAGCGCAAGTCGACGCTCAGCCGGTAGGCCGCGCCGTACAGCAGCAGCCGCCAGGCCACCCGCAAACCGTAGATCGCCAGTCCCGCGACCAGCAGCAGCTCGATCTCGTGCCACAGCGCGTTGCCGGTCAGGCGCTGCGCAACCAAGCCGTCGACCATCCGGCCGATCTGGCGTGGCAACCATACCCCCAGCAGCGCGATGCCGGCGAGCATCAGCGCCGACGCCGCGTAGGCGCGCCAATTGCGAAGCACGAAGCCACCGATCAGGCGGGACAGGGTCATGAGGGGATGGTGCGGCGCGGCAAGTGGCGGGCCGAAGCCGCCAACCGGGCCCAAGGGTGGGACGGCGGATTCTATGGGGCTGGCGAGGGACGGCAGGGCGCGCGCGGTTCAAACAAGGGCGACGGTTGCTTCGGCGCTCAGGGTCACCAAGACCGATCAGCCGTTGAGGGCCGGCTTGACCGCCTACCATGCGGCTCGGCGCGGTCGATCAGCGCTGTGCCAGATCAGCCACACCCGGAGAGAGTCGTGAAATTGAAGATGGCGAAGAACTCGCTTTTCGCGGTGTTGCTGCGCGCACCCTGGTGGATCAGCGTCGTGATCGCGCTGCTTCTGGGCATGCTCAGCCTGGCGCTGCTGCCCGATCGATTCCGCGTCGTCGGTGTGCTGTCGGGGCTGCCTTTTGCCGTGATCGCCGTGATTGCGGCCTACCGCCAGTGGCACCTGCCCAGCGAATCGCAAGTGGTCCAGATGAGGCAGGCGCTGGCCGCGATGGCCTGGCCGGCCTTCTCGGCGCTGCTCGAGCAGGGGTTCCGTCGCGACGGCTATGCAGTCCGACGCGGCAAGACCGAAGCGGTCGATTTTGAACTCGAACGCCAAGGCCGCCTGACGGTGGTCTGTGCGAGGCGCTGGAAATCGGCGCGCACCGGCCTGGAGGTCTTGCGCGCGCTGCAGGCCGCGCGCGAGGCGGCCGACGCTGCGGATGCGCTGTACATCGGGCTGGGCCCGATCAGTGACACCGCGCTGCCCTTTGCCACCGAGCACCGCATCTCGATCTGGCAGGCTGCCGGATTGGCCCACGCGCTGCGTGGCCTGCCGATGGGCCAGACCAAGCCTCGCTCAAGCCCATCCCAGGCCTGAGCCATCCCAGACCTGAGAGGCGGTGCCAGCTCGGCACTGCGGCGGCTCAGGCCTCGCGGATGTCGGCGATCACCGCTTGGCCGAAGTCGGGCCGCTCCAAGCGCGCGAGCAACTGCGCTGCGCAGGCGGCCGGGCTGGTCAGCATGCCGTCTGATTGGAACTTGACGAAGCGGGCCCGGTCGGGAAACAGCGCCGGGTCGCTGCTGCGCAACTCGACTTGCATATCGGTGTCGATCACGCCCGGTGCCATCGACACGACGCGCGCCGGGTTGGCCTGCGTCGCTTGTTCCAGTGCCACGGCGCGGCTGAAATGGTCCATGCCGGCCTTGGCAGCGCAGTAAACCGCGCTGCCGGCCATCGCATTGCGGCCCAGGCCGGACGAGATGTTGAGCAGCCTGCGCGCGCCGGTCCAAGCCTTGGTTGCAGCCAGGAAGGTCGATGACAGCAGCATCGCGGCTTCCAGCCCGACCCGCAGCGCGTTGACCTGGTCGGCCAGCGGCACATGTTCGAGCGGCGCGAGCCGACCGACCACGCCGGCGTTGTTGATCAGGCTGACGCTGGCCAGCTGGCTGCCGTCAAAGCCTGCCAGCCAGGCCTGCAAGCGCAGCGCCACCGGCGCGGCGTCGGCCAGGTCCAGCGGCCATTGCTCTAGCCGCAATCCGGCGGCATCGGCCTGGGCTTGCAGCGCGGCGTTGGTCTGGCGGGCGATGCCCAGCACGACATGACCTGGCAGCAGGCGTTGCGCGACCAGCGCGGCGCCCAGCCCGCGTGAGGACCCGGTGATGATGGTGAGCTGTGTTTGCATGGGTCAGAGCATACGCTGCGGCCTGGTCGGCGGCAGGGCTGACGGGTTTTCAGGCTGGCGCGGCCAGCGCGCGCGCGATGCGTTGCCGGGCGACGCGGGTCTTGGGCACGGAGAAGTCGAACCAGCTGCGCACATCCTCGTCCAGGCCGATGCCGTGCATGAAGTTGTAGATGGCTTTCTTGAGACCGACGCCGAGCGCATCGTGGTCGACCCCGGTCGGGTCGATGAAGCCGATGTCGTTCTTCGCGAAGCTCACCGGCGGCAGCGGCTGCAGCGTGATGCCGTAGGCCGCAGGGTCGCGACCCACCGGTGAATGCACGGTGCAGGCGAAGCGGTGGAAAAAGCCCGACTGGATGCAACCGGCGGCGAACAGCTGGCGCACGTATTCAAGCGCGTCGACCGTGTCTTGCACAGTCTGGGTCGGGAAACCGTACATCAGGTAGGCGTGGACCAGGATGCCGGCGTCCGAGAAAGCCTTGGTCACCCGCGCAACCTGGTCGACCGTGACGCCTTTTTTCATCAGCGCCAGCAGTCGGTCGCTGGCGACCTCCAGCCCGCCCGAGATCGCGATGCAGCCGCTGTCGGCGAGCTGCTGGCACAGCGCGGGCGTGAACGACTTCTCGAAGCGGATGTTGCCCCACCAGGAGATCGCGGTGTCGCGGCGCCTGAGCTCGGCGGCCAGGGTCTTGAGTGCCTTGGGCGGTGCGGCTTCGTCGACGAAGTGAAAGCCGGTCTGGCCGGTCTCGGCGACGATGGCCTCGATCCGGTCGGCCAGCAGTTCGGCGCCGGCGGTCTCGTAGCGCGAGATGTAGTCCAGGCTGACGTCGCAGAAGCTGCATTTCTTCCAGTAGCAGCCTTGCGCGACGGTGAGCTTGTTCCAGCGACCGTCCGACCACAGCCTGTGCATCGGGTTGAGCATGTCGAGCAGCGACAGGTAGCGGTCCAGTGGCAGGCCGTCCCAGGTCGGGGTACCGACCTCGGTGAAAGCCACCTCGGGTTCGATGAAATTCCGGTAGCGCACCTCGCCAGCCGGTCGGTGAAAGGTCCGCACCAGTCGGCTGGCCGATCGTTTGCCTGCCAGGTGCTCGAGCAAGGCCAGCAGCGGGCGCTCGCCAGCGTCGAGTGTGACGAAGTCAAAGCAGTCGAACACGCGGGGTTCGGTCAGCTCGCGCAACTCGGTGTTGACGAAACCGCCGCCCAGCACGGTGACGATTGACGGGTCCTGCGCCTTGATCGTCTGTGCGATGCGGAAAGCCGCGTAGACCGCGCCTGGGAAAGGCACCGACACCAGCACCACATTGGGCTTGTGGCGTTCCAGGGCGGCCAGTGTCAAGCTGTGCAGCGTGCGGTCGACCAGGTTGTGTGGCGCTGCCAGCGCGGCGGCCAAGGGCTCGAAGGTGGGCTGGCTCATGGCCAGCGATTCGGCATAGCGGACGAACTCGAAGCGCGGGTCGACCGCGTCGCGCAGCACGTCGGCGATGTCGTTGAGGTAGAGCGTTGCGAGGTGGCGGGCGCGGTCTTGCACGCCGAGCGCACCGAAAGCCCAGGCCACCGGGTCGCCACCATCGTCGTCGACATAGACCTCGAGCGAGTCGAAACGCGGTCCTTCGGGCAGAAAGCTTCGGCCGGCAATGCGGTGCGCCAGCGTTGCGTCGCGTCCTTGCAGAAAGGCCAGCGTCGGTGCGATCGTTGCCAAGTACCGTGGCAGTTGCTCGGCAAATGCCTGGACCAGCGGTGAGTGCTGGCTGGCGGGCAGCGCATCGATGCAGTCGCCGATGGCGCGCAGTCCGTCGACCGAGAGCAGTTGCAGGATCAGCGCGAGCGCCAGATCCTCCTGGACTGCGGCCATGCCGCGCGAGCGCAGGAACCCGGTCAAATAAGCGGTCGACGGGTAGGGCGTGTTGAGCTGGGTCATCGGCGGGATGACCGACAGCACCCGTGGCTCAGCGATCGACGGGTTTGGTGGGGGTGGCAGTGTGTCGCTCTGGTGCATCGCCTGATTGTCGTTGGCGCTGGCTGAAGTGGCCGGCTTGGCGTCGGCCTCGGAGGGCGCTGGCTGAGGCGGTCTGTGGCGGTGTTAGGCGGCGCCGTCCTTCGGCGCGTCAAGGCTCGAGGCCTGCGCTCAGGCCTCGAGATGACGCCATCGGATGGCCCTGTGGTGCCGACCTCATCCGGGGTGCGCTGGCTTTGTGGCCTAATCCCGCCTTTGCCTATTCAGAAATCCGGAGTTTTTTTCATGGCCAACAAGATCATCACCGAAGCCGACCGTCGGGCCACCCCGCGTCCCGCAGCGCCCGCGGGCGTGTGCTTCACCGCCCCCAAGGGCCAGAAGATCAGCCTCGAGCGCGGTTCGCACACCCGCAGCAAGAAGAACCCTGGCAAGCGTCCACGCAAAGGCGGTTGACCGTCGCGGACGGGCAGCGCTGCGGCCCTGTAGCCTCTTTCAATCCTGCCCTGAATGCGTCGGGCGCTTTGGCGTCCGAATGAATTTCTGATGTTGAGAATCACCGAGCTGCGACTGCCGCTGGGCCATGGTCCCGACGTCTTGCTGCCGGCTGTTCTGACCCGGCTGGGACTGGCTGAAGCCGAGTTGTCCGGCTTTATGGTGTTCAAGCGCAGCCACGATGCGCGCAAGAAGTCTGCGGTACTGCTGATCTACACCATCGATTGCACGCTGGCCGCTGGCGTGGACGAGGCCGCCTTGCTGGCGCGCCATGCTGGCGACAGTCATATCCGACCCACGCCCGATACCCGCTATCACCCGGTGGCGCAGGCGCCGGTTGGCTTCGAACTCGATCGATTGCGTCCGGTGGTGATCGGTTTTGGCCCCTGCGGCATCTTTGCGGCGCTGGTGCTGGCCCAGATGGGGCTGCGGCCGATCGTGCTCGAGCGCGGCAAGCAGGTGCGCGAGCGCACCAAGGACACCTGGGCGCTGTGGCGCCAAGGCGTGTTGACGCCTGAGTCGAATGTGCAGTTCGGCGAAGGGGGTGCTGGTACGTTTTCGGACGGCAAGCTCTGGAGCCAGATCAGCGATCCACGGCATCTGACGCGAAAGGTCCTGACCGAGTTTGTCAAGGCGGGCGCGCCGGAGGAGATCCTCTACGTGGCGAAGCCGCACATTGGCACGTTCCGACTCGTCGGCATGGTCGAGAAGATGCGCGCCGACATAGAGGCGCTGGGCGGCGAGATCCGGTTCGAGCAGCGTGTCGTCGACCTGCAGATCGAGACCGGCGCGGACGGCGCGCAGGTCCGCGGGCTGACCTTGGACGGCGGCGAACAGATCCGCGCCGAACATGTCGTGCTGGCGGTGGGTCACAGCGCGCGCGACACCTTCGAGATGCTGCACCGCTGCGGTGTGTTCATGCAGGCCAAGCCGTTTTCGGTTGGGTTTCGCGTCGAGCACCCGCAATCGCTGATTGATCGCGCACGTTTCGGCCCCAGCGCCGGCAACCCAATCCTGGGCGCCGCCGACTACAAGCTGGTGCACCACGCCGGCAACGGTCGCTCGGTCTACAGCTTTTGCATGTGCCCGGGTGGCACGGTGGTGGCCGCGACCTCCGAGGTCGGCCGTGTGGTGACCAACGGCATGAGCCAGTATTCGCGCAACGAGCGCAATGCCAACGCCGGGATCGTTGTCGGCATTTCGCCACAGGATTACCGTCTGGACCGGAACGCCAGCGGTCCGGTTTCGCCGCTGGACGGCATCGTTTTCCAGCGCTTCTGGGAGTCGCGCGCCTACGCGCTCGGTGGCGAGAGCTACCGCGCGCCAGGTCAACTGCTGGGCGACTTCGTCGCCGGCCGGCATGGTCGGGCCTTGGCGCGTGACTTTGGCAGCGTGCTGCCGTCGTACCAGCCCGGTGTGACGATGACCGACCTGGCCGAGCCGGGCCGAGGCAGTCTGCCTGACGAGGCCTTGGTCGCGATACGCGAAGCGCTACCGGCTTTCGAGCGCCAGATCCGGGGCTTTGCAATGGCCGATGCGGTGCTCACCGGGGTCGAGACCCGCACTTCGTCGCCGCTTCGCATCACCCGCGGCAAGGACTTGCAGAGCCTGAACGTGGCAGGCCTGTACCCGGCTGGCGAGGGCGCGGGCTATGCCGGCGGCATCATGTCGGCGGGCGTCGACGGCATCGAGGTGGCCGAGGCGCTGGGCTTGAGCATGCTGCGCGCGGTGGCATGAGGGGGTCTGATGGTGGGTTTTTTCAGGTCCGCTCGTCTGACAGCGGCAGTTGCACGTCGCAGCGTATGCCAGTTCCGGGCTGCTCGACCCACACCACCTGTCCCCCCAGCAACCTGACACGTTTGCGCACGCCGCCCAGCCCGAGTCCTTGCGACCAGGCCTCGGGTTCACGGCCGATGCCATCGTCGCAGACCTGCATCGCGAGTTGAGCGCGGTCGAAACAGACGCTGATCCAGACCTGGTTGGCCTGGGCGTGGGCGATGATGTTGTTGACCAATTCGCGCAGCACTCTTGTCAGGCCTGACCACTGCACGACCGACAACAGCAGTTC
>RGQD01000244.1 GCA_010030205.1 Betaproteobacteria bacterium
CTACACGACGATCAACCTGCGGGCCGAGCTGCGGTTCTAGCCCGTGGCGCCAGCCGACGGCGCCGCGTCTGAGAGACCGGCGATGCAATGCCTGAGCACCTCGGCCAGCGGCGTGGCAAGCCTGCAGATTCAAAACCCGCCGCAGGCTCTATCGCATCAGCGCCTGGAGGGACCCGGGTTTTCACCCTCGAGCGCGACGCGCTGGCTGGCATGATGTCGTGGGAAAATTTTCGCAGCTGTCGAGCCAGCCAAGGGTACAGGTTTCGCCCGAAATCGTTGCTGGCCTGTCGGTGCGACCTAGGCCGAGAGTTTCAGCCCAATGCGTGACGCCATCCGCCACGCAAGCCCTTCAATCAACACAGAGGAAACACATGATGTCGTTCAAGACGATAGCCGCGGCACTGGCCGCGCTGTTGGCCGGGGCCGCTGCCGCACAGGAGGTCAAACTGCCTGCGTCGCTGACCATCACCGCCTACGAGACCGGCTCCAACGGCTTCAACCAGGCCGTGGCCGTCGGGCAGATGTTCAAGAAGCGCTATGGCACCGACCTGCGGGTGCTGCCTGCGGGCAACGATGTCGCGCGGCTCGCGCCGCTCAAGGCGGGCCGCGCGCAGGCTTCGGCGATGGGCATCGGTACCTTTTTCGCGCAGGAAGGCGTGTTCGAGTTCGCGGTCAAGGAATGGGGCCCTCAGCCCCTGCATCTGATCCTCGCGTCGTCGACCTGCAGCGGGCAGTCGCTCGGGGTCGCAGGCGACGTGGGCGTCAAGACCGCGGCCGACCTCAAGGGCAAGCGCGCCGGCTTTGTCGTCGGCTCACCGGCGGTCAACCAGAGCGTGCTGGCGCTGATCGCGTTCGGCGGCTGGACGCCCAACGAAGTCAAGATGGTCGAGTTCGCCAGCTACGGCGCGATGATGAAGGGCGTCGTCAACAACGAGATCGACCTGTTCTTCGCGTCGACGATCTCCGGCATGACCAAGGAGGTCGAGAGCTCGCCGCGCGGCATCACCTGGGTGCCTATGCCCGCTGCGGACAAAGCCGGCTGGGCCCGGTTGCAAAAGGTCGCGCCCTACTTCTACCCGCACAAGTCGACCTGCGGCACGGGCTATGCGAAGGGCCAGACCATCGAGACCTCCGTCTATCCCTACCCGATCTTCATGGCCTACGGCACGCAGGACGCGACGACGATCCACGCGATCGCCACCGCGATGCTGAGCCATTACGACGACTACAAGGACAGCGTCGTCGGCGTCGACGGGCTGGAAGGCAAGCGCCAGAACCTGCTGTGGACGATGCCGTACCACGCTGGCACCGTTCGCGCGCTCAGCGAGGCCAAGATCTGGACCGATGCGGCGCAAAAGCACAACGAGGGGCTGCTGCGCCGCCAGTCCACGCTGGCTGCGGCCTGGACCGACTTCATGAAGACCAGCCCACCGGACGACCGCGACCAGTTCAAGGCCGCGTGGATGAAGGCGCGGGCCGCGGCGTTGACGAAAGCCGGCATGGAAGTGCTGTACCAATAAGCCGAGGCACGAAACCGATATGAAGCGATTTCCAATCAAGGCCAGGCCGGCGTGCCCCTGGCAGCGTCAAACGGCGGGGCTTGCCCATGGCTGACCCTGTCGCAATGCCTTTTGGCGACCCGCACAACGCGCCGCAGGACGCCGAGGTCACCCGCGTGCGTTCGCTGTCGGGCGCCTGGCGCTGGCTGCTGATCGCCAGCGCCGCGCTAACGATCTTCTTGTGCGTGAACCAGCAGTTCACGCTCAAGTTTTTCGTCGGTTTCACGCCGCTCAACACCGAGTACTACTACGCGCTGATCCTGATCACGCTGCCCTTCGTGTTCGTTGTCTTTCCGGCCAGCGAGCGCGCCCCGATCGATAGCGTGCCTTGGTACGACCTGCTGCTGTTCGTCGCCACCGCGCTGGCGTCGATGTACTTCATCGCCAACATCCGCAAAGCCGCAGAACTGGGCTGGGAGTTCGGCGGCGCGCCCGAGGCACTGGTCTGGCTGGGATTCCTGATGTGGGGCCTGCTGATGGAGGGGTTGCGGCGCACCGGCGGCTGGGGGCTGGTGCTGTCGATACTGCCGTTCACGCTGTACCCGATGTTCGCCGAATCGGCCTGGCTCGGACCGCTCAGGGGCAGCCAGTCGACGCCGGCGCAGGCCAGTGCCTACCACATGCTGTCGACCGAGAGCCTGCTGGGTATTCCGCTGCAAGCCTTCGCCGAAACAGTGATCGGCTTTCTGGTGTTCGGCACCGCGCTGATGATGACCGGTGCCGGCAAGTTCTTCATCAACCTGTCGTTCGCGCTGTGTGGCACCTTCCGCGGCGGTGCGGCCAAGGTGTGCATCTTCGCCAGCGCGATGCTGGGCATGATGTCGGGGTCTATCGTCTCGAACGTGCTGACAGCCGGCACGATGACGATCCCGGTGATGAAGCGAACCGGTTTTCGTGCGTCCTACGCCGCGGCGATCGAGGCCTGCGCGTCCACCGGCGCGGTGCTCGCGCCGCCAGTGATGGGTGCGACGGCTTTCGTGATCGCGCAGTTCCTCGGCGTCAGCTACGCCGAGGTCGCCGCGGCCGCGGTGATACCGGCGCTGCTCTACTATTTCGGCCTGTTCATGCAGGTCGACGCCTATGCCGCCCGCCACGGCCTGAAGGGTCTGCCACGCGCCGAACTGCCCAGTCTGCGCAAGACCTTTCGCGAAGGCTGGTACTACGTGTTCGTGATCGTGCTGCTGGTCTACATGCTGCTGGTGATGAAACGCGAAAGCCACGCGCCGTTCTGGGCCACCTTGCTGCTGCTGGCGCTCAACCAGTTGTTCAACAGCGAGAAGTGGAGTTGGCAGACCTTGCAGAAATTCCTCGAGGTCAACGGCCGGACTTTCGTCGAGCTGGCCGGCATCCTCGCGGGCTGCGGCTTGCTGATCGGTGCGTTCTCGGTGACCGGGGTGATCTCCAGCCTGGCCAACGACATGCTGCTGATGGCCGGCAACAACGTGCTGCTGCTGCTCGCAATGACCGCGCTGACCAGCCTGGTACTGGGCCTGGGCCTGACCACCACGGCCTGCTACATCTTCCTGGCGATCCTGGTCGGTCCGGCGCTCGAAAAAGCCGGCCTGAACAAGATGGCCGTTCACATGTTCATCTTCTACTGGGGCATGCTGTCGGCGATCACGCCACCGGTGGCGATCGCATCGTTCGCTGCGGCCGGTATTGCCGGCTCGCCGCCGATGAAGACCGGCTGGGAATCGATGCGGGTCGGCTCGATCATCTACTTTCTGCCGTTCTTCTTCGTGATGAATCCGGCGCTGGTGTTGCAAGGCTCCTGGGTCGAGGCGATCTACCTGACCTTGGCGGCAGGCGTGGGCATCGTCTTCATCTGCGGTGGCATCCAGGGCTACCAACTGCTGATCGGCGACCTGCGGCGCGCCGGTGCGATGCAGTGGCCGCTGCGCATCGCGCTGATGCTGGGCGGCATCATGCTCGCCACGCCGGGCGGGGGCATCATGCCGATGTCGAGCCTGCAGATGGCGCTGGCCGCCGTGGCCATTTTGCTGCCGGCGCTGGGGATCGCGAAGTGGCTGCTGCGCCAGCGGGTGCTGGCCGGCTAGCTTGCGACCGGGCCCGGCCTGGCCCGCCGCTGATCAGCGGCGCAGCGACAACAGCGCGTCGGCGAAAGCCTGCGGCGCTTCCTGCGGCAGGTTGTGGCCTGCCGAGGCGACGACCTCGGACCTGAAGCCGGCGCTGAAAAATCGGCCTTGCGCTTGCAACTCGGCAGGCAGGCCAAAGCCACTCGCGCCGCCGAACAAGGCCACCGTCGGCACTGCAATCACCGGCCGCAAAGCCAAGCGGCGTTCGCTCGCCTCGTACAAGGGGTCGCCCGCGACCAGGCCGTAGCGGTGGCGGTAGGAGTGGATCACCACCTCGACGAAATCGGGGTTGTCGAAGGACCGCGCGCTCTGCTCGTAGACCTGGGCGTCAAACTGCCAGCCAGGCGACCACTGCTGCCACAGCAGCTTGCAGAACTCACGACTATGGGCGGCGAGCCCGGCGCGGCCGCGCTCGCCATGGAAGTAGTACTGGTACCACAGCGCGTGCTCGGCGGGCGGCGGCAGCGGGCGCATCGCGGCGGCGATGTCTTGTATCGCGTAGCCACCGCAGCTCACCAGCCCGGCGACACGCTCGGGCCAGAGCGCGGCGAGGATGCAGGCCGCACGGCCGCCCCAGTCGTAGCCCGCGACCAGCGCCCGGTCTATGCCCAGCGCGTCAAGCAGCTCGAGCGCATCGTGCGCAATCGCCGCCTGCTGGCCCGAGCGCAGCGTGTCGGCCGAACGGAAACGGGTCGGCCCGAAACCCCGAAGATAAGGCCGTATCACGCGGCAGCCGGCCATGGCGAGCAGCTTCGAAACCTCGTCGTAGGCCCGCACATCGTAGGGAAAACCGTGCAGCAGCAGCACCGCGTCGCCCTGCGGATCACCCGCAGTCTCGTAGGCTATGTCCAGCGCCGAGCTGCTGGCGTGGCGGCACAAGGAATCGGTCACGCGGCGTCCTCGGTCAAGGTCATGAAGCGTCCCAGCACGGACTTCGGCGGCTGCGGCGCCGGCTCAACAGAGCTCGGCGATCTCGATCAAGTTCAGGTCCGGGTCACGCACATAGACCGACCGGATCTGCTGCGTGGCACCGGTTCGCAGCACCGGGCCGACGATGATGGGCCAGTTCTCGCGCGCCAGATGCTCGATCACCTGCTGCAGCGGAATGCTGGCAATGAAGCACAGATCGAGCGCGCCAGGCACCGGCAAATGGGCTCGCGGCTCGTATTCGAAACCCTTAAAGTGCAGGTTGATCTTCTGCTGGCCGTACTTCAAGGCCTTGCGCGGCAAGCCGGTGGCGGTCTGGTAGTTTTCCAGCGTCATGCCCAGCACCCGGGTGTAGAAGTCCAGGCAGGCGACTTCGTCGGTGGTGGTCAGGACCAGGTGGTCTAAATGTCCGATCATGGGCGGATGCTAAACGATGCGCCTGCCCGATGCGCCTGCCATGATCGCGGCATCCCAGCGTGAACGACCTGAGGATTGCGATCATGGACATCTGGCCCAGCGCAAGGCAGGATAGCGCGAAGCCGGGCCGCAGCACGAACGCGCGCCCTTGTCGCAAAGCATCGATGGAGACACAACATGCATGATCTAGTCATCAGAGGCGGTACGGTGGTCGACGGCACGGGCGCGACGCGCCGGGTCGCTGACGTGGCGGTAGACGCAGGGTTGATCACCGCAGTGACCGAACACGCAGGTCCCGGCCGGCGCGAGATTGACGCCCGAGGTCTGCTGGTGACCCCCGGCTTCGTCGACATCCACACCCATTACGACGGGCAAGCCACCTGGGATCCGTTCCTGACGCCCTCGTCATGGCACGGCGTGACCACGGTCGTGTTCGGCAACTGCGGCGTCGGCTTTGCGCCGGTTCGCCCGGGTGCCGTGCCCTACCTGATCAACCTGATGCAAGGCGTTGAGGACATCCCGGAGATCGTGTTGAGCGAAGGCGTGAAGTTTGACTGGGAGACCTTTCCGCAGTTCATGGACAGCATCGCAGCGATGCCGCGGATCATGGATGTGGGCACCCAGGTGCCGCACGCAGCGCTTCGCCTGTATGCGATGGGTGACCGCGGCGCGAACCATCGCGAGCGGCCAAGCGCAACCGAGATCGAGCACATGGGATCGATGCTCGAAGAGGCCTTGAACCAGGGCGCGCTGGGCTTTACCAGCTCCAGGACCAACAAGCACCGCGCCGGCGACGGTCGCCGAGTGCCCACGCTGTCGGCCGACCACGCCGAGTTGCAAGGGCTGGCGCAGGCGATGAAGCGCGCCGGCAAGGGCGTGATCGAGGTCAACTCCGATTTCGGTCCGGGCGAGTTCGAGCTGATGCGCAGCATGGCCGAGACCGCGGGCCGGCCGCTGTCTTGCCTGATGGTGCAAGTCGACGAGGCGCCCGACCGCTGGCGCGAGACGCTGGGCCAGATCCACGCCGCGCGCGCCGACCACATCGAAGCCAATGGGCAGGTGGGCTGCCGTCCGATCGGGGTGCTGATCGGCCTCGAGACCACGATCAACCCGTTTGCCGAGCATCCGCGCTGGCTGGCGATGGCGTCGCTGACACCGGCAGATCGCTACGTGCAGCTGTGCCAGGACAGCGGGCTGCGCGACGCGTTGGTGCGCGAAGAGCACTGCGACCCGGCGCTGCAGCGGCTGATCGACAAGCTGCCTCGCGCCCATGTGATCGGTGAGCTGCTGGACTATGAGCCCGACGCGTCGACCAACCTCGGCGCGATCTCGCAGCACAGCGGACGCAGCGTTCGCGAACTCGCGCTAGAAGCGATGATGGCCCAGCACGGCAAGGGACTGCTGCTGCTGCCACACGAGAACTACCACCACGGCAACCTCGACGATGTCCACGACATGCTGGTCGACGAAGCGACCATCATGGGCGTGGCCGATGCCGGCGCGCATGTCGGCGTGATCTGCGACGGCAGCGCGCCGACACTGCTGCTCACGCATTGGACGCGCGACCGGGTGCGGGGTCCGAAACTGTCGATCGAGTTCGCGGTGCACAAGCAGACCCAGGCCACGGCAGCGGCCTACGGCCTGTTCGACCGAGGCGTGCTGGCCGTGGGCCTCAAGGCCGACATCAACGTGATCGACCACGACCGGCTCAGCTTGCTCAGGCCCGAGGTCGTCTACGACCTGCCTGCTGGAGGCCGCCGCCTGATCCAGAAAGCGCAGGGCTACCGGCATGTGTTTGTCTCGGGTGTCGAGACGGTCACAGACGACGCTTTCACCGGCGCACTGCCCGGCAAGCTGGTCAGAGGCGGCGCAGCGACCGCGTCAACAGCGGCGGGCTCGACCGCTGGTCAGCACGAACCGCAGACGATCAAGGCTTGACGGTCACCAAGGAATCGCGCTGGCCATACGGCCCAACGTGCCGACGATGCTTGTGTTGGAGGCCTGCGCTGCAGCGCAGG
>RGQD01000245.1 GCA_010030205.1 Betaproteobacteria bacterium
TGCAGCACCAGCAGGTCGAGCTCGGTCGCGACATAGGCAATCTCCTGGCCGCGCAGGCTGGCGCTGGCCTCGCCGGCCAATTCCTGACGGGTCCAGTAAGGCCGGCGTTTGGCCAGGTCTGGTGGTGGACGGTGAATCGCGACCGTGAAACCCGGCCGCGGCAGCCGGCTGGCCAGCAACAGCGGCTCGAAGTAGCCTGTGGCCAGGCCACGGGTCTCGCCTTCCATCGATTCGACCCGATAAGGCTGCAACTCGCGTTGCAGGAAATCGCGCGCAAAGCTGTCGTCGGGGGGCGAAAAAGCCGCTGCGCGGGCACACACCGAAGCCCAGCCCGGCGCCGGTTTGGCGCAGCCTGCGCGCAGCGCCGGCCACAACTCGGCGCTGCGGTCGGCTTGCCAGTCCGGCAGGGACGACCAGTCCACGGGCACCCAGCGGGCGCGGCCTCTAAGCAGCGGCGCGGCCATGGTCTGGGTGCCGGGCGCCGCCACGGCCACTGCAGGCGCAGAGGGCTGGGGTGTCGACGGCGTAGGCTGCAGGGTCGCGGGTGCGGGCAAGCGCTCGGGTGGGGCCGTCGCGCAGGCGCTCAGCAAGGCCAGCAACGCGGCCAGCAAGGCTGGGGATAATCGCGGCATGTGGCTGATTTTGCTGGAAGCGCTGGGCGCAATGCTGTTGTTGATCCTGATCGTCTGGTGGACGATGTTCTCGGGCCGTCAGCGCGGCGAGCGATCGAGCGACGACGAGCCTAGGCGCTGACGATGTTCAGTGCCGGGTAGCCGGTGCCGCCAGACCCTGTGCCAGCAGGATCTCTTGGGCGCGATCGCTGGTGCCGCGTGCCACCCTGCCGGTGATTGCCAGCGCCGCACCGTCGGCCAACATGGCCTCGAAGGCCTGGCGAACCTGCTCGGCACTGACCGCACGCATGCGCGCCAGCCCCTGCTCGCGCGATCTCAGCCGCCCCAACACCAGCAGGTCGAGCGCAGCTTCTTCCAAGCGCCTGCCGGGTTTTTCCAGGCCACGCAGCCGGCGCACCAGGATCTGGTTGCGGGCCCGCTCCAGGTCCACCGGCGCGATCGACTGGGCTTGGGCCCGCAGCAGGCCGGCCATCGCCGTCAGGCACTCGTCGAGCTGCGCCGGCGAGGTCGAGGCCTCGACCACGAACTGGCCGCAACTGTCGATCACGTCGGCCGAGCAGGCGGCGTAATAGACCAGGCCGCGCTGTTCGCGCAGCTGGTCCATCAGCGGCGAACTCATGCCTTCACCCAGCAAGGCGGCGGCCACTGCGCCGGTCGGGTCATCGGCTTGCAGCGGGGGGATCGAAAAACCCAGCACGCAGTGGGTCTGGCTGCTGCCGGCCTGGGCCTTGGTCTTCAAGCCGCCGAGCCAGGTCGGCGCGGCGATCAGGTTGGGCTGGCCGCGCGGCATCGCGCCGAAACAAGCCTCGGCATCGCGGACGATCGCCTCATGGTCGACCGCCCCGGCTGCCGCCACCACCACGTTGGCGCCGGTGTACAGGCGCTGCAGATGGGCCACCAGGTCGGCGCGGGCAAAGCGCTCGATGTTGCGGCGCACGCCGATCACCGGCTGGGCCAGCGGGTGCAGGCCGAAACAGGCGCGGTCGAACAGCTTGTAGGCGCTGGCCATCGGGTCGTCTTCGTCCTCGGTGAACTCGTGCAGCAGCACCTCGCGCTCGCGCTCGAATTCAGCCTCGGGAAAGGTGGCGTGCTGCACCAGGTCGCCCAGCATGCGCACGAACAGCCCCGCATCGGCGGCCAGACCACGCATGTGGAAGGCGGTGTGGTCCTTGTCGGTGTGGGCGTTGACCTCGGCGCCCAGGCGCTCGGCATCGAGGTTCAGTCGCTTTGCGTCTCGCTGCGCCGTGCCTTTGAACACCATGTGCTCGATCACATGGCCGATGCCGTTCAAGGCTTGGCGCTCGTGGCCGCTACCGCTGCGCACGAACACGCTGACGCTGGCGGTCTGCAGCTGTGGCATCGCGATCGTGACGACGCGAACGCCGTTGGCCAGCGTCGTGCAACAAGTGTCTGGCGCGGCCCCGGGTTCGGCCATCAGTGCAGCGCGGCGCTGTCGACCAGCGCGAACTCGGCCACGGGCGACTCGAACCACTGCGCATCCTCGGTGACGCAGAGCAAATTGCCACGCATCGAGCCCTGTGACGTTGAGATCTGGGCCCAGCTGGTGTACTCAAACTGCTCGCCTGGCTGCAGCATCGGTTGGTGGCCGACCAGCCCCAGGCCTCGCACCTGCTGCACCCCACCGCGGCTGTCGCTGATATGCCAGTGGCGGCCGATCAGCTGCGCTGCTACGTCTCCGGTGTTGCGTATCGTCACGGTGTAGGCGAACCCGTGGAGTTGTTGCGCCGCGTCGGTGTGCTCGGGCAGCGGGCGAACCGCGACTGTGGTGGTCAATCTTGCTTGTGCCATGCCGCATTCTAGGAAGACTGCCAGAATCCCTGCTTCCGCAGGCCATTGCCGCGATTGGCGTCCATGAGCAAAACCTTCCGCATCGCCCCCAGCATCCTGTCGGCCGATTTCGCCCAGCTCGGCCAAGAGCTGCGCGATGTCATCGCCGCTGGCGCCGACTGGATCCATTTCGACGTGATGGACAACCACTACGTGCCCAACCTGAGCTTTGGGCCTATGGTTTGCCAATCGTTGCGCCCGCATGCGGTCAGGGCCGACGGCAGCCCGGTGCCGATCGACGTCCACCTGATGGTGCAACCGGTGGACGCGCTGGCGCTGGCTTTCGCACAGGCCGGCGCCAACCTGATCAGCTTTCACCCCGACGCCAGCGCGCACATCGACCGCACGCTGCAGCTGATCAGGTCCGCGGGCTGCCAGGCCGGTCTGGTGTTCAACCCGGCCGAGTCGGTCGACGTGCTGGAATGGGTGATCGACAAGGTCGACCTGGTGCTGGTGATGAGCGTGAACCCGGGCTTTGGCGGGCAGAGCTTCATCCCCGGCGCGCTGCGCAAGGTCGAGAAACTGCGACGCATCATCGATGCCCATCAGCGCGAGACCGGCCGCGACATCCGGCTCGAGGTTGACGGCGGCATCAAGACCGACAACATCCGTGCGGTGGCCGACGCTGGCGCCGACACCTTTGTTGCCGGCAGCGCGATCTTCGGCCAGCCCGACTACCGGACGGTGATCGACGCGATGCGCGCCGAGCTGTCTTCCCCCCAGGTCCCCAAGGAAACAAGATGAAAAATTGGTTCACAGCTGCGGTGATGGTCCTGGGCCTGGCCGGCCCAGCGCTGGCCGACGACGCGCTCAAGGCCAGCCTGGCTGGCGCCCAGCGAGCGCCCGCCAACGCCGCTCGCGATGCTTGGCGCCACCCCTACGAGACCTTGAGCTTCTTCGGCATCCGTCCCGATATGACGGTGGTCGAGCTCAGCCCCGGCGGCGGTTGGTACACCGAGGTGCTGGCGCCTTATCTGCGCGATCGCGGTCGGTTGATCCTGGCCGGCGCCGACCCCGAGTCGATCGAGGCCTACTCTCGGCTCAGCGCTGAGCGGCTCAAGGCCAAGCTGCAGGCCCAGCCTGCGGTCTACGACAAGGCGCAGATGACGGTCTTCGCGCCGCCGGCCAAGCTGCAGTACGCTGCGCCCGGTAGCGCTGATCTGGTGCTGACCTTTCGCAACGTCCACAACTGGGTGGCGCACGGCGACGCGGTGGTGCTGGCGGTGTTCAAGAGTGCCCATGACAGCCTGAAGTCCGGTGGTGTTTTCGGTGTCGTCGACCACCGGCTGCCTGCCGACCGGGTGCAGGACGCCAAGGCCAGCAGCGGCTATGTCCACGTGGCCTATGTGGCCCGACTGGCCGAGGCGGCGGGCTTCAAGCTCGCTGCGGCCTCCGAAGTCAACGCCAACCCGCGCGACCGCGCCGACCACCCTGGCGGAGTCTGGGCCTTGCCGCCGAGCTATGCGAACAAGGACATTGACCGCGCGCGCTTTGAAGCGGTTGGCGAGAGCGACCGCTTCACGCTGCGCTTCGTCAAACCCTGAATTCGGCGCTGCGGCACGGCCGGGGGTTGGCCGCGCGCTTCACAAAGTCCGTCACCGGGCAGACCAACGGACAAACCGCAGGAGACTTCCATGGCCATCTATGAACTTCGCACCTACACCGTCATCGTCGGCAAGATGAGCGAGGTGGTCGGTCACTACAAGACCGAAGGCTGGGCCGCGCTGGCCAAGCATCCGCAAAAGCTGGTTGGCTATTTCACTGGCGACATCGGTGCGATGAACCAGTTGGTTCACCTGTGGAAATTCGACGACGACGCCGACCGTCGGGCCTTTTGGGCCGGCGTGTTTGGTGACGCCGAGTTCATGGCCTTCGCTGCCAAGCTGCGTCCGCTGCTGCTGTCGCAGGAAAACAAGCTGATGCTCAACGCACCCTGGGGCCCCCAGCCCTGAGGGCTTGAGCCCCGAGGCGATTCGCTGCCGGCGGGCTCAGTCGTCCGCACCCATCGTCACGACGATCTTGCCGGTGACGCTGCGGTCGGCCATCGCTTCCAGCGCTTCCTTGGCCTGGGCTAGGGCGAAGCGCGCGCCGATCATCGGCTTGAAGACGCCGGCTGCGGCCAGGCGCTGCACAGCCGCTGCGTGCTCGCGGCCGCGCTCTGGCCAGCGCCGGCCATATTCACCGGCACGCACACCGACCACGCTGTAGCCTTTGATCAACGGCCGGTTGGCGTCCACCGTCGGGATCCGGCCGCTGGCAAAGCCCATCACCAGCAGCCGGCCACCGAAGGCAATGCAACGCTGCGACTCGTCGAACAGGTCGCCGCCCACCGGGTCAGCGATCACATCGGCGCCGCGGCCATCGGTGGCGGCCAGCACCGCCTCCCTGAACCCTCGCGCCGGCAGCACCGTCACGCCGGCGTCCGGGCCCCAGCCCATCAGTGCCTGCAGCCGCTCGGGCTGGCTGGCGGTGGCGATCACCCGTGCGCCCAGATGCAGCCCGAGTTGCACGCAGGCCTGGCCGACGCCGCCGCGCGCGCCGTGCACCAGCAGGGTTTCGCCGCGCTGCAGTTGACCGATGCGGGCCAGCGCGACCCAGGCGGTCAGCCCGGTGACGTTGACGCTGGCCGCAGCCTCCATCGACAAACCCTCAGGGATGGGCCGCAGCGCGCTGCCTGGCATCACCACCTGCTGCGCCAGCATGCCGTGCTTGGCGCCCAGCCCGACCCGCTGGCCGACCTGCCAGCCGCTGGCGGGACCGGCCTCGACGACGACGCCGGCGCCTTCCATGCCCGAGACAAAAGGGATCGGTGGCCTGAATTGGTAGAGCCCGCGTGTCATCAACAGGTCGGGAAAGTTCAGGCTGGTCGCGTGCATCGTCACGCGGACATCGGCAGGGCCCATCGCGGGCAGCTGCCAGCGCCGCAGCGCCAGCCCCGACATGTCGTCGCTGAGGCGCTCGCAGACCAGGGCCAAGGTGTCTGAAGGATGGTTCATGGGATACGTGAAATGGGGTGGAAGATGAGGGCTAGACCAGGTCGGCATGCGCTTGCGCAGGCCGATGCTAGCCGCGCGGAGTACAGTGCGCGGCCTGCCATGCCAGATACCCTACCCATCGCTGCGGTTCCAATCCGCGCCGCGGCCAAGCCGCAGCCCCATCCCCTGCCCAACCCGCGCCATGCCGCGCGTGTGCCGGCGCAGATCCCCGACGAAGCGCTCAACCGCATCCGCAACGCGGCCTACCAACTGCCGCAGGTGGTCACGGCGGCCGACATGCCGTCCGACTTGGTGCCCGAGCACGCGCCCGACGGCGACGACCGGATGGACCGGCTTGGCCTGGTGCTGCTGCAAAAAGGCGTCGCCGGCCAGCGGCCCAGCCGCTGGATCGCGCCCACGCTGTTCGAAGAGGCGCTGCGCCACCTCGACGCGCTGGGCACCGGCCCGAAGCTGCGCCCGTTGATGACCGAGCGCAGCGCTGTGCTCGACGCGATGAGTGTGACACGGGCTGGCCCAGCCGACTGGGAGCGCTTGGCGATCCAGACGCTGACGCTGGCGCAGGACGCCTGGCGCATCGACGTCAGCCACCTGATCCCGGTCGAGGCTGCGCCGGTCTGGCGTTTTTTCCGCGACGGCGACAAAGCCTTGTTGCAGGACACGCTGACGCACCAGCCGGACTGGCCCCATGCGGCCGAGTTGCAGGCCACGCTGGACGGGCTGGTCGAACAGGCCGGCCACATCAACCCCGGTCGGATCGAGTCACTGCTGCCCGGCCTGCAGTCTGAATGCGCGACGCCGCAGTCGCTGGACGAGTTGCGCGCGGCCTGCAACCGGGCATTGGAGCGCTGGGCCAACCGGGTCAACGAGCTCGACACCCTGGACGACCTGAACGCCGAACTGGCTTTCCAGGGCTACCCTGACAGCTTCAAGATCGCGCGCCGGGCCCAGCGCAAGGTCACTTTGTTTGTCGGCCCACCCAACAGCGGCAAGACCCACCAGGCCTTTGAACGCCTGGCGGCTTGCGAGCGCGGCGCCTACCTCGCGCCGCTGCGCCTGCTCGCGCTCGAAGGCCGCGACCGCTTGATGGCGCGCGGCGTGCCGTGCAGCTTGCGCACCGGCGAGGAGAACGCGCCGGTCGATGGCGCGCGTGTGGTCTCGAGCACGATCGAGATGATGGGCAGCGGCGAGCTGATCGACGTCGCGGTGATCGACGAAGCCCAGATGATTTTCGACCCCTGGCGCGGTTGGGCCTGGACCCAGGCCATCGTCGGTGCGCCGGCCAAAGAATTGCTGATCATCTGCTCGGCCTATGCGGTCCCCGCGATCGAGAACCTGCTCGGGCTTTGCGGCGAGCGCTGCGAGGTGCGGCATTTCGAGCGCATGCAGCAGGTGCAGTTGCTGCCGGCGGCGGTGCCGATCGCATCGCTCAAGTTGGGCGATGCGGTGGTGGCCTTCAGCCGGCGCGACGTGCTGATGCTGCGTGACCAGGTTGCCGCCAATGGCAAATCGGTCAGCGTGATCTACGGCGCGCTGCCGCC
>RGQD01000246.1 GCA_010030205.1 Betaproteobacteria bacterium
TCGGGCCCAATGGCTCGGGCAAGAGCACGCTGGTCAACGTGGTGAGCGGCATCTACACCCCCAGCGCTGGACAGGTGCTGTTTCGCGGCCAGGACATCAGTGGCCAGACCCATCACGAGATTGCCGCCGCGGGCATCGTGCGCACCTTCCAAGATCCCCGCCTGGTGCCCAGCTTCACCGTGCGTGAAAACGTGCTGCTGGGCGCGCACCTGCAGTTTCGCAGCAGCATGCTCGCCTCGGCACTGCGCCTGCCGTCGGTGCTGCGAGAAGAAAAAACACTGCTCACCCTGGCTGAAGAGGCCATGGCGGTGGCCGGACTCACCGGTGTGGCCGACCAGTTGCTCGATGCCCTGCCTTACGGCTATCGACGGCTGACCGAAGTCGCCCGTGCGCTGATGGCCGATCCACTGGTGCTGATGCTCGATGAGCCGGCGGCGGGGCTGTCGGAGGCCGAACTCGGTTGTCTGGCCAATGTCATCCGCCATCTGAAAGCGCGCCACAAATCGGTGCTGCTGATCGAACATCACATGGACTTCGTCAACGACATCGTCGACGACGTCGTGGTCCTCGACAGCGGGCGCGAAATCTACCGAGGCGACATGCAAGGCATGCGCCGCAACCCCGCGGTCATCGAAGCCTATCTCGGCTTGCAGCAGGCCCACCATGCTTGAACTCATCGACGTCAGCGTTGCCTACGGCAACATCAGCGCCCTCAAGGGCATCAACTTGCGCGCGCAACCCGGCCAGATCACCGCGGTGCTCGGCGCCAACGGCGCAGGCAAGTCCTCGCTGCTCAAGGCGATCGCCGGGCTGGTGCCAGTGGTCAGCGGCGAGATCCGGGTCAACGGACGCGATCTGAGTCGGATGCCCGCGCATCTACGGGCCCGCGAAGGCATCTCGTTGGCGATGGAGGGCCGGCGCCTGTTTCGCGGCTTGAGCGTGGAGGAAAACCTGTCCTTGGCCTGGAGCTTCGGCCCGCGCAGCTCGCCTTTCGCGCAAGCGCTCGAGCAGGTGTATGACGCGTTTTCGATCCTGAAGGATCGCCGCCACAGCAAGGCAGCGACGCTGTCGGGCGGCCAGCAACAGATGCTGATCCTGTCGAGCGTGACGATCCGCGAGCCCGCCTTCATGTTGCTCGATGAACCCTCGCTCGGGCTGGCACCGCTCATCGTGGCGCAGATCTTCAAGTTCATCACCGACTACGCCAGCGCACGCCAAACCACCGTGATGCTGGCCGAGCAGATGGCGGCGATGGCGCTCAAGGTCGCTCACCACGGCTTCGTGCTGCGCCATGGGCAGGTCGTGATGGAGGACACGAGCCAGGCGCTGACCCAGGCCGATGTGGTCACCCAGTTGTCGGCGGCGTATCTCTGACATGTCGGCAAACCGCCAGGACATCTTTTTCGACAGCGACGGGGTCAAGCTCCACGGCTGGCTTTACCGCCCCTCGGGCCCGGCCGATCAGCGGCACCCGATGATCGTGTTGAGCCACGGCTTCTCGGCCGTGATGGCGCTCGACCTGGGCGACTACGCGCAAGCCTTCGTTGCGGCGGGATTTGCCTGCCTCGCCTACGACCACCGCAACTGGGGCCAGAGCGGCGGCTCGCCACGCTTCGAAACCAACCCCTGGACGCAGATGGAGGACATGCGCGCAGCGATCTCGTTTGTCCGCACCCTGGGCTTCGTGGACCCGGACCGGATCGGCCTGTGGGGCACCAGTTACGCGGGCGGCCATGTGCTGACGATCGGCGCGCTGGACAAGCGCGTGCGTTGCCTGGTCGCGCAAGTGCCCTTGGTGTCGGGCCAGCGCACCTTCGACAGCTGGGTGCCCGAGAGCAGCCGCGCCCGCTTTCTGCAGCGTCTGGCCGATGACCGGGACGCGCGTGCGCGCGGCGCCTCGCCCGGGCTGACGCAGGCTGCGCTGCCAGGGTCTGAGACCGAGGAATGGGCGAAAACCGTCGACAAGGACGGCGTCTACCCCAACGCCATCACGCTGCGCAGCCTGGAGATGATGCGCAGCTATGAGCCGATCAGCTTCATCGAACGCATTGCGCCGACGCCCTTGCTGATGATTGTGGCCGACCATGACACCCAGACCCCGGTGCAGTGGCAGCGCGAAGCCTTCGCATTGGCCGGGCAGCCGAAACGCCTGGTATCGCTGCCGGGTCGCCACTACGATCCCTACATGGGTCTCAAACGCGAGGCCACCGAGGCAGCGCTGGACTGGTTTCAAACCCACCTCAGCCCACCGGCCGAGGCTGTGGCCGTCCAGGACCCGAACGCCGCCGCTCAGCCTAAGGCCTGAGCCAGTCCGTGATGGCTGCGCAGGCCTGTTCGGGCACCTCCTGCGGCATCATGTGCCCGGCCTCCAAGGTCAGCACCCGCGCACCCGCGATCTGCTCGGCAAAGGCCTGAATATAGGCCGCATCCATCAGCTGATCGGCGCGGCCGGCCAGCAGCAGCGTCGGGGCGGTGATCCGGTACAAGCGGTGACGCAAGCCCTTGTCGGGGATGGGCCACATCAGCTTGGCCGCGGCAATCAGGGACTGGCGGCGGCGCAAGATCGCCGCATCGCGCAAGTCCTTGTCGGGGCTCTGGGCATTGAAATCGCCCGCCGCTGCACCCATTGGATCGGCGTACAGCAACTTGGTGAGCGAACCCGGCGTCAGCCCGAAGATGTCCGGCAGCGGATCGCCTTTGGGCCAAATGCCATAGGGCGCCAGCAAGGCCAGGCGCGAGACCCTGCGCCGGAACAGCGCCGCGTACTCTGCGGCTGCCGCACCGCCGAAATCATGGCCTACCAGCACCACGTCGGACAGGTTCAGCGCGTCGAGCACCTCATCGAGCCAGACCGACAGGTCGTAGAAAGCGTTGATTCGCTCTAAGCCCTCACTGGCGCCGTAACCTGGCAGATGCGGCGCCACCACCGCGTGCTCCCGCGCCAGCGCCGCCAGCAAAGGCGAAGACCACTCGAGCCCAAAAGCCCCGTGAAGATAGACCAGCGTCGGTCCTTGGCCCTGACCCTGGCGCTGCACCTGCACCGGCAAGCCTCTGCCGGGCAAGCTGATCATCTCGCTCATTGCGGGGCCTCTGACAGCGGCGGCGCGGTCCGTGGCATCGACTGCGGCAGCCTCGGATTGCTCAATGGCTTGGGCCACCAGTGGTCTACCCACTGGTCGTCCCACAGGTGTTTCAGATGCGGCGTGACTTCGGTCGCAATGCGTTTGAGGTTGCCCATCACGCGCTCGTGCGGCATGTCGCCAAACTGCGCCAGGATGCCCAGATGGCCGACATTGAGCGTGCGCGACAGGTCTTCGATCTGCTCGGTAACCCGTTTGGGGGTGCCCGCGATGACCGTGCCGCGATCGACCATTTCCTGCCAGGTGGTGTCGATGATGCGCGGACCCTTCTGCTGACTTTCCATGCCCAATTTGATGGTGTTGAGCGTGCGATATCCGGGGGCTTCGGCGAAGCCGCCATAGACATGCTGGGTCTTGTTGAAAAACCACTCTGCATGCGGCCCGAATTTTTCGGCCACTTCGTCGTCCGAATCGCCCACGGCCACGAACTGCACGAAGCCCGCCTGGTAGGGGTTCTGCGGCAGCCCCTTGCGCGCAAGAGTCTCCCAGAATCCGTCCATGAACACCTTGGCCCGCTTGTAGCCTGAGAACGACAGGTAGCTGTAGAGGAAGCCCATGTCGGCGCAGTAGTCCCAGGTCTCGACAGAACCGCCGCCGGGAATCCACACCGGCGGATGCGGTTTTTGCAGCGGCTTGGGCCAGCAGTTGACATAGCGCAGTTGGGTGAACTCGCCGTTGAACGCGAACACATCGTTGCGCTTCCAGGCCTCCAGGATCAGCTGCACGCCTTCATAGTACTTGTCGCGCAGCGTCGTGGGCACCTGACCATAGGCATAGTTGGTGTCCATGCTGGTGCCCACCGGGAAGCCCGCGACCAGCCGGCCGCCCGAGATGCAATCGAGCATCGCGAACTCTTCGGCCACCCGCAGCGGCGGGTTGTACAAGGCCACCGAATTGCCCAGCACGACGATGGCTGCATCCTTGGTGCGACGCGCCAGCGAGGCCGCAATGATGTTGGGCGATGGCATCAGCCCATAACCATTGGCATGGTGCTCGTTCACGCAGATGCCGTCGAAGCCGATTTCAGCCGCGTACTCGAGCTGGTCCATGTACTCGTTGTAGAGCTGATTGCCCTTGACCGGGTCGAAGAGCTCGCCGGGAATGTCCACCCAGACCGAGCGGTGTTTTTCCGGGAAATCCATCGGCAGGAACCGATAGGGCATCAGGTTGAAGGACATGAACTTCATGGGTTTCGCCTGGGTTGCTGCGGCCACGCGAAACGCCAGCCGATCATGTCGTGAGCTCTGCGGGCCAAGCCTGGGCAAGCCTCGCATCCACTCAAAGTATTCTAAACACGCGCCCGCAACCCGACACCGCGCCATCAAACGCGCCGGCTGAGCCGGGCCGCGTCATGATCTCGGCCACCTGTCGGTGCCGATCAGCATGATCCAAGACCCCGCCTGCACGATGGACATACCGGCCGAACTGCTGCTGTCCACCGCAGCACGCTCGGTCGACCACTGCGTCGAGGGCTTTTGCTCGACCAACACTCACCGATCAGCGATGCCCCCGCGATCGAGCCGGCGCGCCGGATGTGGAGCGCGCTGCCCCGCATGCACGCCGACCCCTCCGACCCGAACGCCCGCGCTGACGCGCAAGCCGCCGCTTGGCTCTCGATCCAGGGACGCAGCGGCGGGGTGTCGCACGGCGCCAGCCACGGCATCGGCTATTTGCTGGGCGGGGGGTTCAACGTGCCGCACGGACCCCGTCAAGCCGACTGCGATCTGACAAACGTCCGGGTGTGCGGATCGGCGGTGCGTACCGAGAAAAGCCCCGATCGGGAAAAAATTGACGGTCACAGACCTCTATTGACGAAAATTACCCGATCGGTAATCAATTTTCCAGAGTGGGTGCTCGGGGCTGACCGGGATGGCTCGGCGATGGACTGGCCGATCCCGGACTAGGCCGCTCGTGCGGCGAGCACCTGTTCCCGAGTGTGGGAGGCTTTGTGGATGGGCGTTTCGCTGGCACTGTCGCCTCAAGGTGCCGTTATCGGCAGGCAGGCCTGGTTCGGCAGATAGCATCAGACCCGGTTGCCGCAGCGCCGATCGGCGCGTGATGCGTCGCTCCGTCCGCCAGCGCCACCACCGCATTTCAAGGCCACAGACCTGATGAAAATCCTCCATTCCGCCGACTGGCACCTGGGCCGCTACCTGCACGGCGCCTCCTTGCTCGAGGACCAGCGCCTGATCCTCGAGCAGTTTGTCGACCTGGCGCGCAGCGAGCAGGTCGACGTTGTCGTGATTGCCGGTGATATCTACGACCGCGCGATCCCGCCGTCCGAGGCGGTGGCCTTGCTCGACAGCGTGCTGACCCGTTTGGTGGTCGACGCTGGCATCCCGACCATCGTGATCGCCGGCAACCACGACAGCGCCGAGCGCATCGGCTTTGGTGGGCGCATCTTTGCGCAGCGCGGGCTGACGCTGCGCGGCACGCTGAACAATCTCTCACCGGTGGTGCTGTCCGACGCCCATGGCGAGGTGGCTTTCCACCCGCTGCCCTATGTCGAGCCGCTGTTCGCGCGCCACTTGCCCGGCGGTGAGGATGTCACCGACCACCAGTCGGCGATGACACACCTGATGTCGCTGCTCAAGGCGCAGCGGGTGCCGGGCCAGCGCAATGTGCTGGTCGGCCATGCGTTCGTCACCGGCGGCAGCGAATCCGACTCGGAGCGGCCCTTGTCGGTCGGCGGCTCAGGCCGGGTTGGCGGCGACAGCTTCGACGGATTTGATTTCGTCGCGCTGGGCCATCTGCACCGGCCGCAGTCAATAGGCAGCGACCGGATCCAGTACTCGGGCTCGCTGCTGAAGTACTCGTTCAACGAGGTCGACCAGGCCAAGAGCGTGTCGCTGGTCGAACTCGGCGCCGACGCTGTGCCGGTGACCCAACGCGTGGCCCTCAAGCCCAGGCGAGACCTGCGCATCATCACCGGCACGCTGGACGAGTTGCTCGGCCAGCCCGACGCCGTCCTGAGCCGCGACGACTACCTCAGTGCTCAGCTCACCGACACCAGCCCGGTGCTCGAGCCGATGCTGCGCTTGCGCGAGGTCTACCCCAACATCCTGGACATGCAACTGGCCCGCCAGGCCGAAGGCCAGGTCGGCGCCCTCTCGGGTGGCGACCATCGACAACGCAAGCCCGAGGACTTGTTTCGCGCCTTCCACCTCGACATGCTGGGCGAGGAGATCAGCCCGCAAGCGCTGGACGTGTTCAACCAATCCGTGCAGTCGCTGGCCGGTGAATCGCAAGGCCATCCGTCATGAAACCCATCGTCATAGCGATGCAAGCCTTCGGGCCTTTCGCGCACCGGCAGGTGATCGACTTCCGCGAGCTCGGCAGCAAGACCTTCTTCTTGATCCACGGGCCCACCGGGTCGGGCAAGACGACCATCCTCGATGGCATCTGTTTTGCGCTGTTCGGCGACAGCTCAGGCGGCGAGCGCGAAGGCAAGCAGATGCGCAGTCACCACGCCGACGCCAAGCTGCTGACCGAGGTGAGCTTCGACTTCGCGCTGGGCCAGGAGCGCTACCGCGTCAAGCGCGTGCCCGAGCAATTGCGCCCGGCCAAACGCGGCGGGCGCGAGCCAACGCCGCAGGTGCAAGTCGCTGAGCTGTCGCGCCTGACCACCGAGGGTGGCCGCGAGGTCGAAGTGCCGGTCGAGTCGGGCTGGAAGAAGGTTGGCGAGAAAGTCGAGACCTTGCTGGGTTTCAAGAGCGAGCAGTTCCGCCAGGTGATCATGCTGCCGCAGGGCAAGTTCTTCGAGTTCCTCAAGGCCAACTCGCAAAAACGCGAGGAGATCCTGCAAGCCCTGTTCGGCACCGCGCTGTACAAGCGCATCGAGGAGTCCTTGAAGGAGTC
>RGQD01000247.1 GCA_010030205.1 Betaproteobacteria bacterium
GGCGTGATGGACTTGCGCAAGCAACAGATGCGGGTCTTCAAGGCGGGCGCAGACCGCGCCAATGACAACGACGAGATCGTCGACGGCTTGAACGACCCGGGGCTGGTCCAGCGCTTCGGTGCCGCTTACGAGCAGGCCGCGGGCGAGGTCGAACTGGTGCGCGACGCAGCGCCGGCCTTCGACGAAGCCGAGTTCCTGGCCGGGCGTCAGACGCCGATGTTCTTCGGCTCGGCAGTCAACAACTTCGGCGTGCAGGAGGTGCTAGACGCGCTGGTCGACCTGGCACCACCGCCCGGCGACCGCCCGGCGATGCAGCGCGTGGTGCACCCCGAGGAGCCCAAATTCACCGGCGTGGTCTTCAAGATCCAGGCCAACATGGACCCCAGCCACCGCGACCGGATCGCCTTTCTGCGCGTGGCCTCGGGTCACTTCGAGCGCGGCATGCGGCTCAAAGTCGTGCGATCGGGCAAGGAGCTGCGACCCAACACCGTGGTGTCCTTCCTGAGCCAGCGCCGCGAGTTGCTCGACGAAGCCTATGCCGGCGACATCATCGGCATCCCCAA
Source organism: Betaproteobacteria bacterium (assembly GCA_010030205.1). Lineage (GTDB taxonomy): Bacteria > Pseudomonadota > Gammaproteobacteria > Burkholderiales > Burkholderiaceae_C > Pseudaquabacterium. The sequence goes on from RGQD01000247.1 coordinate 564, forward strand.
CCACGGCGTGCTGCAGCTCGGCGACACGCTGACCGAGGGTGAGGCGCTGCAGTTCACCGGCCTGCCGTTCTTCGCCCCCGAGATGTTCCGCATGGTCGAGGTGGCCGACCCGCTCAAGACCAAGCAGCTCAAGGCCGGGCTGACCCAGCTCGGCGAAGAAGGGGCGATCCAGGTCTTCCGGCCGATGGTCGGCAGCGTGCTGATGCTGGGCGCGGTGGGCCAGCTGCAGTTCGAGGTGGTGGCGCACCGGCTCGAGCACGAATACGGCTGCAAGGCCCGCATCAGCCCCTGCCGCTTCTCGATCGCACGCTGGGTGACCTGCGAGACCGGCCAGGGTGCGGCGACCGACGAGAAAGAGCTGGCCCGCTTCATCGAGGGCAACAGCCACCGCATGGCCTACGACGCGGTGAGCGCGCCGACACTGCTGGTCGAGTACGCACCCGAGCTGCGGGCGATCGAGGCCAACTGGCCGAAGATCAAGTTCCACGCGCTGCGCGAGCATGCGGGGCTGGTGTTCCAGAAGCGGCTGGAGGGCTGAAGGCGGCGCTCGCCGACACATCCGCCAGGCTGGGCGGGTGCCGCCAGATCGACGGCAGGACCGTCATCCGCTAGCATGAACGCCATGGATACCGTGACGGTTTCGCCCAAATTCCAGGTCGTCATCCCGCTGGCGGTGCGCCAGCGCATGAAGCTGCTGCCCGGCGCCAAGCTGCAGGTCGTGGAGTTCAACGGCGAGCTGCGCCTGCTGCCGCTCAAGCGACCTTCGACCTTGCGCGGTATTGCCCGCAGCATCGACATCACGCTCGTGCGCGAGCCGGACCGGCCACTGTGACGCCGGGGCGCGCTCGAACACCTGGCGCTGGCGCGGCGCAGCACTCTGGACCCAGGGCGCACATTTCGACGGCCTGCCGGGGGTGAAGTACTTCCCCAAGCCCTGACACCGGCCGGCAGCTCAGGCCGGTCCGGCCCCGCCAGCGGCAAACGCCACGGCCACCGCCGCCGCCAATCGGGCGTTGTTGAGCACCAGTGCGATGTTGGCCGACAGGCTCAGGCCGCCGGTCAGCGTATTGACGCGATCGAGCAGAAATGGCGTCAGTGCCTTGCCCGCCACACCCTGCAGCCTCGCATCGACCAATGCCTGTGCGATGGCCCCGTCGATCAGCTGGCGCGGCAGCGCGAACCCGGCCGGAATAGGGTTGGCGATCAGCAGCCCGCCACCCAGGCCCAGTGACTGTTTCGCCCGCATCACGCGGGCGATCTCGGCCGGTTCATCGAGCCGGTAGTCGACGCCGAAACCGCTGTCGCGGGTGAAGAAAGCCGGCAGTTCGTCGGTGCAGTAGCCGATCACCGGCACGCCGTGGGTTTCCAGGTACTCCAGCGTCAGCCCCAGGTCGAGGATGGACTTCGGCCCGGCGCAGACCACCGCGACCTCGGTGCGCGCGAGCTCCTGCAGGTCGGCCGAGACATCGAAGCTGGTGGCCGCACCGCGGTGGACACCACCGATGCCGCCGGTGGCAAACACCTTGATGCCGGCCAGCGCCGCGACGATCATCGTCGCTGCGACGGTGGTCGCGCCGGTGGCACCGCTGGCGACCAGAAACGGCAGGTCGCGCCGGCTGGTCTTGATGGCTTGCTGGCCAGTCCGGCCCAGGCTTTCGATCTCGGCAGGGCTCAGCCCGGCCTTCAAGCGACCGGCGATCACCGCGATCGTCGCGGGCACCGCGCCATGCGAGCGGACCTCGGCCTCGACCGCCAGCGCCGTCTCGGCATTCTGCGGCCAGGGCATGCCGTGGCTGATGATCGTCGACTCGAGCGCCACCAGGGGCTGGCCATGGTCCAGCGCGGCCGCCACCTCGGGGTGCAGGTCGAGAAACAGGTGATCTGGCATCGACGGTCCTTGGAGAGGGTCAGCATTATCGGGCGGATGCCACAATCCGGCCCCGATGCGACAGCGCCTGAGGCTCTACCTGCAACTGATCCGCTGGGACCGTCCCGCCGGCTGGCTGCTGCTGCTGTGGCCGACGCTGAGCGCGCTGTGGATCGCTGCCGACGGCTTTCCGGGCTGGCACTTGCTGGCGGTGTTCAGCTTGGGCACGGTGCTGATGCGCAGCGCCGGATGCTGCATCAACGACGTGGCGGATCGCGACTTCGACCGCCATGTCAAGCGCACCGCGCAGCGCCCGGTCACCCGCGGTGCGCTGTCGCCCATCGATGCCTTGATGCTGGGCGCCTTGCTGGCAGCGGCCGCCTTCGCGCTGGTGCTGAGCACCAATGCGACGACCATCACCTTGTCGTTCGCCGCGCTGGCGATCGCAATAGCCTACCCCTACGCCAAGCGCGTGCTGGCGATCCCGCAGGCGGTGCTGGGCCTGGCCTTCAGCTTCGGCATCCCGATGGCGTTCTCAGCGGTGCAAGGTGGCCCAGAGGGCGGTCTGCAGGCCATCAACGCGGCCGTGCCCCAGCAAGCCTGGTGGCTGCTGCTGGGCAACCTGTGCTGGGTGCTGGCCTACGACACCGAGTACGCGATGGTCGACCGCGACGACGACCTCAGGATCGGCATCCAGACCTCGGCGATCACGCTGGGACGATGGGACGTTGCCGCGGTGATGCTGTGCTACGGCGCTTACCTGGCGTCCTGGGCCGCTCTGGGCTGGTCGCTGGGGCTGGGCCGGATCTTTCTGCTGGGCATCGCGGCGGCGGCAGCCCAGGCGGTCTGGCACTTCAGCCTGATCCGCCAGCGCAGCCGCGAGGGCTGTTTCAAGGCTTTCCAGCTCAACCACTGGCTGGGCTTCGCGGTGTTCGCCGGCGTCGCGCTAGACCTGGCGCTGCGCCGACCGGGCTGAGCGGCCAGCCGGCGCGGATCAGCCGCCGAACTCGTCGCCGAGTTCCTTGGCCCGCTGCTGGGCCGCGCGTACCGCGCGCACCAGCGCAGGCCCCACCGCGTCGCCGCGCAGCGATTCGAGCGCCGCATAGGTGGTGCCGCCCTTGCTCGTGACGCGCTCGCGCAGCACGGCGGGTGATTCGTCGGACTGCGCGGCCAGCGCGGTCGCGCCGTCGAAGGTGGCGAGCGCCAGCTGCTTGCCCTGCGCCGGCGACAAACCCATCTCGCCGGCAGCGGCCATCATCGCCTCGAGAAAATAGAACACATAAGCCGGGCCGGAACCCGACAGCGCGGTCACCGCATCGAGATCGGCCTCGCGGTCGACCCAGACCAGCGCGCCGGTCGGCGTGAGCACTTGTTCGACCAGCGCGCGCTCGGCGGCGCTGACGGCCGGCCTGGCATAGAGGCCAGCGATGCCGCGGCCGATCAGCGCCGGCGTGTTGGGCATGCTGCGCACGATGCGGGCGCGATCGCTTGCCTGACCGATGGCCTGCGCAATCGCCTCGCTGCGGATGCCCGCCATCACGCTGAGCTGCAGCGCGCCCGCCACAAAAGGCTTGCAAGGCAGGGCGGCTTGGGCAAACAGCTGCGGCTTGACGGCCCAGACGACCAGCGACGCGCCGGACAGCGTCGTATCGGCAGCCGCCAGACAGTGCAGGCCGAAATCGGCTTGCAGCTTGTCGCGCTGGGCCTCGAAGGGCTCGACGACCAGGATGTCGGCGGGCGAGCGGCCGGCGCGGATCAGCCCGCCGATCAAGGCGCTGGCCATGTTGCCGCCGCCGATGAAAGCGATCGTGGATTGGGGCTTGACGTTCATCAGTCCAGTGTATCGGCCGCGACCCGAGACTTGTCCCAGACTCCAGCCGAGGTCAGCCCATGCCGCTCTCCTATGTCCAGCCCAGCGCCGACAGCCCCTGGGGCACTTACTTGGCGCAGATCGACCGGGTGGTGCCGTACCTGGGTCCGTTGGCGCGCTGGGCCGAAACGCTCAAGCGGCCCAAGCGGGTGCTGATCGTCGACGTGCCGATCGAGATGGACGACGGCCGCATCGCCCACCATGAAGGCTACAGGGTGCAGCACAGCCTGACCCGGGGCCCAGGCAAAGGCGGCGTTCGCTACCACCCCGATGTCACGCTCGAGGAGGTGATGGCGCTGGCGGCGTGGATGAGCGTGAAGACCGCTGCTCTCAACCTGCCTTTCGGCGGCGCCAAAGGCGGTATCCGGGTCGAGCCGCAGCAGTTGTCACGCAAGGAGTTGGAGCGGCTGACGCGGCGCTACACCAGCGAGATCGGCATCGTCATCGGGCCGCAGCAAGACATTCTGGCGCCTGACGTCAACACCAACCCGCAGGTGATGGCCTGGATGATGGACACCTATTCGATGAACACCGGCTCCACCGCCACCGGCGTGGTCACCGGCAAGCCCATCCACCTGGGCGGCAGCATGGGCCGGATCAAGGCGACCGGGCGCGGCGTGTTCGTCACCGGGCGCGAGGCAGCACGCCGCATCGGGCTGGATCTGAACGGCGCCAGGGTCGCCGTGCAGGGTTTCGGCAATGTCGGCTCGGCGGCGGCCGAATTGTTCGGCCAAGCCGGTTCGCTGGTCGTCGCGGTGCAAGACCACAGCGGCAGCATCTTCAACAGCGCTGGCCTGGACTTGTCGCGGCTGGTGCCGCATGTGCAGGCCAACGGCGGCGTGGCAGGTTTCGCCAACGCCGAGGTGATCGACGCCGAGGCGTTCTGGGACGTGGACTGCAGCGTGATGATCCCGGCAGCGCTGGAAAACCAGATCACCGCGGCGCGCGCGCAGCGCTTGCGGGCCAGGCTGGTGCTCGAAGGCGCCAACGGCCCCACTGGTCCGGCGGCCGACGACATACTGGCCGATCGGGGCATCCTGGTCGTGCCCGACGTGATCTGCAACGCCGGCGGCGTGACCGTGAGCTACTTCGAGTGGGTGCAAGACTTCTCGTCTTTCTTCTGGACCGAGGACGAGATCAATGTCAAACTCGACCAGATCCTGGTTGGCGCGCTGAGGAAGATCTGGGACCAGGCCGACCTGCACCGCATCAGCTTGCGCACCGCCGCTTTCACGGTGGCCTGCGAGCGCATCCTGATGGCGCGGCAGGAGCGCGGTCTGTACCCCTGAGCGCCGGGTGAGCGAGCGGCTAGCATGCTCAATCCCACAACAGCCTGGACCCACCATGCGCCGCCGCTCTGTCCTTGCCGCCACCAGCCTGATCGCCGCGATGGTCCAGCCCGCGCTGGCGCAGAGTTGGCCGACCCACCCGGTGAAAGTCGTGGTACCCGCACCTGCCGGCAGCTCGCTAGACATCATCGCTAGGCTGCTGGCCGAGAAGCTGAAAGACCGCTGGGGCCAACCGGTACTGGTCGACAACAAGCCAGGCGCCGGTGGCATGCTGGGGGTCGACATCGCAGCCAAAGCGCCGCCCGACGGCCACACGCTGGCGCTGGGCTTCAACGGACCCATCGCGTTCGCGCCGTTTCTCTACAAGAAGATGCCTTACGACCCGGCGCGCGACCTGCTGCCGGTGGTGATGACCACCTCGCAACCCAATGTGCTGGCCATCAACGCCAACCTGCCGGTCAAGACGGTCAAGGACTTCGTCGCCTGGGCCAAGGCCCGCGACGGCAAGCTCAACTATTCGTCCTTGGGCCAGGGCAGCTCGGCCCACCTGACGATGGCCTTGATGATGGGCGAAGCCGGTTTTGCCGCGACCCATGTGCCGTTCAACGGCTCGCCACCTGCAGCGTTTGCGGTCGCCCAGGGCGAGGCCGACGCCACGTTCATGACCGCGCCGGCGTTGCTGCCGCATGTCAAGTCGGGCAAGGTCAGGATGCTCGCCACCAGCGCCGCGCAGCGGCCCGACAGCCTGAAAGACCTGCCCACGCTGGCTGAATCGGGCTATCCGCAGATCGAGTCGCTGGCCTGGAACGGCTTGTTCACGGCCGCGGGAACGCCCAAAGCCGTGGTCGACAAGATCAATGCCGACGTCAACACGGCGCTGAACGATCCGGCGATCAAAGCCGCGCTCGACAGCCAGGGGCTGACCGCGGTCGGCGGCAGCGCAGAGGATTTCAAACGCCTGCTCGAGGCGGATGCGAAGCGCTGGGGCGCGATCATCCAGAAGGCCGGCATCAAGCTCGACCAGTGAGGGGCCTGCGGCGACCCGTCAGGCTGGCCCGCCGCGCCCGCCGAAGATCGCCGTGCCCACCCGCACGATGGTCGCGCCTTCAGCCAGTGCGGCTTCGAGGTCAGCGCTCATGCCCATCGACAAAGTGTCGAGGCCCAGCCCCCGGTCGTTGAGCCCGCCCATCAACTCGCGCAAGTCGCGGTGCGGCGCACGCTGAGCTGCGAAGTCAGCGGCGGGCTCTGGGATCGCCATCAGCCCGCGCAGCCTGAGCCTGGGCAGCGCCGCCACGGCCAGCGCCACCGCCAGCACCTCGGCCGGCATCAGCCCGCTCTTGCTGGCCTCGGCGCTGATGTTGACCTGCAGGCAGACCTGCAGCGGCGGCAATTCGGCCGGCCGTT
>RGQD01000248.1 GCA_010030205.1 Betaproteobacteria bacterium
TCGAGCAGCGGGCCGCCCGAGTTGCCGGGGTTGATCGCCGCATCGGTCTGGATCACGCCGCGGATCGTTCGCTGGTTGGCCGAATCGATCTCTCGGTTGAGCGCGCTGACGATGCCGATGGTCAGGGTCTGGTCCAGGCCGAAGGGGTTGCCGATCGCGTAGACCTTCTGTCCGACCTGCAGGTCGCGGCTGCTGCCCACCGGGATTGCCGGCAGCTTGTCGCGCGGCGCGTTGATCTTGAGCACCGCCAGGTCGCGGTCGGCGAAAGCGCCGACCAGCGTCGCCGGCCAACTGCTCTGGTCGGCCAGCGTGACCCTGGCGCCGCTGCCTTCCTGGATCACATGGAAATTGGTCACGATGTGGCCGGCGTTGTCCCAGACAAAGCCGCTGCCTGTGCCACTGGGCACTTGCTGCACGCTGCGGTTGAAGAAGTCGCGTTCGGTCGCCAAGGTGGTGATGTGCACCACGGAGGGCGACAAACGCTTGAAGACCTCGATGTTGGCCAGCTCATCTGCTGCTAGCGCGCCGCGCGGGGCGAGCGCACGCGGCGTGGCATCGCCGCGCTGGGCCCAGGTGCTGGTGCTGGTGCAGGCCAGGCCCAGCAGCAAGGCCAGAGCGGGCAGGGTGGTGGGGCAGGGTCGCAAGTCCATGGGGTTGCTTGGCGGGCTGGTGCGGTCAAGGTCGACTCGGACCGCGATGATAGGCACGCTTATGCTTGCGCCCATGATCTCCTCCTCGCCAGCGCGTCGCAGTGCCGAAGAACAAGCCCGGCTCCACGCCGAGTTGATCGACTTGATCGAGCACCGCATGGTCTTCAACCGTTTGCTGGGACTGAAAGTGCAGACGCTCACGCCTCAGATGGTGCTGCGCTTTGAGATGCGGCCCGAACTGGTCGGTCATTTCCACTATGGCCGACTTCACGGCGGGGTGATCTCGTCGGTGCTCGACTCACTGGGCGGCTGCATCTTGCTCGCGGCGCTGGGTGAGAAACACGCCCACGAGAGCGCTGACCAGGTGATTCAACGCTTCCTCAGGATAGGCACCATCGACCTGCGGGTCGATTTTTTGCGCCAAGGGCTGGGCCGGCACTTCATCGCCAGCGCCGAGATCACCCGGCTCGGTGGCCGTGTGGGTTCGACCCAGATGCGGCTGCACAACGAAGAGGGGCTGCTGATCGCGACCGCTTCTGGCGCTTATGTCGTGAGCTGACGCTGCTGCGCGGCGCTGGCGCCGGCAGCCCTTGCTGGCGGGTCAGCCCGGCGCGGGCCCACAGCAGGTCGATGTGCTGCCGTCAAGCCACCCTCAAGCTGCAAGGCCCAGCCTTCGGTCGCGCTGTCGCAGCTGACCCAGCGGCCGCCGCCGACCACCAGATCGCGCTGGCTGGCACGCTGCAGCAGACGTTCGCAGTCGGCGGCGTTCAGCAAGCCGGCCAGGTGCTGCCAACGCCGGTTGACCAGCACGTCGGCCCAGCTGTCCTCCATCGCCCGGCGCCGAAGCGGCAGCGCGGCAGCCTGGGCATGGGGCAGCGGTGTGGCAAAGCTCGTCAGCACCGCCAGCCGGGTCCAGTCGTCGGCCGTCAGGCCATCGCCAGGCTGACCTGCGGCGGTGCTTCGGGCCCGATTCATCGACTGCTGCCAATCGGCAGCGCCGCGCGCTGCGATCACCTGCTGGCTCAACACCGCCAGGTTGCCCGCGGCATAGGCGGCGGCCTGGTTCAGGCGGGTCACGCTGGCGGCCGGATCGCCACTCAACACCTGGCGGCTCACAGGGCACGCCTGGGCATCGATGCGGGTCAGAAAATGCGGGTTGACCTGCACGCCTTCGAACAACTGGCCGTGCTGCCATGCTTGCAGGCGCAGCGCCAGCCACTGCTGCACGGCCGCTGTGGCGGCCAGCGTGCGGGTGCCGAAGGTGGCGCGGCCCGCGTCCCAACCCTGGCGCACCGGGTTGTGGTCGTGCAGATGGCGCAGCGGCGGCGTGATCCGGTGGTGGGCATGGTCCCAGCCGATCTCGAAAGCCGTGGGATCCTGGGTCGCGGCGGCGCTGCGCGCCTGGGTGGCCCAGGGCCTGTCGCCATTGCCTGCAGTGGCCTGAGGGCTGATGTCGATTGCGGGGCTGAATTCGAAGTGTGCTTGGGCCATGCTGTGCTCCATCGATTGGGCGCCGGGACATCCCCGGTGCACAAAGTGTCTGGCCTTGCTGGCTCAAATGATGAGCCAGTTCGTCGATTTATTTTTTTGCAATGCATGGTCTTGCTGGCTCACTCTTTGAGCCAGCGTTGTGGCAGACTCGCCTCGCGCGTCTTTTGCCCGCCTGTGGGTCGGCCTGTGGGTCGGCCTGTGAGTCCGCCTGTGGGCATTAGGATCGGGACAGCCCGGCCAGGGCAGATCAGGAGCCATCCAAGATGAAAGTCAAAAAAATTGCCGGCGCGCTGGGCGCTGAGATCTCGGGTATCGACCTTGGCCGCGGTGTGCCGGCGGCGATGGCCGCTGAGATCCGCGAGTTGTTCCTGCTGCACCAGGTGATCTTCCTGCGTCAACAGCCGCTCAACCCGCAGCAGTTCCTGGACTTCGCCTGCGCGATGGGTGAGCCGATCGAGTATCCGTTCGTCGGTGGGATTGATGGCTTTCCGACCATCATCGAGGTCAAGAAGCTCGAGCACGAGCGCAACAACTTCGGCGGCGTCTGGCATTCCGACACGACTTACCTCGACTGCCCGCCGATGGGGTCGATGCTGCTGTCGCGCGAGGTCCCGCCGCACGGTGGCGACACCTTGTTTGCGAACCAGTCGCTGGCTTATGAGTCGCTGTCTGAGGTGATGCGCGGCCTGCTCGACGGTCTGACCGGCATCAGCAGTTCGGGCAAGGCCGATGTGTCAAAGACCCGCGAGGACCGGATCAAGTCCGACGGCAAGTCCGGCGCCGCGCAGGAATACCGGGCCGAGCATCCGATGGTTCGCACCCATCCCGAGACCGGCCGCAAAGCGCTGTATGTCAATGTCGCGCACACCACCGGCATCGTTGGGATGCGCGACGAGGAGAGCGCGCCGCTGCTGAATTTCTTGTTCCAGCACCAGGTCAAGCCCGAGTTCACCTGCCGTTTTGTCTGGGACCGCGACGCGATCGCTTTCTGGGACAACCGCTGCACCCAGCACAACCCAGTCAACGATTACCACGGTCATCGCCGCGTGATGCACAGGATCACGCTGCGCGGCGACCGGCCGGTCTGAGCCTGCGTGAGTGGATGCCCGAAAAGTCTGCGGCGCAAGCCGTTCGTGTGGATTTTCTGAATCCGGGAGTCCTCGTCTTTGTTGATTAGGGAATAACCTAGGTGTGGAGCGATGTTGGCGTGATTGAATAAGCCGTACGTAGCTAACCTTAGGAAATGGACATGAAATTTCTGAAATCAACGCCAGCCCGCACGGTGCTGGGCTGTGCCGTCGTCGCGGCGCTGGGTGCTTCGCTGTTGGTGGGCACGGCAGCGCAGGCGCAGGCGCTGAAAAAGTACGACTCGACGACCAAAGAATTCTGGAGCAAGCCGCCGCCCGACTGGTTTCTGGGTGACGAGACCGAAGCCCAGAAAGGTTTGGCGCCACCGGCCGGACCGGCGCTGCCGACACCGCTGGCCGAGCTCGAAACCAACCTGAAAGCGATCAAGCTGCCCAAGGGCTTCAAGATCAGCGTCTTCGCCAGCGGCGTGCCGAGCGCGCGGCAGATGGCCTGGGGCGACAAGGGCACGCTGTTCGTGGGCTCGTTCGGCGCTGGCAGCGTATACGCGATCACCGACAACGGTGGCAAGAAAGAGGTCAAGACGATCCTCAAGGACATGATCATGCCCACCGGCATCGCATTTCGCGACGGTGCGCTGTATGTCGCGGACATCGGCAAGATCCTGAAATACGAGAACGCCGAAGCCAATGTCGGCAATATGCCGGCGGCCAAGGTGGTCTACGACGACATGCCTTCGTACATTCCGCACGGCTGGAAGTACCTGACCTTCGACAAGCAGGGTTGGCTCTACGTTCCGCTGGGACCGCCTTGCAACATCTGCCTGCCGCCGACTGGCGTGTCGCAGATCCGGCGCGTGAACCCCAACACCGGTGAGGCTGAGATCATGGCCATCGGTGTTCGCAACAGCGTGGGCGGCGACATCGACCCGCGCAGCGGCGACTACTGGTTCACCGAGAACGCGCGCGACTGGGTCAGCGATGACCTGCCGAGCGACAAGCTCAACCACATCTCCAAGCTGGGTCAGCATTTCGGCTATCCGTATTGCCACCAAGGCAATCTGCCGGATCCGAAGTACGCGATGGGCCACAAGTGTTCTGAATTCTCACCACCCGCTTTGAACCTCGGCGCGCATGTGGCGCCGTTGGGGATGAAGTTCTACACCGGCAAACAGTTCCCTGCCGATTACACCAACAGCATGCTGATCGCCGAACACGGCTCCTGGAATCGCCACAAGTACACCGGCGGACGGATCATGCGCGTGGTGGCCGACGCAAACGGCAAGAACGCCAAGCAAGAGGTGTTCGCCAGCGGCTGGATCAATGGCGACCAGAGCTATACCGGTCGGCCGGCTGACATCCTGCTCGCACCGGACGGTTCGATCCTGGTGGCCGATGACTGGGCCGGTGCGATCTATCGCATCAGCTACGCCCAGTAATCTCAGCTCGAGACCACCATGCCCGCCGCCTGCCAGCGGCGGGCATTTCTTTTTTTATGCCTTGTCGCCCCATGAGAAACCTGCTGATCTGTACGCTGCTGTGCATCGCCTCTGGCCTCGCTGGCGCTGCCGACCGGGCCGCTGGCGCCGCAAAAGCCGCTGCCTGCGCCGCCTGCCACGGCTCTGGAGGTGTTTCTCAGATGGTCGACACGCCCTCTCTGGCGGGGCAGCCTGACGGTTTCTTGCAGTGGCAGCTGGTTTATTTTCGCGGTGGCCGGCGCAAGAATCCGGTGATGCAGCCGATGGCGGCAGACCTGTCTGACGACGACATCCGCAATCTTGCGGCGCATTTCGCGGCGCTACCGCCGCCCCAGGCCGGCACCCAGGGGCTTGCCGACCCCGAGTTGTTTGCGAGCGGGCGCAAGCTCGCGCAGCAACACCGCTGCGCCGCCTGCCACCAAGAAAGCTATGCCGGCGCGCAAGCCGCAGCGCGAACCGCGCAGCAGCGCGAGGACTACCTGCTCAAGGCCTTGCGCGACTTCAAGTCAGGCGCCCGCATCGGCAATGGTGTCGCGTCCATGGGCGATGCGGTCTACCCGCTGGTTGACGAGCAGCTTCGTGCACTGGCGCATTTCATGTCACACTTGCCTTGATGGCCAAGACCGACCGCATCTACAAGATCGAATTGCTGATCCGTCACCGCGGTCAAGTCAGTTTTGCGCAACTGCTAGAGACGCTCGAGGTCTCACCGGCCACGCTCAAGCGTGATCTGGATTACCTGCGAGGCCAGCTCGGCGCGCCGATCGAATACGACCGCGACAGCAACAGCTACCGCTTTGCCGCCGGAGCCAGCGGCACAGGCCGGCGCCACGAACTGCCGGGGCTGTGGTTCAGCGAGCCCGAGCTCTATTCGTTGTTGATGGCGCAGCAGTTGCTCGGTGGGCTTGGCGCCGATGGGCTGCTCGGCCGTCATCTGCAACCATTGCTCGAGCGCATCCACGAGTTGCTCGGGCCTGGCGGCGAGACCGATGCCAAGGCGCTGATGAAGCGCGTCAAGATCATCAGCGCGCTGCGCCGACCGGTGGCGCCCGATTGCTTCGAGCGCATGGGCGAGGCGCTGATGCGCCGCCGCCGGCTGCAGATGCGCTACCTGACCCGTGCCAGAGGGGAGGTGGGCGAACGCGAGGTCTCGCCGCAGCGTCTGGTGCACTACAAGAACACCTGGTACCTGGATGCCTGGTGCCACAGTCGTGAGCGCTTGCTGCGCTTCGCGCTCGACGCGGTGCAAGAGACCCGGGTGCTCGAGACCCGCGCCAAGGACGTCGCGATGCGCCAGGTGCAGGCCGAGATGGACAGCGGTTACGGCATCTACGCCGGTGGCACTCGACAGATCGCCACGCTGCGGTTCTCAGCGCAGGCCGCGCCCTGGATCAGCCGCGAGGAGTGGCACCCCGAGCAGCAGGGCCAGTTTCTCGCCGATGGCAGCTGGCAGCTCGAGCTGCCTTATGTCGACGAGACCGAGTTGGTGATGGACTTGCTGCGCCAAGGCGAGCAAGTCCAGGTGATTGCGCCCCAAAGCCTGCGTGAGGCGGTGCAGCGGCGGCTGGCGGCGGCGTTGGCGGTGTACGCTGCGGCTTGACGCCGAAAGCTTTTCAGATCACGACCTCGATCAAGCAGGGCGCCTGGCTCGCAAAGCCACGCTGCAAGGCCTGCACCAGCGCGCCAGCGTCCTCGACGCGCACCGCCGGGACGCCATGGCCTTTGGCCAGCGCCACCCAGTCCAGGTTCGGCCGGTCCAGCGTGAGCATGTCGACAGCTTTCTGGCCGCTGATCTGCGCCCCCACGCCTTGGAGCTCGCCCTGCAGGATCGCGTAGCGGCGGTTGGCAAACACGACCGCGACCACCGGCAGCGATTCACGCGCCATTGTCCACAGCGCTTGCAGCGTGTACATCGCGCTGCCGTCGCCTTCTAGCGACAGCACCGGCCTGCCGGGCGCGCCGATGGCCGCGCCCACCGCACAAGGCAGGCCGAAACCGATCGCCCCGCCCATGCCTTGCAGCCAGTCGTGCGGTGCGGCTGCGGCCATCTGCGGGCCGAAGGCGCGGCCGGTGGTCACGGCCTCGTCGACCACGATCGCGTTCGCTGGCAGCGTCGAGGCGATCGCCGCGGCCACCGACTCGGGTGTCAACGCGCCGCTGGGGGCGTTGACAGCCGCTGGCACGGCCAAGACCAGGTCGCGCTCGACGCGAACGTCCAAGGCATCGGCCAGCGCCTGCAGCGCCGCCGGCACGTCTTGCCGCGGCTCGGCCAGCGTCAGCAGCGCA
>RGQD01000249.1 GCA_010030205.1 Betaproteobacteria bacterium
CTCTCAAGCAAATGTGGCTTTGCCACTTTGTTTGACCCCCATGGGGGGCGGCCGGCTTCAGCCGGCCTCGGGGCGCTCAGAGAGCGTCCATCTGTCGCAACGCGATCACAAGCCCATCGGCTCGGGTGCGCACCGCCTCGGCTCACTAGCCCTGCCCTTTCGGATCCGACCTGTCTTTCGAGGCTTGTGGCCCTTCCACTGCGCCGCCATGCCGGCCGGGACTTCCTGCCATCGGTGAGGCCAGTAAGTCGGCAGCAACTGCGTGGTTTTGAAGCTGCCCTGGTCTATTTCACTGTCTGCGGGCCATGCCCAAGGCTCAGCCAAACGACCAAGACCCATGCGCATCCAGCAACTGCGGCGCCAGGGTTTCGCCCGGCTCGCAAGACCCGGCTTTCGCCGTCCTTATGACCCAGACTCTGCGAGCCAGTGACCCGATTTGCCGCCACGCTTTTCGATCAAGCGGATACCGCCGATCACCATCCCCCGGTCCACGGCCTTGCACATGTCGTAGATCGTCAGCAGGCCCAACTGCACTGCGGTCCCGCGGCGTCGATGCTGAACTCGACCGCGACACGGGTCAGCGGCAGCGGGTGACACAGCGGAATCAGCTCGGCGGTGCGCTTGGCGGCCTGGATCGCCGCGATGCGGGCGATGCCGATCACATCGCCCTTCTTCGCACTGCCTTCGCTGATCAGCGCCAGCGTTGCAGGCTGCATGTGAATGCTGCCAACCGCTCGTGCGATGCGGTGGCTGTCAGCCTTGGCTGCGACGTCGACCATGTGGGCCTGGCCGTGAAGATCGAAGTGTGTCAGCGGTGAGCTCATGGCGGCGGGGGTCTGCGAAACAACTGGGAAACAAGTCGGCGACATGATAGAAGATGGCATGCTGCTCGCCACGACGACGTCTAGGCGAGCAAATGCGCACTTTCAGGACCTTCGATTGACACATCGCCAACCGTTACTGCCGCGCTACCGATTGCCGCAAGCACTTGCGCTGGCCGCAAGAAAGCCTGGCCGCGCAGGGCTGTGCCTGCTGCTCGCGGCCAGCCTGGGGTTGGGCGCTGCGCCGCCGCTTCAGGCCCAGCCCTCGGCCGGGGTGCGGCTGCCGGCGCTGGGCGAGGCGGCCTCGGAGGACTTCAGCCTGAGCCAGGAAAAGCGCACCGGCGAACAGATCATGCGCGAGATCAGGCGCGACCCCGACTACATCGACGACCCGCAGCTGCTCGACTACCTGCAATCGCTGTGGCAGCCGCTGGTGCAGGCAGCCCGGGCGCGCGGTGACATCGGCGTCGACACCGAAAAGCTGTTCCCCTACGAGCCCTTTTTGGTGCGCGACCGCTCGGTCAACGCCTTTGCGCTGCCCGGCGGTTTTGTCGGTGTTCACCTGGGGCTGATGGCGCTGACCGCCACCCCCGACGAGCTGGCCTCGGTGCTGGCGCATGAGTTGTCGCACATCACGCGGCGCCACATCGCCCGCAGCATGACCGCCAATTCGCGCAGCAGCACGCTGGGCATGGCGGCGATGTTGCTGGGCCTGCTGGTGGCCAGCCGCGCCTCCAGCGCCGACGCGGCGCAGGCGGCGATCGTCGGTGGCCAGGCGGCGATGGTCCAGGCCCAGCTCAATTTTTCGCGCGACATGGAGCGCGAGGCCGACCGAACCGGGCTGGCGCTGATGGGCGAAGCCGGTTTTGCGCCCCTCGGCATGGCAGGCATGTTCGACAAGCTCGACCAATCGAGCCGGCTCAATGACAACGGCGGCCTGCCCTATTTGCGCAGCCACCCGCTGACGATCGACCGCATCGGCGAAGCGCGCCAGATCGTCCAGGCTGCCGGTGGCGGGGCTGCCCCCGCAGCGCCCCTGCTGCACTTGCTGATGCAGGCGCGGGCCAGGGTGCTGATGGACCCGTCGGCACAAGCCGTGCGCCGGCTGCAAGGCCTGGACGCTCGCGGGCCCGTCGAGTCACTGCCATTGGCCGACCGGCTCGTCGGCTACTACACCGGCGCGCTCGCGTCTAGCAGTCTGCGCGACTTCGACCGCGCCGAGCGCGACGCCCGTGCTGCGCTGGCACTCGGGGCCGCATTGCCTGACCAGGGCGCGCTGCAGCGCGCGCTGGTCAGCCTGGTCGCTCAACTGGCGCTGGCGCGTGGTGACGCGGCGGGCGCAGCGTCAGCGCTGGCCGGCGCCGGGCCGGGCGAGGCCGCCGGTTCGCGCGCTGACTTGCTGTTGCGCGCCGAACTGGCGCTGGCCGAAGGCAGCGCGGCCGCCCTGCGCCGCAGCACTGAGGCGCTGCAGACATGGGTCACAGAACGACGTGGCGATGCATCGGCCTGGCAGCTGCTGGCCCAGACCACCGAGCGCCAAGGCCTGCGACTGCGCTCGCTGCGCGCTGAAGCCGAGTCTCAGGCCGCACTGGGCAACCTGCCCGGCGCGATCGACCGGCTGCGTGCCGGCCAGCAGTTCGCGCGCAAGGGTGGCGCGGTCACCGATTTCATCGAGGCTTCGGTGATCGACGCCAGGCTGCGCGACCTGCTGGCGCAGCGCCGTACGTTGGTGGCCGAACAGCGCCGAAGCGGGCCGCAGCGCGAGCCGCAGGAATAGCGCGACGGGGCTCAGGCGTCGGAGCGGCTGAACAGCCGCTGGGCTCAGGCGTCGGAGCGGCTGAACAGCCGCTGGGCTCAGGCGTCGGAGCGGCTGAACAGCCGCTCCATGGCCACATCGATGACCATGCCGCACAGGCTGTAGATCAAGGAGCCGATCAAGGCGGCGCCGAAACCCGTGACCTTGAAGCCGTCGAGCACGCCAGCCGCCGACCAGAACATCAGCGCGTTGATCACAAACAGGAACAAACCCAGCGACAACACCGTCACCGGCAGCGTCAGCAGCACCAGCAAGGGGCGCACCAGGGTGTTGAGCAGGCCCAACACCAACGCTGCGACCATCGCCGCACCGAAGCTCGCCACCGTGACACCGAGCTTGAGATTGGCCAGCAGCAGCAAGGCAGCGGCCAGCAGCAACCAACGCAGGATCAGTTTCATGCCCGCAAGCATACAGCCCGCCCGTCTGCCACTTGGGCCGAAGCGCCGCCTGCAAGACTGGCAGCCAGACATTCGAACAAGGCCAGCAGCAGCGCTGGACACCCGAAAACCCGGCGAAAGCAGTCTGCCCAAGCCAAAAACACTGCCGGCATGGTCGCCAATGCTGATTTACCTGGGCAAAACGCTTCTCAGCGGCATTGCCGCGCAGTACCATCACCCCCCAGCGGAGCTGAGAGAAACGCGGGCATCGCTTGCGACCCAGATCACCGCCCCACAACCACATATTCTGGAGAGAAACGACATGGCAACTGCGAAAAAGGCCGCGACGGCCAAGAAGGCTCCCGCAGCCACGACGGCAGCACCAGCTGTCAAGCGCACGCCCAACGCTGCTTTCATGAAAGCCGTGACGCCCAGCGCCCAGCTTGCTGCGGTCATTGGTGACAAGCCCATGCCGCGCACCGAGGTGACCAAGAAGATCTGGGAATACATCAAGAAGAACAAGCTCCAAGACGAAGCCAAGAAGACGATGATCAACGCTGACGCCAAGCTCAAAGAAATCTTCAAGGCTGATCAGGTGACGATGTTCGAGATGACCAAGCTGATCAGCGCGCACCTCAAGTGATGACTGGCGGGGCTGGCCCCCGTCGATCAATGTTGAAAAGCCGGCCCTGCGCCGGCTTTTTAGCGCCAGCGCCCCAGACGATGGCCATGGCCGGCGGTCCAGGACAGGCCGGCCAGGCGCGGTCTGGCGCTGCATTCACACCGGCCCAGACAGCGCGCTTAAAAAGTCGCGCCGGTCGACCAGACGGATGCGATAGATGGCCATGAAGATTTGGGCAAGTCTCGACGATCACGTGATGCCGACCCAGGCAGTGGGCGTGGTGGGGCGGAACGTCGCCAACCACCGCTTTCTGCGCGCGTTACTGCGGCACGGCAGCTTCGATGAGTACTGGTTTTTTCTGTCCAACGCCTCGCATATCAGGCACTTCGAGTCGCAACAAGGCGACTGGATTCGCAAGCTCGGCGTGGCCGACAAGGTTCGGGTGTTCGACATCGTCGACTTGCCTGCGCAGGTGGCTGGCCAGCAGGGTCTGGTATTCCACCAAAGCGACCATGTGAATCGATTCAACGCCTTGTGCCGCGTGCGCAATCGGCTCGGTGCCGGGTTCCCGGTGACCGCCTTCATCCACTCGATCAGCTACCACGACTACATGAGCCGCTACCTGGAGCTCGCGCACACGGGCGCCACGATCGGCGATGCCATCATCTGTTCGTCGCAGGCTGGCCGGCAAGCGCTGCGCAATGGCTTTGCGCAGATCGAACAAGGCCTGGCTGTGCCAAAGCCGCAGGTCCGCCTCGAGCAGGTGCCGCTGGGGCTGGAAGATGACGCGCCAGCGCTAGACCGCGCGGCGATGCGACAGGCTGCGGGCATCAGGCCGGACGAGGTCGTGGCGCTGTGTTTCGGTCGCTTCTCCGACTTCGACAAGATGGACTTGTTCCCACTGGTTCAAGCCTTCAGACGCCTGCAGGCGGGCCAGCGTCCGTGGCGGCTGATCCTCGCGGGCGCCACGCACTCGCCGGACTATCTTGCGATGGTTCAGCTCTGGACTCGGCTGCTGCAGGTGGACAACAAGATCATGTTCCTGCCCGACACCAGCGAGGCAGACAAGGCGGCGCTGTTTTGCATGTCGGACTTCTTCGTCTCTGTGGCCGACAACCCGCAGGAAACCTTCGGGCTGACCTTGCTCGAAGCGTTGCGAGCAGGGCTTGCGCTGCTGGTCTCCGACTGGAACGGTTACCGGGAAATCGCCACTGACGACGTGGCGCTGCGGGTGCCGACAGCCTGGGTTCGGCATGAGGCGCTTGAGGCCTTGCACCCCATCATGGACGACTTGAGCTTCCATCGCTACGTGGCGCAGGCCACAGTGGTCGATGTTGCGGGGCTGGCAGCGGGCCTTGAGCGGATGTTTCAGGACGCTGGGCTGCGGGCAACGCTGGGGCAGGCCGCCCGCCACCGCTTCCTGACGACCTACGACTACCGCCTGGTGATCCAACGGCTGGAGCGGATCTGGGACGAACTCGTGCAAGGCTTCGTGCGCCAGGCGCCCGTGCCCGACGCGCTGTGCATGGACCTCGGCAGCCAGTTCGCCCACTACCCGTCCCGGGTATTGCAAGGCCAGGAGAGGGTGCGAACCTCCGCCCGTGGCCTGGACTTGCTCGCCGCCGGGGACACGCAGCCGCTGCTGCCCGGCATGGAGGTGATGGTGTCGCAGCTTGAAGTGGCCCGGCAGCTCCACGCCGCCGTCGGCGGGGTGACGCTCGCCGAACTGTGGACCGACGACGAGGCCTCAGACGGCAAGCGCCGCTACACCAGCCTGTGGATGCTCAAGCAAGACCTGCTGGAACTGTTGCCGTCCGACCCGGGTTGACCTGCAGCGCATCCACCCGCGCCGCGATCCGGTGCGCGCTTGCGCCCTGGCGTCAGGGTCGTGCGACACCGAGGCGGCGCGCGACGAAGTCCAGCCTGTCCTGGCCCCAGAACAGCTCGCCGGCGATCACATATGTCGGTGCACCGAACACCCCCAGCGCGATCGCGCGTTCGGTGTTGGCGTCGTAGGCTTGCTGCGCTGGTGCGCCTTTCGAATCAGCCAGACGCTGGGCGCTCAAGCCCTGCTCGGCCAGCAGCGCGGCCAGCGTCGCGGGGTCGGCAATGTGGCGGTCTTGGACCCACAGCGCACGCATCACCGCGCCAGTGAAAGCCAGCGCTGCGGCGCTGCCATCGTGCTGTTGCACCGCGATGATCAAGCGCGCCACGTCGTCACCGGCTACCGGGAAATGCGTAGGCTGCGGGTTCAGCGCGATACCCAGTTGCTCGCTGAAACGACGCAGCTCGACCAGGCGGTAGGCCAGGCGCTGCGGCGCCCGCTTGGGCAAGGGCAGGCCGCCGGAGACGGGAAAGATCCGGCCGTAGTCGGCCGGCAGCAATTCGACGGTCGCGCCCGCAGCCGCTGCGATGTCCTGCAGCCGTTGGTGGCCGAAGTAAGACCAGGGCGATTGGGGGGTGAAGAAATACTCGATCACGGTGTTCATCAACAGGCTCCTGTGGGCGGGGAAATCAGTGTAGGTGGCCTGCGGTCCGCTGCCAGCAGGGGTTTCAAAAAGCGCCCGGTGTGGCTGCCCTCGCAGGCTGCGATCACCTCGGGCGGGCCGACCGACAGCACCTGGCCACCGCCTGCGCCGCCCTCGGGCCCCATGTCGATCAGCCAGTCTGCGGTCTTGATCACGTCGAGGTTGTGCTCGATCACGACGATGGTGTTGCCGGCGTCTCGCAGCTGGTGCAGCACGCGCAGCAACAGCTCGATGTCGGCGAAGTGCAGGCCGGTCGTCGGCTCGTCGAGGATGTAGAGCGTGCGGCCGGTGTCGCGCTTGCTCAGTTCCAGCGCCAGCTTGACGCGCTGCGCCTCGCCGCCTGACAGCGTGGTCGCGCTCTGGCCCAGCGTGATGTAGCCCAGTCCGACCTCGAGCAAGGTCTGCAGCTTGCGCGCCAGCGTGGGCACGGCGCTGAAAAAGCCACGCGCTTCTTCGACCGTCATCGCCAGCACCTGGTGGATGTTGCGGCCCTTGTAAGCCACCTCGAGCGTCTCGCGGTTGTAGCGCTTGGCGCCACAGGTGTCGCAGGGCACGTAGACATCTGGCAGGAAGTGCATCTCGACCTTGAGCACGCCGTCGCCCTGGCAGGCCTCGCAGCGCCCGCCGCCGGAAGCCGCACCGACGTTGAAGCTGAATCGCCCCGAGCCGTAACCGCGCTCGCGCGCCATCGGCACCTCGGCAAACAGCTCGCGGATCGGCGTGAACAGCCCTGTGTAAGTGGCCGGGTTGCTGCGCGGCGTGCGGCCGATCGGGCTCTGGTCGACGTTGATCACCTTGTCGAAAGCGTCCAT
>RGQD01000250.1 GCA_010030205.1 Betaproteobacteria bacterium
GAGATGGGCAAGAACTTCACCGACGCCTTCGACGACCAGCTCAAGGCCCTGAAGATACCGCCCGGCACGCAGGTGTCTTTCAAGCGCGGCGCCACTGACTTCAACTCGCAGGTGGCCCGCATGAAGGCCGACGGTTGCGACATGGTCGCCCTGGGTTCGGTGGTGCGTGAGACCGTCGGCATTCTCTCCGTGGCGCAGAAGCTCGGCTGGAAGCCTGGTTTCGTGGTGTCCTCGCCGAGCTATGTGCCCGACCTTCACGACCTAGGCAAGGAAACCACCGAGGGCATTTACGGCATCGGTTCAACCGAGATCTTCTACCCCGACACCGCCAAAGGCGAGGTCAAGGCCTATGTCGAGGCCTACAAGAAGAAGTTCGGCATCGACCCCAACCTGCAAACCACCACCGGCTACAACGGCGTGATGGCTTTCGCCTTCTATGCGAAGCTGGCTGGCAAGGCCTTGACGACCGAGTCGATGATCACCGCGTTGGAGTCCGGCAAGGAGTTCCGCGACATCTTCGGTGGCCCGTCGGTGCACTTCTCACCGACGAACCACTTGGGCGTGAACACCGCTTTGGTCGCGAAAATCCAGAACGGTCGCTGGATCACGCAGGCCACCGGTCAGTCGTACAAGTAATCAAGGATCAGCCCCAGGCGCTGTTGCATGGCGCCTGAGGGTCTGAAGCCTTGGCGCCTGAGGCGCTGGCGACACCGCTTGGGGTCGCCCCTGCCCAGCGCTGTTAGCGTCGCAGAAAAAGGCCGCAAGCCTGCAAGCCTGCATCCTGTCGGCGGTCTCGCGCATCGCAGCTGCCCGCGATGGCTGAGGTCGCGATAATGAACGCTGTCTCTCAAGCAAATGTGGCTTTGCGGCTTGATCCCCACGGGGGGCGGCCGGCTTCGGCCGGCCTTGGGGCGCTCAGAAGTTCATTCGCGGCCGTGAAAAAATCCTTGCCCATCTCTTGCCTGTCCTGGCTTGCTGCGCTGTGGCTGATCATGCTGGCCTTGCCAGCGCAGGCCTTTCAGGTCGTGAGCTTGTCGCCGCAAGGTCAGGTGGCGCGGGTGCGTCAGGTGGTGGTCAAGTTCGACGACAGCGCTGTCATCTTTGGTGACGCCAAAGCCGAAGCACCGCTGGCCCTGAACTGCAGCGATCCGCAGCTGACCAAGGGCTCCGGGCGCTGGCTCAACGACCGCAGCTGGTCCTTCGATCTGGACAATGACCTGCCGCCTGGCGTGTCTTGCAGCTTGCAACTGCGGGCTGGCCTGCGGTCGGTCAAAGGCGTTGAACTGGCCGGCCCGGCCAGCTTCAAGTTCAACACCGGCGGTCCGTTCGTGCAGCGCATCGTTCCTGACCAAAGCCAGCCGGTCGAAGAAGACCAGCACTTCGTGCTGCATCTGAACGGCCCGGCCACGCCCGCCAGTGTGCAGGCCAACGTCTGGTGCGCTGTCGAAGGATTGGGCGAACGCGTTGCCGTTCGCCTGGTCTCGGGCCAAGACCGCAGCGCGATGCTCAAGGCGCTGGGGCTGGACCCGGCGGCAGACCGCTTGAATGTGGTGACGCTGGCGTGCAAGCGCACGCTGACGCCTGGGACGAAGATGCAACTGGTGTACGGCAAAGGCGTCAGCACGCCGGCTGGGCCTGGCATGGCTTCGGGCATGGCCAATAGCGTCGAAAATCGCTTCGACTTCCGGGTTCGAGAGCCGTTCACAGCCACCTTCAGCTGCGAGCGAGAGAACGCCAACAGCGGCTGCCTGCCGATACGCCCGCTGAGCCTGCGCTTCAGCGCGCCGGTGGCAGCCAAGCTGCTGGCCGGCATCACGCTGAAGTCCGACCAGCGAAGCTACGCGCCGGTGCTCGAAAAGAGCGGCCCTGCATCGAGTGATGAAGAGCGCTTGCTCGACGCCGTCAGCTTCAACGCCCCCTTTGCCGAGCAGGCGGCGCTGACGCTGGCAATGCCCCAGGGGCTCAAGGATGCATCGGGGCGCAGCTTGCACAACGCGGGCAGTTTCCCTTTGGCCGTGTCGATCGACCGCATGCCGCCGCTGGCCAAGTTCTCGGCCGCACCGTTCGGCGTTCTGGAGCGTATGGCCGAACCTGATGGCGTGGCCTTGCTGCCGGTGACTTTGCGCGGTGTCGAGCAAGCGCTGTCGGTCAAAGGCATGGCCGTTGAGGCGCGCAACAGCGCTGCGGCGCCGGTTGGCGGCAAGGTCAGCAGTTTGATGCCCAGCACCGACGCCGACATCATCGCCTGGTTCCAGAAAGTGCAGCGTTACGACAACTTCACGGTGACGCGCCGAACCGCGCGGCAGGACGTCAAGAGCGCGCTGCCGCAGATGATCGAACCTGTGCCCAAGGGCCAGGTGGAGCAGCTGCAAACGCGGATGATCTCGCTGCTGCAAGGCCAAGCCGGGGTCAAGACACTGGACTTGCCGACCCCATCGAGCAAGGAGGCCAGGCCGTTTGAAGTGGTGGGCATCCCCTTGTCAGCTGGATTCCATGTGGTCGAGATCGCGTCGCCAAAACTGGGCGCATCGCTGCTAGACGAACGCCATGGCGCTGCCAGAACCATGGTGGTGCGTACCTCGGTGCTGGTGACCAATCTGGCCGTGCATTTCAAGCTTGGGCGTGAAAACGCGATGGCTTGGGTCACCACGCTGGACAAGGGCGCGTCGGTCGCCAACGCCCAGGTGCGCGTCTCCGATTGCAAGGGGCGTGAGGTCGGCCGTGGGGTGACCAATTCGCAGGGTCTTGCAGCGCTGGGCGGTCTTTCTTCCGAGCCCCCGAGCTGCGGCGCCGAAGGCGCTTATCACGACGCGTATTTCGTCAGTGCGCGGGCCTCACAGCCCGCAGCAGGCGGCAAGGGCCTGGTTGAGGACCTGGCTTTCACCTGGAGCGACTGGCACCGCGGCATAGAGCCCTGGCGCTTCAACTTGCCGACCAGCCGCCAGGCCCTGTCCGATGTTCGTGCCCACACCATCTTGGACCGCAGTTTGCTGCGTGCCGGTGAAACCGTTTCGATGAAGCATCTGCTGCGCAGCGAGACAGCGCAGGGCTTTGGCTTGATGTCTGATCCGCCCGCAAGTTTGGTGCTAACGCATGTGGGAAGTGGCCAGGAGTACACCCAAGCCCTGGTCTGGCGCAAGACCGCCACCGGTGGGCAGAGCGCCGAGAGCAGCTTTGCGATCCCGGCCGCGGCCAAGCTGGGTCTGTACCAGGTCGAACTGCGAGGCAAGCGCAGCCAGGTCAGCGCTGAGTTCCGCGTCGAAGAGTTCCGCCTGCCGCTGCTCGATGGCCGGGTGACGCCGTCCGACAAGCAGCCGCTGGTCAATGTCAAGACGCTGCCGCTGGACGTGCAGGTCAGTTATGTGGCGGGCGGTGCGGCGGTCAACCTGCCAGTTCGTGTTTCGGCGCTGCTGCGCAGCAAGTCGCTGAGCTACGAGGATTTCCCCGACTTCAGCTTTCGCAACCCGCGCAGGCCTGTCGAGAACCCCGATGGCCAGGACCAGACCGATGCTGGGCAGGACGCGCGTGTCGTCGCCGACAAGCTGCCGCTGCTGCTGAACAAGCAAGGTGCTGGCAAGCTGACGCTCGAGGGCTTGCCTGCCATCGCGCAGGCGCAAGACTTGTTGCTGGAGGCGAGCTATGCCGACCCGAACGGCGAATGGCAGACCTTGCGCAGCACCCAGACGCTGTGGCCTGCTGCGGTGATCGCCGGCATCAAGACCGAAAACTGGCTCTCCATGGGTCAAAAAATCAATTTCCAGGCACTGGCGCTGGACTTGCGCGGCAAACCATTGGCTGGTGTGGCGCTGCAGGTCAAAGGTGTCGAGCGAAGCTACACCACCGCGCGCAAGCGCATGGTCGGGGGCTTCTACACCTACGACAGCAAGACCAATAGCAAGGACCTGGGCATCTTGTGCGAGGGCAAGAGCGACGCGGGAGGCTTGCTGCGCTGCGAGTCGAGCCTGGCGGCCTCGGGGGAGGTCGAACTCATCGTGACGGCCAAAGACAGCGCGGGCAACAGCGCCCAGGCCGCCAACTCGGTGTATGTCACCGGGCGGGGCGAAATGTGGTTCGGGTCTGAGAACCACGATCGCATCGACCTGCTGCCCGAGAAGCGGAGTTACCAGCCTGGCGAGACCGCCAGGTTCCAGGTGCGCATGCCATTTCGCGCGGCCAGCGCCTGGGTGGCGGTCGAGCGCGAGGGGATTCTCGAGACGCAGGTCGTGCAACTCAGCGGCCAAGACCCCAGCATCAGCCTGAAGGTCAAGGATGGCTGGGGGCCCAATGTCTATGTCAGCGTGCTGGCGCTGCGCGGGCGCTTGCGAGAAGTGCCTTGGTACAGCTTCTTCACCTGGGGTTTCAAGGCGCCGCGCGAGTGGTGGACATCGTTTTGGGTCGACGGCCGTGAGTACCTGGCCCCCACCGCGCTGGTGGACTTGAGCAAACCGGCTTTCAGGCTGGGCGTCGCCGAGATCCGGGTGGGCAACAAAGCCCACCAACTCGAGGTCAGCGTGAAGGCTGACCAAGAGAGCTATGCCGTGCGCAGCCAGGCCAAGGTCAGCATCAGCGTCAAGCTGCCCAATGGCGCGCCTGCTGCCAATGCCGAGGTGGCGGTGGCCGCCGTCGACCAGGCCTTGCTGGCCTTGATGCCCAACAACAGCTGGAACCTGCTCGACGCGATGCTGCAGCGCCGCGCCTGGGGGGTGGACACCTCTACCGCGCAGACCGAGATCATCGGCCGCCGGCATTACGGTCGCAAGGCGGTGCCCGCCGGCGGCGGTGGCGGGTTCAGCAGCTCGCGTGAGTTGCTCGACAGCTTGCTGTTGTGGGCTCCGGCGGTCAAGCTCGACGGCAACGGCCAGGCTGTTGTCACGGTGCCGCTCAACGACGCGCTGAGCACGTTCAAGATCGTCGCGGTGGCCGATGCCGCGACAGGCCTGTTCGGCACGGGCAGCACCAGCATCCGCAGCACACAAGACCTGCAGATCATCAGCGGGTTGCCGCCGCTGGTGCGTGAGGACGACCAGTTCCGTGCCCAACTCACGCTGCGCAACACCAGCCAGCGGGCGATGAAAGTCGAGGTCAAGCCCCGCGCGACGCTGCTGGATTTGCCCGCGCAGACCGTGGACATTCCCGCCGGCGATGCGCGCGAAGTGGCCTGGTCGGTGACCGCGCCGGCGCAGCTGGCGGGCTCGCGCTTCGAGGCCATTCTGTGGGAGATTGAAGCCCGGGACCTGGTCGGCGGTGCGCGCGACGCGTTGAAGTCGCGCCAGCGCATTGTCCCGGCGGTGCCACTGAAGGTTGGGCAGGCCACGCTGGTCCAGCTCGACGGCTTGTTCAGCCTAGACCTGGCAGCACCCGCCGATGCCCTGCCCGGCCGCGGCGGCCTGAAGCTGAGCTTGCAACCCAGGCTGGCCGAGGGTCTGCCGGGTGTGCGCGACTGGTTCGCTCGCTACCCCTATACCTGTCTCGAGCAAAAAGCCAGCCAGGCAATCGGCCTGCGCGACCTCAAGCAGTGGCAGGCGGTGCTGGCGCAGATTCCGGGCTATCTAGACAGCGACGGTCTGGCCGATTACTTCCCGCCGCGCGGTGGCGAGGACCAGCATGGCAGCGATACCTTGACCGCTTACTTGCTGGCCGCCAGCCATGAGGCCGCCAGCATCAACCCCGCTTTCGCGTTGAGCGACGCGCTGCGCACGTCGATGGAGCGCGGCCTGCTGGCCTTCGTCGAGGGCCGGATACAACGCAATTTCTGGAGCCCACGCAAGGACCTGGATGTTCGCAAGCTCGCCGCGCTCGAAGCGCTGTCGCGCTACGGCAAGGTGCAGGGCCGCATGCTGGGCGCCATCGCCTTGTTGCCCAACCAGTGGCCTACCCATGCGCTGATCGATTGGATCAACATCCTCAAGCGTGTGCAGGATGTGCCCGACCGCGACAAGCAGCTTGCACAGGCACAACAGATCCTTCGCTCGCGCCTCAGCTTTCAAGGCAGCCGAATGGTGTTGAGCACCGACCGCGACCCCTGGTGGTGGCTGATGCACAGTGGCGATGACGACAGCGCCCGCCTGCTGCTGTCGGTGATCGACGAACCAGGCTGGCAGGACGACATGGGCCGACTGGCCAAGGGCTTGATCGGCCGCCAGCAAGGTGGCGCCTGGGGCACGACCACCGCCAACCTGTGGGGTGGCTTGGCACTGGAAAAGTTTTCCACCAAATTCGAGTCCGCTGCGGTGACCGGCAGCACCAAAGCGAGCACCAGCACAGCGGCGGCAAGTGTCGACTGGCGCCAGCTCGACCGGCTCAAGACCGCCGCCGGTGCTGCCCCGGCAAGCCTTGGCGATCTGCGCAGCCTGTCGCTGCCCTGGGGCAAGGCCGCTGACACGCTGAGCGTGAGTCACCAGGGTACTGGCAAGCCCTGGCTCACGCTGCAATCGATCGCGGCGGTGCCGCTCAAGCAGGCCTTCAACGCCGGCTACCAGATCACCAAGACCATCACGCCGGTCGAGCAAGCCAACAAGGCTTTGCCTGCGGGCCGTTACACCCGGGGTGATGTGTTGCGCATCGCGCTCGAAGTCCGGGCTGGCGCAGACATGAGCTGGGTGGTGATCACCGATCCGGTGCCTGCTGGCGCGACGATCCTGGGCAGCGGCCTGGGGCGCGACTCCGAGATCGCGACGCAGCGCGAGAAAAAGAGCGGCGACAGCTGGCCAGCGTTCGAGGAGCGAAGCTTCGAGTCCTTCCGCAGCTACCACGCTTATCTGCCCAAAGGCGTGGTCAAGATCGAGTACACGATCCGGCTCAACAACGCCGGCGATTTCTCGCTGCCACCGTCGCGGGTCGAAGCCATGTACGCGCCGGAGATGTTTGGCGAGGCGCCCAATGCGCGGCTTCGGGTCGAGCTCGCGAAGTGAGGTTTGCAGCGGCCCGTCGCCGCGGTAGCAGGGTCATGGGCATCGCG